>DAOTTM010000072.1:0-15387 GCA_034437915.1 Dehalococcoidia bacterium | reverse complement strand
AGGGACCGGCTTGTGCGGGCCTTGACGATTCACATGGGGCTGCTCTCGCTCGCCAGTGGCGCCACTTTTGGTTTCCTCGCGATTCGGCTCGAAGACGGCCTCCACGTGACGCCGATCCTGATCGGGATCGCCTTCGCCACGCAGGACATTTCCGGGGGGCTCACCCAGCCGCTGTTCGGGCGCATCGCGGACCGTAGTGACCGTCGCCGCATGGTCGCCGTCGGGCTCGCCTGGAATGCGGTAATGCTTGTCGGCCTCGGCTTCGCGAACTCGTACTGGCTGGCGCTCGTGTTGCTCTGTCTGAGCGGCGCGGGCGGCGCGTTCTCGCAGGTTGCGGCGGGGGCGATGCAGGTTGTCGCGGGGCGGCGCGTGGGCATGGGTTCGGTGCTTGGCCTGGGGTCGATGGGAAACGGGATCGGTATCGTCATCGGTTCGGTCGTCGGGGGGTTGTTGATCGATCTGATTGCGCTTCCAGCCGCGTTCGTGTTCGGCGGGTGCGCGATGTTCCTCGGCATGCTCGCGTTCCTGCAACTGACGCGTGGAGTACGGACCAACGAATTGGACGGCGAACAGATCCTGAGCGAAACGACCGCCAGCACGGTCTGACGCTATTCGTCCTTGATCCAGTCGGGGTTCGTGACCACGAGTTTGTTCCGCGTCATCCCCTTCAAGTGCTGTATCGTCCAATCGCGAAAGGGACCGGAATCCGCGTCTCCGTCCCGGATTCGCCCGATCAGCACTTCGTTCAACGAACGCACAGCGTTCCGAAGTGAGACGAGGTCGCCGGACGCTTCTGGCCGCGATTCATCGAGCAAACTCTCCAGTTCATCGAGCTCTCCGAAGAGGTGATTCTCCTCGTTTGCCAGCTCCCGCCGGACCATCTGCAGTCCGTTGGCGGCGACGCGGGCGTGGAAGTTTACGCGACCGGTCGTGGCTTTCATCACGTCATCCGTCAGGAAGTTCGCCACAGCTTCGAGGAGTTCGTCGATGGTTGGCCGGTCCTGCATCAGGCGCCCTCCAGCAGCTTCAGCAGCTCCCACTCGGTCTCAGCCGGGCGGCGGCCGATCATGGCGTGCTCGACGCTCTTGTTGCCGCGCAAGTAACTCGCGCCCTGCATGATCGTGATGATGCCCCACTTGAGATTGCCCAGCATCTCCCAGAAGCGGACGCGTTCGCGATCCACGGGGAAGCCGCCCGCCGCTTCGTAGGCTTCGAAAAATGGTTCTCGTTCGCCGATCCCGGCGATGGGCTTCCCGCCACCGAAGCGCCAGGAGCGGACCATGAGCCAGCCGATGTCCTCCATGGGGTCGCCGAAATGCGCCAGCTCCCAATCGATCACGGCGCGCAGTCCGTCTTCGCCGAAGATGATGTTGCCGAGGCGGTAATCGCCGTGGACCATGATCTGCTCATCAAGCGGGGCCATGCGTTCTTTGAGGAAGCGGAGGGCGAGTTCGAAGACGGCGTGCGGTTCCTCCGAATCCTTGCGCATGTTCTCTTCGTAGGTGTCGATTTCCAGCTTCGCGGGCGGGTCGCCGGGCGCGGGATGGGGAAGGCCGTTGAGTTCGGGGTAGCGGGAATGGTCGATGCGGTGGATACGGGCGAGCGTTTGCGCAAGCTGAACCGGGAGCAGCTCGCGGGCCTTCTCGTATTGGGGACCCCGGATCAACCGTCCGCCGAGCGTCTCGCCGGGGATGCGGCGCATGACGAAGCACTTCAGGCCGAAGAGGTCGTCGTCGCCATCCCAGAGCGGCTCGGGGACCAGGGCGCCAGCCTCGAAGGCGGCACGGATTGTGTGGAACTCGAGCGTGCGGCCGGGAGACGTCGGCCAGCCCTTGACGGGGTCGGCGCGGAAAATGCCTTCAAGGGCGCCTGCATGGGTCCCGCCTTCGATGGTGGCATCAAACGCCCAGGTTTCGCGGGAAGCGCCGCCCGAAAGCCGCGCCAGCTTCGCTACCTCCACGGCACGGGCCCCGGTCTTGCGTTGGATCAGCGCGATCAGGCCTGAGTTCACCTCCGCCGCGTCCACGGCTCAGTCGCCCTGGTCGAGGAATTCGCTGAGCCCGTAGCCGACCCGATCCCCATCGAGCGTGTACTCCGTCATGCCTTCGCCGATGTGGGTGAACTGTCCGGAGCGGCGGTTGCGGAGGGGGATGAACCCCTTCACCTTTCCCTCAACTGTGTGTTCCGTCCCATCAGAGAGTTTCACGCGGGCCGTGAAGCCTTCGTGGTAGTTCGTGTTGCTCTCGTAACGCGCGTCGATGGTCGCTTCCTTGATCTGGAGCAGTTCGTCGCCCTTGTGGAAGACGCCACCAACGCGATCACCGACTACGGAGATGACCATGCCCAGGTCGTCGCCGTAGTTCCCCGTGATCCAGCGGTACGATGGCGTGGACTGCCAGTAGCGGGGGCCCCAGGAGTGGTCGCGCACGCCGTGTCCCTTCAGATGGAGCGGCTCTTCGTCATCGATCTGGAGCGTGCCCGAGACAGCCATGTGCTGTTCGTAGTGTGCGCGGGCGAAGTCGTTGCCCGACTTTTCGTCGGCGACGTGACCATAGATCGGCCCGCAACCGTTGTGGACGAGGTTGATCTTGAGCTTGCGGTGGGGGTTCTCCTTGAACGCGATTCCCGGTTCGCGCATTTCGCGCGGGTCCTTGAGGTAGACCACCGAGCCATCGTAGGTGGTGCGGATGCGCTCACCGGGGACTTCGACTTCGACCTTCACGCCGCCCGCATCCCAGCCGTCGTTCGTCGAGATCCGTGGGCGCTTATAGTTGAAGAGCGCGGAACCGTCGGGCAGGTAGACGATCACCGTCATCTCTGCGTGGCCCTCGTTCGCGCGATTGCCGATACGGATAAACCCACCCATCTGCTTCGCCTTGTCGAAAAAGTTGAAGTAGACCGACTCGTTGAAGTTCTCTTCGGGACCCAGGGGATGCGTATAATCGTCTTCTGGTTTGACGTTTCCGATGATGGTGACCATTGGGGCCTCTTCTCCGCTGCGTAGCGATGGAGGCCAGTCTACGCGATTGGCCGGGAATCGTCCGGGAACGCCGGAGAGCGTGTTGGATCAGGCCGCCCCAGGGGGATTCGCGCGCGCAACACCATCGTCGCAAGCCTGGGCATCCCGGCGCTTGCTCCCGCGCGCGCTACGGTGGGCGGGGTTCCCGTAGCCCACTCAAGCCGGGCGCCAGAGAGCGTGTTGGAGCAGACCGCCAGGGGGATTCGCGCGCAACACCATCGTCCCAAGCCTGGGCACCCCGTTGCTTGCTCCCGCGCGCGCTACGGACGGCGAGGTTCCCGGCGCCCACCCAGGCCGGGCGCCGGAGAGCGTGTTGGATCAGGCCGCCCCAGGGGGATTCGCGCGCGCAACACCATCGTCGCAAGCCTGGGCATCCCGGCGCTTGCTCCCGCGCGCGCTACGGTGGGCGGGTGCTCTTCGAGACTTTGACCCGTACCCTTTCGGCGGAGAGGATGCCCGTACTCCTTCGAAAGGGACTTGCCATGCACCTCGCCAAGTACCATCTCGATGTTGGACTGTTCACGAACAACGGCGAGGCGATGCTGCGATTCTGGCAGCAAGAGGTCGGGCTGGAGTTCGAAGAGATGCTGCCTGTCGGAGGAGGCACCCGTCAGCACCGGCATGCGATGAACGGGTCGGTGTTCAAGCTCAACGTCGCGCGTGACCCGGTGCCGACCGCGGGCCTTTCCGGGTACCGCGAGTTGTTCATCGCACGGGACGGAATCTCGGCGCACCAATCGCTGACCGACCCGGATGGGAACCGCGTGACGCTGGTCCCGCTGTCGGAACTCTGGCTACAGGGCATCGGGATACGCCTCGCCGTCCGCTATGCAAGCGCGTTTCACCGCTTCTACGGGGAGGCGATGCAGTTCGAACCAGCGGGCTCACACGCCTACCAATGCGGCGATAGCGTGCTGATGTTCGAAGAGGATCCGTCCGCCGAGAGATCGGGCGAGATGCGCGCGACGGGCTTCCGCTATCTCACCGTACAAGTGTGGGACGCCGACGCGGAGTACCGTGGAATCCTCGAACGCGGGGGCGGCGATGGCCGCGCGCCCGTAACCCTGGGTACAACGGCGCGTTTCGGCTTCGTGCGCGACCCGGATGGGAACTGGATCGAAATTTCGCAGCGCGCGTCGCTGACGGGGCCGTTGCCGGACTGACGACGGTGTACTCAGTACTACTCCGCTGAGAAGGGCACCTGAAATCAATCATCGTTCGTCGCGCAGCATCACCCCCAACCCCTCTCGCCTGAAATAGCCCGCCAGGACGCGAATTGCGACCAACGGTTCGTTGCCTGTCGTCCGGCCCTCGCCCCCCGGCCCAAACAGGCTCGCGGGCGGGGGGGTGAAACAAGGTTCAGACGCGCAAGAGTTCGATGCAGCACCAATCGCGCTCGTGGTTGATGGCGGTGCGGGCGAAGCCGTGCTGTTCCATGGCTGTGCAGACGTTTTCGGAGTCTTCGCCGAGGATGCCGCTAAGTATGAGGCGACCGCCGGGACGAACGACGCGGCTGAATGCGGGGGCGAGCGCGGTGTTGGCGGCGGTGCTGATGTTCGAGACGACGAGGCTGTAGCGGCCGGGGTGTTCGGGCGTGAGGACGCCCGCGGAGATGGAGACGCTCTCCCCCACGCCGTTTTCGCGGCAGTTCCGGCGGGCGATCTCGACGGCGATGGGGTCGATGTCGATGGCGGTCACCGTTGCGGCGCCGAGCAGGACAGCGGCGATGGAGAGCACGCCTGAGCCGGTGCCGACATCGAGCACTTCAATGCCGGGAGTGACGTGCTCTTCGAGGGCGGCGAGGCAGAGGCGTGTCGTTTCGTGGTGGCCCGTGCCGAAGGCCTGGCCGGGATCCAGTTTGATGGGCAACTGGTGGGGCGCGGTTTCATGCTCGACCCAACTCGGGACGATGATGATGCGTCCGCCGAAATCGACGACGCCGAAGAACTGACGCCAGCTCACGGCCCAGTCCTCTTCGTACAGCGGCCGAGCGATCAGTTCGACGGAGGGGAACGCTGCTTGCATGGCGCGGCGCAGGTCCTCTGTGAGGACGGCCCCGAGTTCGCTCGCGGGGACGTAGCAGCGGATGAGCACCGGTTCCTTGTGGCGAATGCGGAAGCCCTGTTCGGGGCCGAGGATATCGACCGGTTCTTCGATCATGAGGCCGCCGGGCGCAGTCTGCTGCATGATGGCGCAGACCGCTTCGACATCGTTGGGAGGCGTGGTCGCGGTGATCTCGTACCAGAGCAAGGGCAGCTGTTCGCTCAACCGGCCACGGCATCGCGGATGCGTTCGAAGAAGCCTTTGCCGCGACCCTTGGGGAGGACCGGCGTGCCCATTGTCTCGGCAAGGCGCATGAGGAGGTCGCGCTGCTCATCCGAAAGCTGTTCGGGGACGACGAGGGTTACGCGCACGACCATGTCGCCGCGGCCGGTCGAACGCAGATGGGGTACGCCCTTTCCACGGATCATGAAGTCTTCACCGCTCTGCGTGCCGGTGGGGATTTCGAACTCCATATCGCCATCGAGTGTGGGGATGGTGACCTTGGCGCCGAGCGTCGCCTGGGCGATGTTCACGGGGAGTTCGTAGAGGATGTGGTCTTCGATGCGTTCGAACTTCTCGTGCGCGGAGACGGTGAGGACGACGTAGAGATTGCCGGTTTCACCAGCCCTTGCACCGGCTTCACCTTCGCCAGTGAGGCGGATTTGCGCGCCTTCGTCCACCCCGGCGGGGATCTTCACGCTGATCTTGCGGTTGGCCTTTTCGCGTCCACTTCCCCGGCATTTTTCGCAGGGATTCTCGATGATGCGGCCCTCACCCTGGCAGCGGGCGCAGGCGGTGACGTTGACGAATTGCCCGAAGATGCTCTGCTGGGCGCGGCGGATTTCGCCGGCGCCGCTGCACTCGGGGCACACGACGAGGTCGGCGCCCGCGGCCGCACCCTTGCCCTGGCACTGGGCGCAGCGTTCAAGGCGCTGAAACTCGACATCCTTATCGACACCGAAGACCGCCTCTTCGAAGGTGATGCGGAGGTTGTAACGAAGGTCGGCGCCGCGGGCGGGGCCGCGTTTGCGTCCAGCGCCGCGACCGCCGCGACCGTTGCCGCCAAAGAACGCATCGAAGATGTCGCCGAAGCCATCGAAGTGCTGGAAGCCATCGAAACCCTGGGGGCCGCCGCCAGCGGCGCCATCGACGCCGGCGTGTCCGAAGCGGTCGTATGTCGTTCGCTTGTCGGGGTCGGAAAGGACTTCGTAGGCGCGGTTCAGCTCCTTGAACTTGTCTGCGGCATCGGGCGCGGAGTTACGGTCGGGGTGGAACTCCATGGCTTTTCCGCGGAAGGCCTTCTTCAGGTCCTGCGCGGAGACGTTTCGCTCGACGCCGAGCACTTCGTAGTAGTCGCGTTGTCCGGTGGGCATGTTCTAGCAGTGTAGCAAACGGAGTGCCAATTGTGAGCGCAGGGCGGAACAGAGAGAAATGGTTCGATGGAGATTGTTCTCGAGTTGGGGAGAACTCCGGCGTATCGGCCGTCGCCCCCGTGGGTTGCGACGCCGAGGGCATCCGAGTCGCGCACCGTCCGGCGGTGGAGGCCGGGGCTAAAGCGAAATGGCTTGAATCGCGAAAAAACGCTCCGTCGATCCAACTGGGACTTATAGGCCATGCCGGGCACGACTTCGATGCGGCCGAGGGCTCTTCAGGCGCGGTAGAACGCCAGGAGCGCGGCGCCGAAGAGGACGCCCTGGATCATGGCGCCGGAGCTGAGGAGCCAGATGCCGGCGGCGCGTTCGCGGGCGTGGACGACGATGCCGAGGGCAAGGTTGGTCGCGGCGATGCCGAGGGCGGCATAGGCGATAAGCAGTAGCTGGCTCTTGTCGCCGACGCGGACGATGCCGCCGAGCGAGGGGAAGTTGATCTCCACAACAGCGGGGAGGCCGGGGTAGCGCGCGTAAACGTAGCCGCAAACTGCGGCGCAGCTGATTACCGTCGCCATCGCGGCGGCAAGGGCAACGTGGTCGCGCCAGAATGGAAAGGCGGCGATGCCGTGGGCGGTCGAACGCTGGAGGTGATGGCCAACGGGTCCGACAGCGGCGCGCCCCTGAATCTCCTCGGCGAACGCGGCCTGGTCGAGGACCGTGAGTGCGTAGGATTCGTCGGTGGTGACCACGAAGAGGAGTTCGTCGGGCGTGCCGTGAGTCGAATAGAACAGGGCAAAGCCCACCCGCTTCACATCAGCCGAGCCAACGTGGCAGCCCCACCAGTTGAGGCCACGAACCCTCGCCTCATCGAGCGTGCGCCCGGGGACCATGCGCTGGATCGTGTCGATGGGCACGATAACGCGGCGAAAGCCCCAGCGGATCGTGAGGGCGTTGCGGTCGATCGCGTAGGACATGGAGAAGACGGCAAACGTCCAGTTCGCGAAGACCATGCCCATATAGGCGAGGACGGCGCAGGCGAGCCAGGCGAGGAACGTCTTGAGCTCCGCCTCCGAACCGAGGGCGGCGCGAGCGGCGAAAAAAGCGGCCAGAAACGCCCACGCCGAAAACGCCCCCCCGACTATGACGCCGAGGGAGCGGGGCGGCCGGAAGACAACCGCGTCTAGCGGGCGACGAGCGCGCGGGCGGGCGTGCACCACCGGGCGTACTTCTCGTTCTTGCCGCGGATGGCATCGTAGAAGAGTTTGCTGAGCTGCTGCGTGATCGGTCCGGGCGTCCCGTCGCCAACGGAGCGGCGATCGACTTCGATGACGGGGGTGAGGTGGGCCGCAGTGCCGGTCATGAAGAGCTCGTCGCAGATGTAGAGTTCCGAGCGGTCAATGTTGCGTTCGACGCATTCGATGCCCAGCTCATCTTTCGCCAGTTGGACCACGGTCGCCGCGGTGATGCCTTCAAGGACGTTGCCCGAGGGGTCGGGCGTGATCAGCTTGCCCTTACGGATCATGAAGATGTTCTCGCCGCTGCCCTCGGAGACGTGGCCGTCTTCGTTGAGCATGATCGCTTCATCGAAGCCGTTGAGGTTGGCCTCGGTCTTGGCGAGTGCGCTGTTGGCGTAGATGCCGGTGACCTTCGCGCGGGGTGGAATGCCGGTGTCGTTCACACGGCGCCAGGTGCTCGTGTGGCAACGCGCGGAATCGGGGAGGTAGGCGGGGAAGGGCACGACGAAGATGAGCGTGTCGTGTTCGAGGTTGTGGAGGCGCACGCCGAGCTGTTCGGCGCTCGTATAGACGAGGGGGCGTACATAGATGTCTTCGCTGAAGCCGCTGCGCTCGACGATCTCGACCGTTGTCTTGCAGAGGTCGTCAACGGAATCCTTCATGTCGAGCATCATGATCTTCGAACTCTGGGCGAGGCGTTCGAAGTGTTCGCGCATGCGGAAAAGGTAGTGGCAACCGTCGTCGGCGTTCCAGTTGCCGCGGATGCCTTCGAAGACGGCGGTGCCGTAGTGCAGCGCGTGCGTGGTGACGCTGATCTTGGCCTGGTCCAGCGGGACGATCTTGCCCTGGAAATAGGCATACGGTGTCGGCATGGGTGCACTCCTCTTGGACGGGCGGCTTTGAGCCAGTATAGCTGCGGGGAGGCAAGGGATAAGGGGATGGGGGTTCAAACGCGGGGAGGATGGGCTCAAAGCTTGTCTGGCGTGCGGTTCGATTCCCTGCAACGTTGCATGCAGTTGGGACCGTGACGTCAGGCTATCCGGAGTTCTCCTCCGACCGGACTCGCTCGACGGACGGTACGCGAACGAAGGGTCGCGCCGCATCGCATCGCAATGATTGCGGCCCATGCAACGTAGAATCCGGCAAGGAACGCCGCCCAGATGAGGTCATCGTGGCGATTGAACATCTGGCTAACGTAGGCTCCGCCGAGGACATTTTGGACCGTGTGAAGTGCGATGAGCGGCCACACACTCCCGCCGTTCTCGTAAAGCCAAGCGTAGACGACGCTCACAGCTGGCAGTGCGATGGCAATCGTCCAGGGAATCTCGCCAGAGATGAGCACCGGAAGGTGCCAAATCAGCACTCCGAGGCCAATCCATAGGCTCGCCATTAAAGGCGTGACGCGTTCCCCGAGGGCAACCTGGGCGTAGCCGCGAAAGGCGGGTTCTTCTGGAAGGGGGCCGAAGAGCGGCAGGATGGGAAGAATGAGAAGGACAGCCGGAAAAGCGGCCCAATCGTGAATTGACGGGGCGTGGGCGCCTGTGGCTATGGCCAGCGGAACGGAGATCAGAATGATGGTTGCGGGGATCAATGTGGCGGCTGCATAAATGTTCAGAGGCGCGCGGAGGCGAGTGATACGTCGCCACCACCGCTTGAGCCCGAGGCGACCCTCCGTCAGCAAGATGACCAGAGGCGCTGCGAGAATGGGGCCCAGCGGAAATATCGGTCGCGGCCAGGCGGCAGATTCAACAAACGCGTTTCCTGCAATTCCGAACCAGGAAAACGCAAATGAGAGAACGAAGAAGAGGGAAACTCTGCGGGCGGGTGATTTGAGATGCAGGGACAACGATGACATTGCGAAAACCTCTGTGTTTGTTTTGAACGCTCGGTTCTTTCCCAGAGTGCCACGCACACAAGAGTGTTTGCGTCCGCCTGGAGAGGTCTCTTTCCAGGTCATCACTTCGGCGGATTCGGCGAAGGCGGGTAGACGCGACGTACGACTTGCGGATGACGTCCCGGTTTCGTTCGCGGGGATGATGACCGCCGTCCCGACCCGGCCCATACTGGCCGGATGAATTCGGCGACCGGGCAGCAACTGAAAGTGGACCAGCACTCTTTCCTTCGGAGACATCTTCTCGACATCAGGCTAGTTTGGGGCGCCAGGATCGAGTCATCCGTTCAGTTGGCTGCGAAGGCCGTCCCCGGGGCCACTCCGATCGAAACTGGCAGACTGTGTCGTCGCCGCCTGCCTGGCGGCAGCGGGCGTGTTCAGCCTCTTGGACGCGGGGGTTCAGGCGGGGAGCAGGCCACCCGATGCAGGTGCGTACGCCCTCGCGCTTGTCCTATCGCTGCCTCTCGCCGTTCGCCAACGATGGCCCGGCAGCGTCCTTGCCCTGGCGATTGTCGGCGTCGTTGCCTACGGGAGTCGCAGCTATCCATCGGTTAATGTCGACTTCTTTGGTCCGGTGCTTGCCTTCTATACGGTTGCGGCCCGCAAGCCACGGAAGACATCGACCGTGGCCGCCGTGGCTTCGGCGGTCGGCATTGCCGCGGCCAACGCGCTCAATGATGCTCAGGGAGATGGCGGCTCCATAGTCTCAATCGTTGTAATCCTCGCGGGCACATGGCTTTTGGGGGACAGCACCCGGCAACGCCGAATCGATGCTCAACGCCTGGCGAAGCAGGCCGATGAGCTGCGTCACGCCCGCCTCGACCTGGCCGAACAAGCTGTCGTTCAGGAACGTCTTCGCGTTGCCCGTGAACTCCATGACATCGTTGCCCATCACATGACGAGCGCAATCGTCCAATCGACGCTGGCGGGCGAACTCACCGAAAAAGACCCGATGGCAGCGCGCCGGGCAAGCGAGGCCGCCGCCGCGGTTGCACGAGACGCCCTCCGGGAGATGAGACAAATCCTCGGGATACTGCGAAGCGCTGGCGTCGTTGTTGGCGAGCGAATTCCGGCGCCCAGCGTCAGAGACCTCGCCGGGCTGTTCGCTTCGGCGTTCCAGGCTGGGGTTATCGTCCATGCTGACATACTCGGAGAACCTCCTAGAGTTTTCCCACCGATGCTTGACCTCGCGGTCTATCGCGTAATCCAGGAGTCGTTGACGAACGTTGCCAGGCACGCTCTCGGCAGCCGGGCATATGTGGAGCTGCGTTACGAACCAAACCAGCTGATTGTTACGATCATAGACGACGGACCTGTCGCGCCAGAAAATAGGCCGAAACGCGGGGCGGCAGCCCCCGGCAACGGGATCATCGGGATGCGAGAACGAGTTGGTTTGCTCAACGGTTCGTTTGCGGCTGGTCATCGCCCGGAAGGCGGATTCAGAGTCGCTGCATCCTTCCCGCTGGATGTGCCCGGGTGATCACCGTACTGGTGGTGGATGACCAGGACCTGATCCGCGAAGGTTTTCGTGCGCTCATCGATTCCGAACCCGATCTCAGCGTGGTTGGTGTCGCTTCGGATGGGCAGCAGGCCATCGCGCAATCGCAGGCCTTGCGCCCGGACGTTGTGCTCATGGACATCAGAATGCCGCACCTTGACGGTATCGAGGCGACGCTCCGCATCCGGCGGGAGCCGGCTCTTCTGGGTACACGTATTCTCATTCTCACCACGTTTAGCCAGGACGACTACGTCCTGGCCGCGTTGCGAGCGGGAGCCAGCGGTTTCCTGCTGAAGGATGCTCCGGTCGAGGAGCTGCGCAACGGAATCCGCATGGTCGCAACTGGCGCAGCGTTGCTCGCGCCCCAGGCAACGCGTGCGCTGATTCAAGCGTTTATTCAGACCCCGGAGCCGAGCCTCATAACAACGGCGGCGGGGCTCTTGCGAGGGCTGACAGCCCGTGAGCTAGAGATCACAGGACTCGTGGCGGAAGGTCTTTCAAACGGCGAAATCGCCGAGCGCCTCGTCCTCAGCCAGGCGACTGTCAAGACGCACATTAGCAGGATCCTCGGGAAGCTCGATCTCCGTGATCGGGTTCAACTTGTAATAGCCGCTTACGAGGCGCGGCTGATCGGGCGACAACCGTAGGCCGAAGCACAGGCGATTGTGAACGCGGCGCGGGCCACGCTGTATTCATCGATCACGGAGGGGCTGGACGAGGCAACGCGGACTGGCGCCGTCTCGCTCCCGACCAAGCTCACGATGCAGCTGGCCGCGTGCTTTGCGGCGGATCAATGTGCGCGAGCCGTGCAACTGGTGTGGTCCGCTGCGGGAACGAGCGGGATCAAGACCGGGAGTCCGCTGCACCGCTACTTCCGGGACATCAACACCCTGAGCCAGCACGCTTCGAAGTCGTTGCCCCGCTACGAATCGGTGGGACGGATCATGTTCGGCGTGGAATCGGACTGGCCGATCTTCGCCCTTTAGGGTCTTGTGCCCGTCGTTCGTTTCGTCCATCAAGCAGGCGCGGGGATGGCACCGATCTGTTGCATCAGTCCCAACATATCAATGTCTCCGGTATGACTGACGATCTTGCCGTCCCGGATGCGTTCAATGTGTGTCTCGGACATCGTGACCCGCCTGCCGGTCGCGGGGATACCCATGAAGTCTCCCGAATTGGTGGCGGTGAAAGACATACGATAGGCTATCGTTTCGCCACTTAAGACAACCTCGCCCAGGACGATCTTTACGTCGCTGAAGGCCGCGCGGAACATGGGCAATGCTTCCCTCATGCCCTCAATCGTCGGCGGCATCCCCGGCACACTGACTGGACAGCCGGGAGCGAACATGGCAACGAGATCGGAGTCGTCGCCGCTGCGGAAGAATCCCTCCATTGCCCCGTGAAACGCGTTGATGACCTCGACGTTGGACAGTGTCATTACCAGATTACCTCCATCAGGAATGCGAGAAGTGCACACCCGGGCGTCATCGGCGCCGGGGTACCGCGACCAATGATATCGGAGCTGAATCTGGCTGTCACATGTGCGGGCGCTGTTCGGCCCCAGACTGCTGATTCTCTTGACCCTGTTCGCCCCAGCGCGCTGGTGGGACACGGCACGAGCCGAATGGCCGTGGCGCCGCCATCTACATCCGGATCATGTTCGGCGTGGAATCGGACTGGCCGATCTTCGCCCTTTCGCGTGGTCGCTGAGCGACTCTTCGCAGCTAATCTCACGGCGTCGGGGATTCCCGCCGGATGAGGCCCTCTGAGAGAAGGTCGTCCCAGAGGGCGGGCGGGATAGGGTGTTGGAGCCAGTCGAGGTTGGTCTGGAACTGCTCGGGCGAGTTGGGGCCAGGGATGACGGAGGCGACGACCGGGTGGGCGAGGACGAACTGCAACGCGGCCGCGCCCATGGGCACGCCGTGCCGGTCGCACACCGCGCGGATGCGGGCGGCGCGCTCGACGACTGTGGCGTTGGCGGCGCGGTAGCCGTATGTGTTGCCGCCCGCAAGGAGGCCGGACGCGAAGGGCGCGCCGATGACGACGCCGACGCCACGGCCCCGGCACAGTTCCAATTCTTCGAGGGCATCCTGGTTGAGGAGCGTGTAGGGCATCGCAACGATGAAGAAGTCCATATCGAAGCGGCCGAGGAAACGCGGGATAAACCCGGTGACGTTGATGCCCGCGCCAATTGCCGCTATCTGGCCACCGTTGCGCAGGGATTTGAGGGCAGCGAACCCACCGCCGCTCTCCAGTTCGGCGAAGCGCGCGGCAACGCCCGCCTCGTCACCATGATGGCCGAGGTCGAGGTCATGGATGAGCAGGGCGTCGACGCGGCTGAGGCCGAGGCGGGCGAGGCTGTCCTCGTGCGAGCGGACAACCGCGGGTCCCGTGTAGTCGAACCGCGCTTCGAACGGTAGCCCGTGCGGCCACATGGGATGCGGATTCGCGACGCCTGCGCTGAGCGGCTTGAGGACCCGCCCAACCTTCGTGCTGAGCACGAAGCTGCCGCGGGGCTTCGCGCGAAGGACATGCCCCATTCGGTGTTCGCTCTTGCCAGTGCCGTACCAGGGCGCGGTATCGAAGTAGGTGACGCCCGATTCGACGGCTGCCTCGACGGTTGCGTCGGCCTGCGATTCGGGAATAGGCGCCTGGATGTCGCCCAGCGTCGCGCCACCCAGCCCAAGGGTCGTGACTCTCAGGTCGGTTGTGCCTAGTTGCCTGATTTTGAGAGGGTTCACGTGTGGAGTTCCACCCTAGAAGGGCAGACCCTTGCGACCCTGGACGCCGAGCAGGGCGGCAATTTCTCCGGAGTGTTCGACCATGTGATAGAGGCCAAGGCCGGAGATAAGGCCGAACACGCTCGAGGGGCCGAGCGGGCCTTGCTTGGTTTCAGCGAGCTGCGCGTCGCTTGCCTTGGCGATCATCTCCTCGGTGTTCGCGAAGACGGCCTGGGCATACGGCAGGAATTTCGGCAGGTCAAGCTTCACGGAAGCCGCCCACTCGGCGCTTTGCATGGGCGATTGGGGCATATCCGTTCCCGTCTTCCCTGCCCAGCGGCCGGACACGAAGACTGGTGCGCCGCCCAAAGCCATGCCGTTCACGATGCTGTCCTCGGCAAAGACGATGTGGGCGAAGGTCGAGGCGATTGTGTCGATGTTGGAGCCAGGGAGCTTGGTGTGCATGGTCTCCGGGGTTGCGAGGCCGATGACCTGCAAGAGGATGCCGTGCGACATCTTGAACTGATCGATGACTGTTTCGCGCGCATCCATGTGTGTGCTCCTGAGCGTGGTGAGTTTGTGGCGATGATACGCCGTTGGGTTGCGGGTTGCACCCGCTTGGTGTGATCACGGGGGAGAGGTCGGGATGGAATGCAACCAGTTTTCGTCGGGCGGGGTCCGGCCCTAACCCCCCAGCCCCTGTCCCGACCGTGCGGGAGAGGGGAGCAAGAACGTTGGTTTTCATCGCGCTCGTTGGTGCCGCGCCATATTGGCCTCGCGCCTCGTGCCTCGCCGGAGAAGGGAGTTGATTGGCAGTGCGGAAGGGCGGCGGTCAGGCGGTGGCGCGAAACTGGAGGACGTACGGGTTCGGGTCGACCTGGGCGCTCTTGAAGCCGGCCCGTGTCAGGCGTTCGGCAAGCGTGTCCGGGACGAGGGGGACGCAGATGTCGTCGACATGCATGGCGCGAAACGCGTCACTATCGAGGCTATCCACGCCCGCGAAGACGGCGCCGGGCTTGAGTACGCGGGCGGCTTCGGCAAAAAGCTTGTCCTGCTGTTCGACGGTCGGCACGTGGTGAAGCATTGTGAAGGAGAGCGCGGCGCTGAAGTGGTTGTCGGGGAAAGGGAGCGCGGTGGCATCCGCTTCGATGACGGTGACGTTGGTGCCGGCCAGGCGGGCAGTCAGTTTCGCCGCCAAGATCGGGTCGATCTCGACCGCGATGAGGCTCGGCACAAGGTCCTTGAGGATATCGGTGGTCCGGCCAGGTCCAGGCCCAATCTCGAGCACAAGGTCGCCCAGGGTGACGCCGTCAAGGGCGCCGGGCACGATGTACTTTCGGCAGGATTCCGCCCATTCGTCGCTGTTGCAGTAGATCAGGTGTTGTTCGTTCACGATGCCTCCGTGCGGGGATTACGGTACGCCATCCCTCACTCTGGGCGAAAACAGGAGGGCGGACCGCGACTCCGTGGTGGCAGGCCCGGGTTAGGATGCCGGGTGGGCGTCAAAGTTTTGCGTGCGCCTTGTCCTGGTTCGATTTTCACGTCGTTCCGCCTGTCACCCCCGTTCGTCCTGAGCCTGTCGAAGGATGAACACGCCGCTGTCCATGGTTC
>DAOTTM010000071.1:0-10585 GCA_034437915.1 Dehalococcoidia bacterium | reverse complement strand
ACACCGTCTACGGTATCAAAATCACAGTAGTGAAGCGGTAGGGAACGAAAGTATGAATTCAAGACGAATCGCGCTGTCCATCGGAGTGGTTGGTGCCATTGTGTTCGCGTTGGTCACGGGTCTGCGAGTCTTCCGTAGCGAGTCAGGGAATCCAGTATCGGCGCACTCAGCCTCTGCGGATGCCTCCGACGACGTCGAATACGGCTTCCTCGACTAGTCGAACGGAAGCTACCTGCTCGTGCAGTGGGGGACAACGAATCCCGGTTATGGCCAGTTCATCTTCACTTCGCCGGGCGTGGGAGCGGCCTGGGCCGACGTGTCGGCCACGATTGCTCCTTCCGCTGGTGGGTTCACGGTCTCTTACTCCGGTGCAGGGCGAGTTGATCACGCTGCGCTCGTCAACACCACGTTCGGCTCGACGTTCGAGAAGTCCGGCGCATCCCAACCGGCAACGATCTCCTTGACCGCCACCATTGATGCGACGAAGGTCGTCGCCACAGCGACGATCACGGTCGATGGCCAGTCGTACACGGTCTCCGCGCCCGCGCCCACGCACAACGCGGGTCCCGCCGTTGACCAGTTCATTGCGGCGCTGCGCGATGCCAATTGGACGGCGCTTCATGACATGCTTTACAGCGAGTTTCGCAACGGCGTTACCGTCGCCGAACTGTCCGCGGGGATCCAACCGGACCTTGCCGCTTCGGGCACGCTCCTCGGCGGAAGCCTCATCGCGCCGTCAACCTATCCCGGCGAACCCGGGGCCGGGTACCGGATCGCGAAGGGCGATATCATGCTCTCCTTTTCGGCCAACGGTTCCATGAAGAACGAGCACTCCGGGGTCATCTTCATCCAGGAGCAGGGAGTCTGGAAGGTGCTGAATCTTGACACGTCCGTGCCAGCGACGGTCGTGTCGCCCGCGAACATGCAGGGTTGGGGATTCTTGCAGGAGACCGCCACGGCTTCGGGGTCGCTCGTAACCGGGCCCGGTACCCCCGCGTTCGGCACGGGAAGCGCCAAGCTCCATCTCTCCACGACCGGCGGCGGTGAGCTTATCGGGACCGTCGCCTTTGCGGGCACGCGCCTTGATGCCATGCGCGCCCTCAGCTATCGCACGTTCGTCCCCACGACATCGCCGGGCACCGTGCAGGCGCCGTCGCTCCAGTTCGACATCGACTACAACCTTTCCGACACGAACACCGCCTGGCAAGGGCGTCTCGTCTACGAACCGTACCGCACGGAAACCGTGACCAAGGGCATTTGGCAGACGTGGAACCCGCTCGCAGGCAAGTGGTGGGCGACTGCGAACCCCGGCAAAGTCACCTGCCCGCAGGCGACCCCATGCGCCTGGGCGCAGGTCTTGCAGGCATACCCCAACGCTGGCCTTCGCGTGAGCGTGGGTGGGCTCTCGTTCAAGGCGGGAAGCGGCTGGCCCGCCAACTACGACGGCCACGTGGACGGCTTCGTCATCGTCGCCGGGGATACCGTCAGCGCCTTCGATTTCGAAGCCATGCCGTAAGCCAACTGTGAGCGCGCGGTGGTACGCGCGCCAGCGCCACCGCCCCCTTCCACCTCCTCGCCCCAACACCCTACGCTCGCCCCATGAACACCACGCCCGCCGTCCGCCACGCACCCGCCCACAGGCACCTGCGTACCACCGCGAACAACGTGCGTTCCCGTGCGTTCGCATGCGTTCCCCGTGCGAATTTTCGCGAACACATGCACACACCGAACGTCCTAACTCCCCTCTCCCGCCGGGTCGGGAGAGGGGCCGGGGGTGAGGGCGCGTGGCCGGGCAGTGAACGCTGGTCTGACCGCGCTAACCTCACGACTGCTTCAGACCAGGCTGCTTCGGGCGCGCTCCCCGGACCCCGCCGAAACAAAAGTGAACAAACGTTCAGGATTTTTCGCCCAACCTACTTCGCATCAGCTTATCTTTCCGTTATACTGCCTCCATCGCTGCGGCCACAGACGCGCGCAGCTGGAGGGTGTTCATGGCTGCTCCCGTGTTTGTTGAAGTTCCCGGCCTCAATTTCGACTGGCTGAACCTCGATACCGACCAGGGGATGAAGATCCCGGCTGGCCGCCGTGGCCTCACGTTGGAAGATATCAACGTGCTGACCCTCGGTGTGAAGGACGAAGGCGGCCCTGCGACCTTCGGCGCTCGCGGCGCTGCGGCGGATCCTCGCTCCCCGCGCCACGCCCGCCAGTACAAGTCGAAGGCCGACGTCTGGTCGGAAAGCGCCATCCTCCTCTACGAAGAGGCGAACCAGCGCCAGTGGGCCAGCGCCGTCGATATCCCCTGGGACACGATCAAGCCGCAGTCCGACGACCTCGAATGGGCGATGTGCACGCTCTGTACGTTCCTCACGCAGGTCGAGTTCATCGCCGGTGACCTCCCCGGTCGCTTCATGGAACAGGTCCACCCGGATCACTTCGAAGCCCAGCTCTTCCTCGGGACTCAGATCATGGACGAAGGCCGTCACCTCGACGTCTTCCGCAAGCGCGCCCTCGTCAACGGCGGCGGCATGATCGACGCCGGCTTCGGCGCCATCAACCTTCTCAGCGTCGATGACTTTACGGAAATGACCGCCCTCCTCCACCTCGTCGGCGAGGGCTTCGTGCAGACGCTCTTCCGCATGGGCGAACTCATCTCCCAGAACGAGGCCGAGAAGAAGATCTTCCGCCTCGCAGCCCAGGATGAGAGCCGCCACCTTGCCTTCGGTGTGACCCACCTCAAGTACGTCATGGACACCGAACCGTGGCGCAAGGAAGAGCTCCACCACTACCTCGACATCCAGGAAGGCGCGCTCGGCGAGAGCCAGCAGGCCAGCCTTACCACGAACCCGACGACCGGCGAAGCCCTCGCCATCCTCGCCGGCGGCGGCATCGAAAAGATGGACGAAGGCTTCGGCAAGCTCATGATCATGCGCAAGCGCCAGATCAACGAGTACATGCACCGCCTCGAAGTCATCGGTCTCGGCGACCGCCGCGAGCGCATGGCCCCCGCGATGCGCGTCCTCCTCGACCCCCCCAAGTAGGGCGCCCGCAGCAACAACTCCTCAGAGGACACCGCGTCCCAGTTGGAACTCTCCGCTGGGCCAACGTGTCCTCTGGCGTGTTAACGACCAAACACACACCTGGGAGATGCCCGTGGAACTCACACCCGCAACCCGCGCACGCGTCAGTAATCTCGGTTGGACCGACGAACTCATCGCCCGATTCGAAGCGTCGAACCTGAAGGACTCCACCATCGCCAACATCGCGATGATGAACATCGTCCCCGACCGCGCCGAAAAGTTCCTCGAGATGACCGACCGCATGGGTGACATGTCGTCGAACCTCACGTTCAAGTTCATTCGCACGAAGTCCGAGCGTGGCATCCGTGCCGTCCCCGGGCCGAACGGCCTCGGCACACCCGAGATCAACATCGGCAGTTATGGCCAGGCGCCAGACTTCTGGCCGTATGAAAACGACACCCCGCTCGGCTCCCACCCGGATATGAACGCCTACCTGCCGGGGAGCTATTACATCTTCGAAAAGGCGGAGGTCTGGGCGGACCGCGTCGATGAGCTGTACGAAGAGGCGATCCGGGAGCGCTGGATCCCCTCCACCACCCTCGATTGGAACAATGGCCTCAAGGAACTGCCCGAAGAGCTCGAAAAAGCCATCTGCCAGCTCGCGACGACGTACAGCTCGCACGGTCTCGCGGAACAGAAGATCATTGCGAAGTGGCTGGAGCCGATCAGCTACGGCTTCCACGATGTCATGCTCTACCTCGGCACCTACATCTACGATGCTGGCCACAAGGTGGAGGCTCTTCGCAAGCGCGCGGTCGCTAACGGTGGTGGCCTCGGCAAGGCCCCGCTCGGCACGCTCTACCGCGGCTGGTATGGCTCGCTCAAGTTCACCGAGATGATGACCACGCTCGCCGTCGTCTACAAGTCGTACGAAGTGACACTCTTCGAGGCATACCAGGATTTCGCCAAGACTGACCTCGATGCCCAGCTCTTCGGGCTGCTCGCGAAGGACTCCCGCCGTCACCTCGAATACGGTAAGCGCCACCTCCTCTGGTACCTCCAGCACCACGAGAACGCCCATCGCAACGTCCAGTTCTGGCTCACTCGCGGCGAGACGGCGCTCTCCAACGAACTCCGCCACGACCGCACGGAACGCGAATCCCTCGTCCTTCTCCTCGGCGGCGGCATGGAGAGCGTCAACGCCGGCGTGAAGAAGCTCGGGTCGCTCCGCCAGAAGCAGCTCCAGAACTACATTGCACTGCTTGATAGCGTCGGAGTCGACCGCCTTGGCAACGTCAACCCCGGCCTCGCCAAGATCGTGGACGACCCGCTCTACGTGTAGCCCCACGAATCCGAGACGCGCGCGTCAGTAAGCGGTGCGATGCCCGGCTCCGGAAAAGCGTCTCCCGCTCTGCAACCGTCATCCCACGTAAAAGCCCCCGGCGCCCACCGGGGGCTTTTACGTCTCCGAGGTCTGCGCGGGTGGGCGTCAGAGTTTTGCACGGCCAACGTGCTGGGTTCCGTTCGCCCTGAGCCTGTCGAAGGGCCGCTCACACTCGAACCATGGACAGCGGCGTGTTCATCCTTCGACAGGCTCAGGACGAACGGGGGTGACAGGCGGAACGACGTGAAAATCGAACCAGGACAAGGCGCAGGCAAAACTTTGACGCCCACCCGGTCTGCGCCGCTCGCACACCCATAACCGCCCCCGCCCATACACTGGGATGCGTGGTGGACCAGTCCCGCATCCGCAACTTCTGCATCATCGCCCACATCGACCACGGCAAATCAACGCTCGCCGACCGCCTCCTGGAGTCGACCGGCACCGTGGCGAAGCGCGATATGTCCGAGCAGCTGCTTGATTCGATGGACCTGGAGCGCGAAAAGGGCATCACGATCAAGGCCGCTGCCGCGCGCATGTCCTACCGCGCCGCCGATGGCAACGAGTACGAGTTCAACCTCATCGATACGCCCGGACACGTGGACTTCACGTACGAGGTATCGCGCAGCCTCGCCGCTTGCGAAGGCGCGATTCTCGTGGTCGATGCCTCCCAGGGCATCGAGGCCCAGACTCTCGCGAACGTCTACCTCGCGATGAACCAGAACCTCACGCTCATCCCCGTGCTCAATAAGATCGACCTTCCCCACGCCGATCCGGACCGTGTCGCGGCAGAGCTTGAGCGCGTCATCGGCTTCGAGCGCAACGACGTGATCGCCGCGAGCGCCAAGGAGGGAGTGGGCATCCCCGCCATCCTCGAAGCGATCGTCCAGCGCATCCCGCCCCCCAGAGGCAACCCGAACTTGCCACTGAAAGCGCTGATCTTCGATTCGAAGTACGACGCCTACAAGGGTGTGGTCGCGCATGTCCGCGTCTTCGATGGCGCAATGGAGGGGCGACAAACGCTCCATCTCATGCAGACCGAGTCGACCTTCGAGCCGATCGAATACGGCATCTTCAGCCCCGCCATGAAGGCACTGCCCGTGCTTGGCTGCGGCGAGGTCGGTTATGTCGCGACGGGCTTCAAGGATGTCGCGGATTGCCGCGTCGGCGACACGATCACCCTCGATGGGAACCGCGCCGCCGAAGTGCTCCCTGGTTACAAACAGGCCAAACCGATGGTCTTCGCGGGTATCTACCCAACGGATTCCGATCAGTACCAGGACCTCCGCGAAGCACTTGCAAAACTCGCCCTCAACGACGCGTCGCTCATCTACGAGCCGGAATCATCGGTCGCGCTCGGCTTTGGCTTCCGTTGCGGCTTCCTCGGTCTCCTCCACCTGGAGATCATCGGGGAGCGCCTCGAACGCGAATACAACCTCAGCCTGCTCACCACCGCGCCGAGCGTCGAATATCACGTGCAGACATCCAGCGGCGAAACGGTGATCGTCGATTCGCCCGCGGACCTGCCGGACCCCACGCGCATCGCCATCATCGAAGAACCGTGGGCAAAGATCGACGTAATCACACCGTCTCGTTACATCGGTCAGGTCATGGAACTTGTTACAACGCGCCGCGGGCAGTTTGGGCGCATGGAGTACCTGGAGCCAGAAAGCGAGGTGGCCCAGGGCGAAGCGCGCGTCCTCCTCGAATACGAGGTCCCGCTCGCCGAGATCCTGATCGACTTCTACGACTTTCTCAAGAGTGCCACGAGCGGCTATGCCAGTCTCGATTACCACATCAGCGAATACCGGGCGGCCGCGCTCGTGAAGGTGGACATCCTCGTCAACGGCGTGGCTGTCGATGCGCTGTCGCTCATCACCCACCGTTCCAACGCCGACCGCGAGGGGCGCGTGCTCGTCTCGAAGTTGCGTACCCTCATCCCCCGTCAGATGTTCGACGTGCCCATCCAGGCGGCGATTGGCGGCAAGATCATCGCGCGCGAAACGATACGCGCGATGCGCAAGAACGTCCTCGCAAAATGTTACGGCGGCGATATCAGCCGCAAACGCAAGCTCCTGGAGAAGCAGGCCGAGGGCAAGAAGAAGATGAAGCGTGTGGGCAACGTGGAAATCCCCCAGGAAGCCTTCATGGCAGTGCTCAAACTCCGCGAAGAGTAAGCCCGCCCTGAAATCTGCCCGAAATGTTCCCGTGTTATCGTCAGCTTCTGACCGATCGGACGCAGGTGTGACCAGCCGATGGTCGCATGCTCCGCTCACGACACAGGAGACTGGGCCATGATCAAAGCGTTCGTCCTTATCGTTGTCGACCCCGCAAAGACCATCGACGTGTTCGCCAAGCTTTCGGCCGTCGATGGCATCGCCGAGGTCTACCAGGTGATGGGGCCATATGACATCGTGGCCGTTGTCGAGGTGCCCACGCTCACGGACGTCCCCGCCGTCATCAGCAAGCACATTCGCGCTGTCGACGGCATCGAGAGCACGACGACCTGCGTGACCTTCCCCGAAGCCGGCGTTTAAGAAATATCGCGCTGGCGTTTGTGTGCGTGTCGTTACGCTTAGGGCGCTCTCACGACGCACTCTATCGGCTTGACGTGATGCCGCTCATGGCGAGCTAGCCACTGCGCATAGGAGAGTACGGACCGTTGGAGCGCCGCGCCCGCCCCTGTGACCGTCGCTACACGCGACCAGCCTTCACTTCGCAACGGTTCCAGGACAGCTAACAGCTCCGCGCGTTGCGTGGGGAACGAGGTCAACAAGTCCCCAAAGTCCCGGTGTCGGTAGTCCGTTTTCGTTACCCAGGCCGTTGGATTGACTGCTCGCAACGTCGGCCCGTCTTCCGAGATCATCGCTCCGATGCAGTTGCCCCAGACATCAGCACACGCCCGTAGATGGGCAAGCACATCGTTCGCCGACCAGGCGTCTTGGTCTGAACAGGTGTCATGGCGCCGGTGGGAGGCCCCTCGTAAGCGCGGCGATGCGCACTGGCGTTTGTCTGAGCAGGGTCAGAACTTGCTCAGTAGTGAGCGGTTCGCTGGCCATATCACAGGTACTCAGGCCGAGTCCGGCCGGTGGCCTCGCCGAAGGCCCAGAGATCGATCTCAGGCGGTGTCACGCCGAGGATCGATAGGACCGTACAGATCTGGCTGCGGTGGTCGCTGCCATGGTGAATCACCTGCGCGAGGCGGAAACCGAGGGGTGCATGAAAGTCCCAACCGTCTCCGTGCTCCACCACATCCGTCTCGCCGTCGATCCCACGGGCGAGCAACTCCATCCAGGTCGCGCCGTAAATCGTCAGGATAGAACGGAGTTCGCCAAGGCTCGCGTTCTCCGCGACCGCAGCGATCGGTTCACCGGATACGACGGAGAGGAAAAAGGTTTCGCCCTCAGCCATGTGCTGGAAGGTGGCGATGATCGACCCGCGCGTGCCGGGGGCCGACGTCTCGAGCTGCTCGCGTGTGAGCTCGGCGCACACGTCGATCAGTCGCTCTGTCGCCCAGGTGTGATGGACGAACGCGTCTGCTAGCAGAGATGTCATCGCGCAGCCTCCGCGTGCCGCGTCGCGATGCCACTGATGATCGCGGCGAGTTCGCGGGGACGCGACCACATCGGCCAGTGGCTCGTCGGGAGGTCGACCCAGGTGATGTCGTGTAGTTGGGCGAGACCGGAGAGCCACGCGTAGCCCTCCTTCGCGGCGTCCTTGTACTGGTCGGACGTGTACCCCGTGCAGATAATCGTCGTCGGGATGTCTCGGCGGGCATCGTCGTTCAGGGTCACGGCGTCTCGTATGACGCCCCCCGGTTCGGGCACGGCACGCTGTCGAAACATCTCGAGCTGCTCTTCGCTGAGGCCGTCGATGTTCTCCTCCTTCGTAATTTCGTGCCAGTTCAGCGCTTTCTCTAGGCCATCGAAGTCCGGGTCCAAAGCGCCTTTTCCCGGGGCGGAGTCGACATACACCATGGCCGCGATCATGTCCGAGACAACATCGCTCGCGGCGTAGCCGGAGAACCCGGACCCGCTGTGCACGGCGAGGACAACGGGGGAGGCCGCCGCGCGAACCGCGTCACAGATTGCCTCGACATGATCGGACAAGGTCATGGCGGTCCGGTCGCTATCGACAGACTCAAGTCCGGGCAGCGTCAGTGCGGTGACGTCGTGTCCGTCGGCGCGCAAGAGGGCTGCGACTTCGTCCCAGGCCCAAGCGCCGAGGCAGAACCCGGGTACGAGGATAGTTGGTGTGGTAGTCATCCTACGATTTTAGCAGCGTGAACCAACATCGCGCATGCGGGTGCTGCGGGATGGCCGTTCGTTGGAAGAACGTCCGACTCGAACTCGCCGACCGCCGAAATCTTCACAGGCGACTACATAATTTCGGTCTTCTTCCCACCAGAAGCCCGAGTACCATCCAACCCATGGCCGGTCCCAACCCCATCCCATCGCTCAAGTTCGAACGCGAAGCCTGGAAGGCTGGCGCGCTCTGGGTTGGTGGGGTCGATGAAGTGGGCGTGGGTCCGCTCGCCGGGCCGGTCGCGGCCGGGGCGGTAGCGCTCCCCGCGCGAAAGCGTTTCCGCTGGTACGACCGCATTCGCGACTCGAAAGTGCTTTCGCAATCCAACCGTGACGAGCTCGACATCGAGATTCGGGCGAGCGTGCCCTTTGGCATCGGCTGGGCGTCCCACGAAGAGATCGACCGCATCGGCATTCTCCCTGCGCGCCGGTTGTGCATGCTCCGGGCGATCGAGCAGATGTCCGTCCGGCCGGAGGCGATCATTTCCGACGCGCTTGACCTTCCCCTCCCCGGGGTCAGACCGGTGATCGATGGAGATGCCCTGAGCATCGCCGTGGGAGCCGCCTCCATCATTGCGAAGGTCGCGCGGGACGCGTTGATGGTCGAGATGTGTGCCCGGTATCCGGGGTACGGCTTCTGCCGTCACAAAGGCTATCCGACGCCGGAGCACAAGCTGCTGCTCCAGCGGCGCGGCCCCTGCCCGATCCACCGACGGAGCTTCGCGCCCGTCGCGCAGTTCAACCTGCCGTGGTGACAGCCAGGCGGAAGCTCGGCGATGTTGGCGAACAGATCGCCGTTGAACGACTTTCGCGCGACGGCCTTCGCGTCATCGCGCGAAACGTGCGAACCCCCAGCGGCGAAATCGACATCGTTGCCGAAGATGCAGACGAACTTGTGTTCATAGAAGTGCGCACCCGCCGTGGCGCTTCCGGCGAGGCCGCGGAGTCCGTGACCGCAGTGAAACTCGCGCGTATGTGGCAATGCGCCCAGGAGTATTGCGAGCAGGAAGGCCGAGAGTTGGATAACGCCAGGGTTGATCTCGTTACGGTTGACCTCGGCCGCGGGGGTCGAGGGCCGACAATGGTCGCCCACCTCCAGGCGGTGGAACTGCCGACCTGACTTGGTGGGGTCCTGCGACAACGGCCATCGGTAGCGCGCGCGTGAGCAAGCGCTGGGATGCTCAGACGCGCGGCCATGGTCAGCCCGTCTGGCGATACCGACACTTTCGGGCCGAAGGAGAGGCGCGTTGGAACCTGAAACGCGGGTCCCCCGACGACGCGCACTCTTGGTATCATGTCGTCATGCCGATCTACGAATTCCGTTGCGCCGACTGCAACAAGATTACCAACCACTTCACGCGCAAGATCGATACCATCTCCGGTGTCGCGTGCGAACACTGCAAGAGCGAAAAGACCAGCCGCATGGTCTCCAAATTTGGGCGGACGTACACCCGCGCCGACATCATCGAAAAGTACGGCGATTCCAGCCAGGGTGGACCAGACGCTTACCGCGACCCCCGTCAAATAGGCTCGTGGGTGGAGAAGCGCTTCGAGGAGTACGGGATGGATCTCCCGGACGGCGCACGCGAGATGATCGACGCGGCCCGTGATGGCGACTTCCCTGACCCCGTCAAGGACCTGTGATGGCGTGCCTGGCGGCCGCGCGATGATCGACACATCGCCGCTCGACGAGATCATCCCGCGCATCCTCGCGAACTTCGCCGAAAAGAACGCGGCGCGAGAGCAGGCGCTGACCGCAAGCCGGGCGATCATTCGCATGAGCGCCAACGCTATTCGCGCCGTGCATCGCGGTGAACTTGCGGCTGCCGAGAAGGGGCTGGACGAAGCGAAGGTGGTGCGTGACGCAGCCGTCGCCGCACTGG
>DAOTTM010000070.1:0-4885 GCA_034437915.1 Dehalococcoidia bacterium | reverse complement strand
CCGCGGTCGCTTCCTCGACGCTTGCGAGGTCGTGGGCGGCGCCCCATTGGCGCCCCACCTGCACCCACGGCCAGTAGGGCGGCGCGCCGGACGATTCGTGATTCGCTCCCCAGAGGACGATGGCGCCACGCATCCGGGCGTACGTTTCGAGTTCGTGCGCCGTCCGTGTCTTGCCAATGCCGGGTTCGCCCACGAGCATGACGAGCGAACCACGCCCGGCGAAGGCTTCGTCGAAGGCCTTGCGCAGGCGGTCGAGCTCCTTGTCGCGACCGACGAAGACGCCTCGTGCGAGGCGGTCGAGGGCGTTGGAGTCGGAGTGCGTGGCGCTCTTCTGGGTCGGGTCGACCAGTTCGAGGGCGGCAAGCACCTCGGCCGCATCCTTGGGGCGTCCGCCGGGGTCCTTGGCCAGGAGCTGGAGGATGACCTCTTCGAGTGACGGAGGGCAATGCTCGGTCACCCAACTCGGGGCAACGGGCGGGGTGTTGATGTGCTGCGAGATGACGGCCGTCGGGTCGTCGCCGACGAAGGGCGGCCTGCCGGTGACCATCTCGTAGAGCATCGCGCCGAGGGAGTAGAGGTCGCTCCGGCCCGTGACATCGCCGCCGAGGGCCTGCTCGGGGGGCATGTAGGCGACGGTCCCGAGCATCATGCCGTACTGCGTACTGCGTAATGCGTGAGCGGTCGAGGGCGACGGCGAGGCCGAAGTCGCCGATCTTGGCGGTGCCGTCGGCGGCGATGAAGACGTTGGCGGGTTTGAGATCGCGGTGGACGATGCCGTGTTCGTGGATGAAAGCGAGGCCGCGGCAGACGTCTTTGGCGATCGCGAGGGTGCGCGCGACGGGCGGGCCCTCATCCCCCCGACCCCCTTCTCCCGACTTCGCGGGAGAAGGGAGAGAAGACTGGAGCAGCGTTGAGACATCGCCGCCGGACATGTATTCCTGGACGATGAAGGGGTTGCCGGGAGCCTGTCCTGAGCCTGCCGAAGGGTCCTCGCCGATGTCGTGGATGACGACGAGGTTGGGGTGGGCGAGGCGGGCCATGGACTGGGCTTCGCGCAGGACGCGCTGGCGCCCCTGTTCGTCGAGGCCGTCCGCGCGGATGGAGCAGAAGGCGACTTCGCGGTCGAGGCGCGTATCGTGGGCGAGGAAGACGCGCTTGCGCCGCCTTCGCCGAGGAAGCGGCGGACGGCGTAGCGGCCAGCGACGAACGAGGCGGGGAGGGCGCCCTCACCCCCCGACCCCCTCTCCCGACTTCCGCGGGCGAGGGGGAGATCAGAAGGGGCAAGTTCGGAGGTGGCCGACGGACTGGCGCGGTCGGCGGCTTCGAGGTACGTCGTGGCCTCCGCGTTGGAAGGATCGAGGCTTAAAACCGTTGCGCAATGCTGGCGCACGGTGGCCCAGTCGGCTCTCGCGAGGGCTTCGTCCACCTCATCGAACAGAGTATCGATCCGGCGCTGGATTCGTTCGCTCACCATAGCAGGACATGATAAGCGTTCCCGAATCCACTTGTTCGCGCCCGGATGGATCAATCGAAGCACGTCGCAATAAGCGCTCTTATGATGTCGCCATACCGGGAACGACAGGGGTCTGCGATGCGAATTGGATTGATGGTCGAAGGGCAGAACGGGCTCAATTGGGAGCGGTGGCGGCACATCCTCGCGCTGGCGGAACGGCTGAAGTTCCCCTCGGTGTTCCGGTCCGACCACTACTTCCACTTCATCGGGCAACAGCAGGATTCGCTCGACGCGTTTCTTTCGTTCGTGATGGCTGCGAGCGAAACGAAGACGATCCGCTTTGGTCAGCTTGTGAGTCCGGTGACCTTTCGCTCGCCCGTCGATGTGGGGCGGATGATGGCGCAGATCTCCGTGCTCAGCGGCGGGCGATACGTGATGGGGCTGGGCGCGGGCTGGAACGAGGGCGAACACACCGCTTATGGGCTGCCGTTTCCGCCGGTGAAGGAGCGCTTCGAACGGCTGGAGGAGGCGGTGCAGCTCATCCGCGCTCTCCACGAGCCGGGGCCGACGACGTTCGCGGGCAAGTACTACCAGGTTACGGGAGCGGACTGCCTGCCGAAGCCAGTGACCCGCCCAACACTGATCATTGGGGGCGCGGGCGAGAAGAAGACGCTGAAGCTCGTGGCGAAGTACGCGGACGAATGGAACGGCGTGGGCATGACGGCCGAGGTATTCAAGCACAAGCTGGAGGTGCTCGGCCAGCATTGCGACGCGGTAGGGC
This sequence comes from Dehalococcoidia bacterium, assembly GCA_034437915.1. Taxonomy (GTDB): domain Bacteria; phylum Chloroflexota; class Dehalococcoidia; order Tepidiformales; family Tepidiformaceae; genus JACRBT01. The sequence goes on along the minus strand of DAOTTM010000070.1, from coordinate 2,651 downwards.
GCGATCCAAAGAGTATCCACAAGTCGATGATGAACTTCGCGCTCGTGGGGCCGAACGAGGCGGCATTGGACCGCGCGACGGAACAGTTCATCGCGATGCGCGGGATGACGGCGAGCGGGAGTCTCGCGGACTTCCGGGCGGCATCGAGGGTGCGCGGGATGATCGCGGGGACGACGAACGAGGTCATCGATCAGCTTGGGCGTTTGGCCGAACTGGGTATGGAGGAAGTGCAGTTCCAGCACTTCAACTTCGACTCGGACGAAGTCCCGGAGTATTTGGCGAGCGAGATCGCGCCGCGCGTTCGGGATTTGTAGGTCACCCGGCGAAGACAGTTGCCTGAAGCCGAAGCGGGTTCTTCGCCCGGCATCGCGCCCTCACCCCCAGCCCCTCTCCCGACTTCGCGGGAGAGGGGAGCAGGATCGAACGTTGGTCGAACGGCGTGCTCACCCTTCGACAGGCTCAGGCGAGCGCTTTCTTGGCAGCGCACTTACGCATTTGCGGCGAGGAGAGCCTTCCGCCAGGCGTCACGCGTGGCGCCGGCGGCAGCGTAGAACATGGGGTTCACTTCGCCCGATTCCAGGATGCCGAGGGCGATTTCGCGGCTATCGAGGAGAGAATCCCTACCCGCCGAGTTGGCGGAGGCGGAGGGCGGCGGCGTTGGGGGCTTCGCGCGCGGCGGAACCCCACATCACGTTTTGCGTGAGCTTCTCGTGGCCGGTGCCGTGGAGGGTCAGCAGGGCGCATTCGATCGTGGTCAGGTCGGGCAGACTCGATGCCTTGCTTGGCCAGCTCGATGAACGTGCCCGCGAGCAGATGTTCGGCGGCGAGGATGGCGACCTTCGCTCGCCAGCAGAGGTTTTCGGCTTCCTGCATGGCACGGGCGCCGTCCTCGCACATCGTGATTTCGGCCGCCATCAGCCCATCTCCAGCGGATGAGCTTCACCGCTGGGGGCGATGTCGAGGAGTTCGAGTTCGACGCGATCGCTCTTCCATTCGCGGTTCAGGCTGTAAACGATGTCGACCTGCCCGGAGAGTTCCAGGTCCCCGCGGCGGAAGGCGATGCCGGGCCAGGTGATCGCGCCTTGTTTCAGCTTCACCTTGAGGTGGCTCTGGTCGCGGCCGACCTGGCGGGTCTCCGCAAGTTGCACGCCGCGGCTCATGAGCACGGGCTTGCGGTTGCCCTGGCCGCAGGGTTCAAAGCGCATCAGCCCCTTGACCTCGATACCCGTCAGCGCGGCGAGTGGGATTTCGGCGTCGATATCGAGCACCGGGCGCAACTGTTCGCCTGAGAGCATTTCGGCGGCTGTGTTGACGAGGCGGTTGCGCAGCTCGTCGATGTCCTCGTTGCGCACGGTGAAGCCAGCGGCCGCGCGGTGCCCCCCGTGACGGACGAGGAGGTGCTTCTCCTTGCGGATGGCGGCGACGATATCGAACTCGGGGATACTGCGGCAACTGGCGCGGCTCCTCTCGGCGCCACGTTCGAAGACGACCGCCGGTCGGTGACGGGCGTCGGCGATGCGGGCGGCGACGAGGCCAACTATCCCGGCGCTGATCTTTTCGCTGCCGATCATCAGCAGGGGGTCGTCAGACGAACCGAGAAGTTCGTCCGCAAGGGCCAAAGCCTCTTCCGTCATTTGCTGTCGTTCGCGATTAAGCGCATCGAGCTGCTCGGCGAGTGGGTTCGCGCGGAAGATGTCTTCGGCGAGCATGAGCTCGAGGGCGATGTTGGCGTGGCGGAGACGCCCGGCAGCGTTCATGCGAGGACCGATGGTGAAGCCGAGGGTTTGCGAGTCGAAGCGCTCAGGCGTCACGCCGCTCACACGCGCGAGGGCGTCGAGACCGGGCCTCAGGCCGCGCTGCATGGTCGCGAGGCCATCGACGACGATGCGCCGATTCTCGTCTTCGAGGGGCGCCACATCGACGACCGTGCCAAGGGCGACGAGGTCAATGAACTCGCTCTCGTCCAGCTTTCTTCCCAGCGATTCGTACAACACCTGGAGGAAACGGTAGGCCACACCGACGGCGGCCAGCTCGGTGAACGGGTAGGGCGAATCGAGGCGCTTCGGATTGACGGCTGCTAAGGCCGCGGGCATCTCGTCGGGGACCGTGTGGTGGTCGAGGATGATCACATCGAGGCGGAGCGTATTGGCGTGCGCGACTTCGTCAACGGAGCTGATGCCGCAGTCGGCGGTGATGAGCAGTCCCGCACCCTGGCTACGAAGCAGCGAAACCGCTTCGACGTTGAGGCCATAGCCTTCGGCGAAGCGGTCGGGGATGTAGTTGATCGTGTTGGCGCCGAGCGCGCGCAGGCCGAAGTACAGGACCGCGACCGAGGTCACGCCGTCCACGTCGAAGTCGCCGTATAGGGCGATGGTCTCGCCTTCCTCTATGGCCAAGCGAACGCGCTGAATCGCTTCGAGCATGCCGGGAAGTTCGAGGGGGTCATGGTCCGGCGCGAGGAAGGGTTTGTAGAACACGTCCGCCTGGGCGCGAGTCGTGATGCCGCGCGAAGCGAGCACCGTTGCCACGACGGGCGGAAAGTTGGGGATCCCGTTTTGGCGCGCGTATGGGTCGCGCAGGCGCCAGCGCGAATCGGGGCGGCCGAGGGTCACGGAAGTGGCCAAAGTTGTTCCTCACGCGCCAAAAGCTGG
>DAOTTM010000069.1:0-12402 GCA_034437915.1 Dehalococcoidia bacterium | reverse complement strand
TCACCTCGCGCAGGCCGGCCGTGCGGCGAAGCACGTCCATGTCGCGCGTCTGGGCGGGCGTGACAAGCGTCACCACCACACCAGCGGCGCCGGCGCGAGCGGTGCGGCCCGAGCGGTGGATGTAGGTCTTGTGCTCTTCCGGCGGGTCGAAGTGGACGACGATGTTGACATCGTCAACGTGGAGGCCGCGGGCGGCGAGGTTGGTGGCCACGAGGACCGGCGCCGAACCGTTCGCGAACGAACGCAGGACGCGTTCGCGCTTGGGCTGGCTGAGGCCGCCGTGGAGGGCTTCGGCGCGCACGCCTTCCTTGTCGAGCTGGAGGGCGAGGCGGTCGGCGCCGCGCTGGGTGCGTACGAACATCAGCGTGCGTTCCGGGCCAGCGGCGATGGAGGCGGCAACCGCCACCTTCTCCGCTTCCTGGACGCCGATGAAACGATGCGACATGGTCTCGTCTTCGTCGGTAGTCGATTCGACTTCCTGGAAGACGGGCTCTTTCTGGTAGCGACGGACGAGCTTGTCGACGTCGCCATCGAGCGTGGCGGAGAAGAGGAGCGTTTGGTGCTCGCCTTCGACCTGCTCAAGGATGCGTTCGACCTGGGGCATGAAGCCCATGTCGGCCATCTGGTCGGCCTCATCGAGGACAACCATCGTCGTCTCGTCGAGGACCACGTGGCCGCGGTCGAGGAGGTCGTTCAGTCGGCCCGGCGTGGCGACGACGATGTCGAGGCCCGCCCGGAGCATCTCTACCTGGCGATACATCGAAGCGCCGCCGAAGATCGTGCCGATCCAGAGCTTCCGCGCGCCGCACAACGGCGCGAGGACATCGACGATCTGGTTCGCGAGTTCACGGGTAGGGACGAGGACGAGCGCCTTCGGGTGCTTGGGACGGCTGGTCGTCGTGCGTTCGAGCATGGGCAGGCCAAAGGCGAGCGTCTTGCCGGAGCCGGTGCGCGCCTTGCCGCAGATGTCGCGGCCCGCGAGGGCGTCCGGGATGGTGAGCGCCTGGATGGGGAAAGGTGTCTCGATGCCGGCCTTCGTGAGCAGAGCAACGACATCCTTCGAGATGCCGAGTTCCGCGAACGTCGGGGGCGTGTTTGTGTTTTCGGGGGCGCTGTCAGTTTCCTGAGCGTCCGGGGTGGGGGTATTGCCTAGCAGTGGGTAGTTCTCCGTTTTATGTAGTGAGCGAAAGTGAGGCCGTAATGGGGAATCCTCCAACCAACGCACACCAAACAGAGCATGAGGGAGGGAACCCGCGGCACGCCGCAGCGTGCGCTCCAGATCACAGTAGCACACTTCGCGGCGTTACGTCGCGCTGATGAATACGCTTTTTCCGTAGCCCGACCGTTAGGGAGGGTTCTCGGTGGGCCGACATCGTCGGTGAAGCGTGTCCATCCGTCGCGGTCGGGGGCGAACCCTCCCTGACGGTCGGGCTACGGATGCAGCCGTGCCGCTTAGAATTCGGGGCTAACACGCTTCTGTGTGGGCGACGATGGCGCGCGCCGCGTCGGCGGGCGACAGCGCGGTCACGTCGGGTTGGAGCAGGTTCGGGTGGTCGGGGCGGAGCAGTTTGAAGCGAGCCATCGACGCCTGGACGGCGGCCACGTCGGTCCACTTGAAACGTGCAGCGCGTTCGGGCGTGGGGATCCGCATGAGGTGCTCGTCGATGACGCAGTCGAGGACGACCGGGACGTAGGTGGCGTTGCGGACGGCGACCATGCGCAGGACTCGCTCGAACACGGCCACATCGCCGGGCTCGTCCATGATCACGTTGGTCAGGACGAAGTTGAGGTCGGGCGGCGAGATGTCCTCCATCGTGAGGAGCATCAGGTCGCGGATTATACCGATGCGCGCCCAGACTTCCCGCGAGATCGGTTCGGGGGAGTTACGCGCCATGAGGGCGAAGATGGGATTGGCGACGAGGTGGTTGTCGATCAAGCGGACGTCAACGAGCGACGCAATCTCTTGCGCGATCGAGTGCTTGCCGACGCCTGGGTAGCCGATGAGGTGGATGATCGTGTTTCGCATTGTGGGGGCTAAGGATGTGTCAGAAAATTATCGATGCATTTCCTGAATCTAACACAGGTTCGGACCCGGAAGCGGTTATTATCAGACAGTCCCTAAGCCTACAGATCCATCGAAGCCGGGGGCGGCGAACCCTCCCTGACGGTCGGGCTACGGATCTGACCGACCTCAGGCCGGGCGGAAGACGGGGATCGGGTATTCGCCCGTATCCTGGGCTTCGAACTCCACCTTCACGCGCTGGCCGATCTTGATGTCCTTCGTGGGGTCAGCGACACCGATGACGTTCGAGAGCATGCGGAAGCCTTCGTCGAGGTCGACATAGGCGACGGCGTAGGCGCCCAGCTCCTGGAAGCCGGGGATGCGGTTCTGGCGCACGACGGAGAAGGTGTAGACGGTGCCCTCGCCCTTGGAGACGTTCCACTTGAGGTTGGAAGTGCCGCACTTCTGGCAGTGGGCGGTGGGCGTGAAGTTCACGGACTTGCAGTCGTTGCAGGTTTGGTAGCGGAGTTCGCCAGCCTTGACGCCGTCCCAGTAGGGCTTGGTGTCGGGCTCGGGGAAGTGGGGTTGGGGTCGGTTCGGCATCGGGAAGTCCTTCCTTCTGTGGGTGTCGTGGTCGATTGAGCGGGGCTAGTCGGCGGCGAGAATGACGGTACCGCCGGTGTGCGTGCCACCGAGCAGACCGCCGTTGCCGTGAGCGACCGCGAGCTTTGCGCCCGCCACCTGGGAGGTCGATTCGCCACGCAACTGGCGCGTCGCTTCGAGCAGCAGGAAGAGGCCGCGCATACCGGGGTGGTTCGACGAAAGGCCGCCGCCGTCGGTGTTGAGGGTGAGACCGGGCCGATCGAAGGCGAGGTGGCCGTCCGCGATGAACTGGCCCGCTTCACCCTTCTTGCAAAAGCCGAGGTCTTCGAGCATGACGGCGACGGTGATCGTGAAGGAGTCGTAGATCATCGCGATGTCGATCTCGTCGGGGCGGACGCCCGCCTGGGCAAATGCGAGCGGGGCGCTCTGGGCGCCAGCGCTTGTCGTGATGTCGCCGCCGTTCTCGCGATACTTCGTGGCTTCACCGCTGCCGATGATCCAGACCGGCTTTTTCTTGAGGTCGCGCGCGATTTCCGGGGCGACGAAGACGCAGGCGCCACCGCCATCGGAGACCATGCAGCATTCGAGGAGGTGGAGCGGGTCGGCGACGATGCGCGATTCGAGCACGTCTTCGACGGTGATCTCGCGCACGTTGACGAACTGGAGGTCGTTCATGGCCTTGACGGCGTCGGGGTTTCGCATGGCGTGCTTGCGCGTGGCCACGGAGATCTGGGCGAGCTGCTCATCCGTCGTGCCGTACTGGAACATGTGGCGCTGCTTGACCATGGCGTAGTTGGCGATGAGCGTGGAGCCATACGCGCCCTCCATGTTGCCCTGGGCTGAAGCGCCGGGCCGCATGCCGCCTCCGGTGCCGATGGGGATGCGCTGTGTTGCGGCGGTGGAGCCGTAGGTCGTGACGCCAACCTTGACGCGCCCGGCGGCGATATCGCGCAGGGCGTGGGCGGCGTGGAACTCGTAGGAGGAGCCGCCGACCTGGGTCGTGTCGATGACGGTCGGCTTGATGCCGAGGTAGGCGGCGAGACCAAGCCCGCCACCGCCTTCGCCATCGCCCGCGTCATAGAGGCCATCGACATCCGACCATTTAAGGCCGGCGTCGTCGAGTGCCGCCTTGAGCGAGGCCGCCTTGATCTGCATGGAGCCGACGCCAGGAGCGACGCGCAGGGGGTATTCGTGGATGCCGGCAATCGCGGCTTTTCGATCATTGTTCATGGAGACACCTTTTCCAATCGAGGGTGGGCGGGCGAACGTTAGCACGTGGAGAGGGGAGGCGACAAGCGCTGGTGGAATTCAAAGCTCTGAGCGGAGTATTGAGCACGTACGACGGTCGAGCGCCGAGTGAGGTTGAGGCGACCGAATATCCCAGCGGTTGCTTACGCGCGCACTACGGAGAGGCGGGTTCCGGCTCGCCGATGCCGAGTCCGCTTGCGCTGCCATCCGCTCCTCTTTAGCGTTGGTAGAGATGCGCATCGGACTGATCACGGACACCCACCTCCCCTCCCTTGTGCGCAGCCTCGATGAACTCGGCCCCGAGGTGGCAGAGGCACTCCGGGGCGTGGATCTCATCCTTCATGGCGGCGACGTTACTTCACCGACGGTGCTCGATTGGTGCGAACAGTTCGCCCCCGTGCTTGTGGCCGAAGGGAACAACGACCTCTTCGACGATCCGCGGATGAAGCCCACGCAGTTCCTCGATGTCCACGGCTGGCGGATCGGCATGGCCCACGAGTTACGGCCGGAGTCGCGTCCCATTCAGCAGATCCTGCATTCCGCTCTTGGGGGCGAACACGTCGACATCCTTATCGGCGGCGATACGCACGTGGAGCGCCTCGAGTTCCGCGACGGCGTGTTGCTTGTGAACTCTGGCAGCCCCATCCTGCCGCACCATCTATCGACGCGTCTGGGCACGGTGGGCATCCTGGAGATCTCGCAGGGACGCGTCCACGCGGAGATCATCGCCCTCGGCCCTTCGGAAGGACTTCGCAATCCCGCGCGCGCCCAGCACGTCATTCTCCACGAGGACATCGTGATGGAGGCCTCGCTTTCCGGCGTCGTCCTCACAGCGGCAGAGTTCGCGCTCGCGCCGGACCTGCGCCTCGTCGCAGTCACGCGCGCCGCGATCGTCCGGGAGTAAGGTCAGTAGCCGACGGCGCAGCCATCACAGCGGGGTTCGCTGCCCGCGACGTAGGCCCCGTTAGCCATACGACGAATGATCTGGCCCTTGCCGAAGCTTGCGGGGTGGGGGCGGACCTCGATGCCGTGCCCGCGTGAGACCAGGCCGCGAACGATATGGTCGGGGACGGCCAATTCGAGGGCGACGTTGCGGCCTTCGGTCCATTGCCAGCGCGGCGCGTCGAGCGCGGCCTGCGGGTTCATGCCATAGTCCACCTGGTTCACGATCAGCTGGACGTGCCCCTGGGGCTGCATGTAGCCGCCCATGAGGCCGAACGGACCGATCGGAGCGCCGCCTTGCGTGAGAAAGCCGGGGATGATCGTGTGGTAGGGCCGTTTGCCGGGGGCGATGCAGTTGGGGTGATTGGGGTCGAGAGTGAACCCGGCCCCGCGATTCTGGAGGCTGATGCCCGTGCCTGGAATGACGATGCCGCTCCCGAATCCGAGTAGTTCGACTGGATCATGGAGATCATCATGCCGTCGGAATCGGCGGCGCACAGGTAGACGGTGCCGCCAGCAGGTGGGGCGCCCGGCGCGGGGGTCGATGCGCGCGGACCGATCAGACGTCGGCGCTCTGTTGCGTAAGCTCGGTCGAGCATGCCAGCGACGGGCACCGCGGAGTAGTCCATGTCCGCGACGAAGCGGCGCGTGTCGGCGAAGGCGAGCTTCATCGCCTCGATCTGGAGGTGGTAGCTCTCGATCGATTCACGCGGGTGTTTCGCGAGTTCGAAGCCTTCGAGGATGTTGAGCGCCGTGAGGGCGGCGATGCCCTGCCCGTTCGGTGGGATCTCCCAGACTTCGTGGCCGCGATAAGAGGTGCTGATCGGTTCGACCCAGGTGCTGGTGTGGGCCGCGAGGTCGGTATAAGCGACCAATCCACCGGTCTCCGTTGCGAACGCGCCGATGCGTTCGGCTATCTCGCCTTCGTAAAAATCCCATGCGTCTTTGGCGATACGTTCCAACGTCCATGCGTGCCCTTCCGAGCGGAAGATAGCGCCGGGCGCTGGTGTCTCTCCCCCCGGCGCAAACAGGTCCCACCAGGGTTCGAAGGCGGGAGCGGAGAAGGGCGCACGGTAGCTCCGGGCGAGGACTTCCCAGGCTTCCGCCGTCACGGGTCCAACGGGGAAGCCGTTGCGGGCGTAGTCGATTGCGGGTTCGAAAAGCGTGGCGAATGGGAGCTTCCCGAAGCGCGCGTGGAGGTCACGCCATGTGGCGGGCGCCCCAGGGACCGTGACCGACCGCCAGCCGCGCTGGGGCATGGAGGCGTGACCCTCGTTGCTAAACAGTTTAGCCGTGTGCGCCGCCGGGGCGCGGCCTGAACCGTTCAGCCCGTGGAGCTTCACGCCGTCCCAGACAAGCGCGAACGCGTCGGAGCCGATGCCGTTCGAGGTCGGCTCGACGACCGTCAGCGTGATCGCCGCGGCGATCGCGGCATCGACGGCGCTGCCGCCCTGGCGGAGCATCCACAGCCCGGCCTGAGCAGCCAACGGCTCGCTCGTCGCGACCATCCCGTGCCCCGCGACCACGGGCGTGCGCTGGGATGCGTAGGGGAGGTCGTGGAGGCGCAGGTTGTCGGTCACCTCAGGCCGCTTTGCCTGCTGCCTCGACTGCCTTGCGGGCTGCGTCTCCCAGTTCGCTCGCGCGGATGGCGGGGATACCCGAGGCATCGAGGAGCGCTTCGCCCTCGGCAAGGTTCGTGCCGACGAGGCGCATGACGATCGGGATCGTGATGCCGAGCTGCTTATACCCGTCGATCACGCCCTGAGCGATGATATCGACACGCGCCATACCACCGAAGATATTCACCAGGATCGCCTTCACGGACGGGTCTTGGAGTATCACCTTGAGGGCGCTGACGACGCGTTGAGGGTCGTTGACGGTGCCGATGTCGAGGAAGTTCGCTGGTTCGCCACCGGCGATCTTGATCGTGTCCATTGTGGCCATGGCGAGGCCGGCGCCGTTGACGATGCAGCCGATGTTGCCATCGAGCTTGATGAAGTTGGAGACGCCAAGGTCCTGCGCGAGGACTTCGAGGGGGTCCTCTTCGTCTTTGTCGCGCAGCGCTTCGAGATCTTTGTGGCGATACAGGGCGTTGTCGTCAATCGTGACCTTGGCATCCACGGCGACGACGCGACCGTCCTCAAGGAGGGCGAGCGGGTTGATTTCCACCATGCTGGCGTCCGTCGCGAGGGCGGTGCGATAGACACCCTCGGCGAGTTTCGCAAGCTGATCCGCCTGGTCGCCCTTGAAGCCGAGGAGCGCCGCGAGGGTACGCCCGACATATGGCTGCCAGCCGGCGGCGGGGTCAACGGGCATGCGAATGATCGCCGACGGGTTGGTCGCGGCGACGTGTTCGATCTCCTGACCGCCCTCCGCGGAGGCGATGAAAAGATGCCCACCGGTGCCGCCATCGACGACGACGGAGAGGTAGTACTCCTTCGCAATGTCTGCCTGCTCGGCGACGAGCACGTGCTTGACGAGTTTTCCCTCGGTACCCGTCTGAATCGAGACGAGGTACTTCCCGAGGATCGCCGTCGCGGCTGCCTCGGCTTCGGCGGAGGTATCGGCGAGGCGCACGCCACCAACACGGTCGCCACGCACCTGGCCGCTGTTGTTCGACGGGTCCGTGGTGAGGCTGGTGAACATCGCGGCAGTCTCGGATTGACCCACCAACCGCCCTTTGCCGCGACCCCCGGCGTGGATCTGCGCTTTGACGACGACCTTGCCGCCAAGTCCATCGGCGATCGTGCGCGCCTCGGCGGGCGTTGCGGCGACGCTTCCGCGCGTGGTAGCAACGCCGTTGTTCGCGAGCAGGTCACGCGCCTGAAATTCGTGCAGTTTCATCGATGGATCCTTGTGGAGGTAGTGGGCGCAGACTACCGGAAAGCCGTCTTAGGTTCACCGACATCGGGGGCAGAAGTCACATGGATGCACAGGATGCACAGGATGCACAGGATGGGAGCTGGCATCGGAGCAGAGTCACCGAGCGCTTCCACGGCTGGCGATGAAATTCAGAACTTCAGAACAAAGGTGGTGGCGGAGAGGGAGGGATTCGAACCCACGGTGGGGATAAGCCACGACCGTTTTCAAGACGGTTCCCTTAAACCACTCGGGCACCTCTCCACGTTCAATGATAGCGGACGGTTCGGCGGAGCGAAGCACCAATGCGACGCCAGGCGGTTTGGGGGCTAGGCGGCGTGACGGCGGCGAGCGTCAATGGCGGCTATCTGGGCGCGCAAACGCTGGATGCGGCGCAGGCGCCGGGCGGAGATCACTGGCGCGGGCGCATCGAGGAAGACGGAGCCGAAGCAGCGCGTGCAACGGATTGTGCCAGCCGGGTCCAAGCTTGAAGGAGCGCCATCGGGCGGCGGAAACCGTCGCCTCCCAATACCGTCCCCGCGTGGCCTATCCATGAACCGCTCACGTGTCCGCAATGGAGGCACGTGACTTCGCCTTGAACCAACATCGCCTGACCGTCCTTCGCGCGCAGTAACGTGGCGCAGGCGGCATGAGCGCATTGGGGAGGCACCCGAGGGCTGGACGCGGTCTCCCCAGTATTTGTTCGGCGACAGTCCAGGAGCTGACTCGGATACCACGATCGAGGCGGTGAAAGTGCGCGACGTGGTTCAGCCGTTGAGGACGGAGTTTACTTTGAAAGCGATCTCGCCGTTGGGGGCCTTCACCATGATTTCATCGCCGGGGCGCCTTCCGAGGAGTTCCTTGCCCACCGGCGATTCCACGGAGATCTTCTGTTCGCGGGCGTTGGCTTCGCGAGCGCCGACGAGCTTATAGGTGTGCTGAGCGTCAGTGTCCAGGCGCGTCACCGTCACGGTCGAGCCGACCGCCGCGCGGTCGTCATGGGTGAACTCGACGACGCGGGCGCGCTTGAGGGCGGTCTCAAGTTGCTTCTGGCGCTGGTCGCTGAAAGCAAGGGCTTCACGCGCGGCTTCGAGGGGACTGTTTTCGCGGAAGTCTTTGTCTTCGCGGGCGAGGGCGACGGCAGCGACAAGCTCAGTGCGCCGCCCGGTGATCTCCGTGAGTTCGACCTTCAGCGATTCCATTCCCTCGGCAGTCATATCGACAGGCTTCTCTTCCGCGCGCTGGGCAGCGGTGGAGGCGCCGGGCCGACCGGCGATGCGCCGGACGCGAATGAGAATTCCGAAGTTCTGAACGGTGTACTCCCTCTTTTTGAGGAACTGGAAGTATGCCTTGAGCGCGGCCACCTGTTCCGCTGCGAGGGGGTCGGATGCCTTGATATAGGCTTCCGCGAACGACTCCACGAGGCTCCCGGTGAGCCGATAGGTGGGCAGGCTTTCACCGCCTGCCGCATTCTGCACATACCGCCGCACGTACCGTTCATAGGCGACTCGATGGTCGGGCTTCAGGGAGTCGAGGAATTCCCGGCATGACTGGCCGAGAGTTATGGAAACGGCCGTAGTGGTAGTGGTGTCGTCACTCATATGAAAAAGCGTATCATCGTCCGGGCGAATGTGCTTCACCAAACCTGAACTTCCTTGGGACGATCTGCCAGATCTCTTCCCGGCGTTCCCCGCCCCAGGTCGCTGGCTCCCACTCTTGAAAGCGCACGCGAAGTTCGTTCAGCTCTACGCCGGCAGGATCCGCGTGACCGCGGTTTCGCCGGAAAACGCCGTGCGGCGAAACTACGCGGAGTCGCTGGAACTCCTTCGCATTGCGACGATTGAGGGCGTGCCCGGCATGACCGTTGATGTAGGGAGCGGCGGCGGTTTTCCCGGGATCGTGATCGCGGCGGTCTTTCCCGAGATGCGTGTCCACCTCGTTGAGCCACTGAAGAAGCGCGCGAGGCTGCTGTCCGAAATGGCGTTGGAACTCGCGCTGGGAAACGTCACGGTACACGCCGAGCGCGCTGAGGATGCCGCGCGCGGAGCGCTCCGTGATCGCGCCGACCTCGTCACCGCGCGCGCGGTTGCCGAGCTCCGGGAACTCCTCGAATACACTGCGCCCTTGGCAACCGCCGGGGGAAGCCTGGCGCTTGCCAAGGGGTCATCCGTCGCTTCGGAACTGACGACAGCCGTTCGCGCCATCGTTGAACTGCGATGCGCTTTCGTAACCGTTTTGCCGATGCGAAGCGAGGTGAGCGAAACGATCCAGGTGGCGCTGTTCGAAAAGGTTGGCCCAACGCCCGCTCGCTATCCGCGGAGGGCGGGGACGCCAGCACGTACGCCCCTGTGATGCGCGTTCACGGGAAACGCAACGGATAATGTGTGTAAGCGTTCATACATACTTGATCCTTGTGCTATAGTTCGCGCGACACGGGGATGACTGCCCGGCACACTCAGGAGGAAACATGGATCCGAACGTCATTGTGAATCGCATCGTGCGGCTTGCGAAGCTGGACACGACCGTGTTCGACGAAGTGCGTGACGACGCCCGCGAACTGATCCCGGCGCTCGTCGTCGCCGCGATCGCCTGCCTCCTCGCGGGGTTGGGCGCTTTGTTGTTTTGGAAGGTCGTGCCGGACTTCGAGCCCGACGGGCTGGTAGTCAACACGCTCATCCTCGGAACGATCTTCACGGTCGCGATGTATGGCGTAGCCGCGCTCATCATCTACGTCGTGATGGCGCAGATGTACAAGGTCACGATCGACCTCCAAGCGCTGATCCGCACGATGGGCTACGCAGCCATCCCCCTGGCCCTCTCCGTGCTGCAGTTCATCCCACTGCTCTGGCCCGTCTTCGCGCTCGTGCCGCTGGCGTTGCTGTTCGTCATGATGATTTACGCGGTGCAATCGGCTTCCGGAGCGGAATCCACTCAAGTCGTGATGGCGACGACGATAGGCTTCACCGTCATGGTGCTCGTGCTCGGCATCATCTCTGTCTCCGGCAGTGTCACGGACGCGCCCATCGGTGCGGGCATCTTCGGCATCATTAACGATTACAAATAGCGCGCGACCTATCGCGCCATCAGCCAGGAATGGCCACCCACGCCGCCCAACGGGGGATCTCCGTTCGGGCGGGCGGTGTCTTGCCAGCCGCGAATCGTTGCGCAGCGGGGCGCGGTGTCCGAGCATGGTTAGCCCATGAATCCCTCGGCAGATTCCCTCGTCCGAAAGTTCTACATCTACCGCTTCGTCGCCGATTTCGCTCTTTGGGGCGGCATCTGGATCAAGTATCTGACGGTGGACCGGGGATTCGAACTCCGCTGGATCCTGCTGATGGACATGCCGTTCTGGCTGCTCATCGCCGTCCTTGAGGTGCCCTTCGGAACCCTGAGCGATAGGGTCGGGCGGAAGCCCATCATGGCGCTGGGCGCGGCGACCTTCGCGATCACGATCCTCGGTTTCAGCCTCTCCACAAACTATTGGATGCTGTTCGTTGTCTACGTCATCTGGGCGGTCTCGATGGCATTGTCGAGTGGTGTTGATCAGGCGCTCCTCTACGATTCACTGAAAGAATCCGGGGAGGAGGGGCGCTTCCCGCATATCGCCGGGAGATCGCAGGCGATCGGCGTATCTGCGGCGTTCTTCAGCGTACTCCTTGGCGGGCTGTTGGCGGCCCAAACGAGCCTTGCCTTCACGATCCAGGTGAGCGCTCTCGTTCCCCTCATTGGGACGCTCGTGGCCCTTTCGATGCGGGAGCCGGCTCGAGTGATTAGCCAGCGCCACTATTTGCACGACCTGCGCGAAGGATTCGCGTTCACGTGGCGCACGCTCCAGGTGCGCCACAGTGTCGCCCTCCGTTCCGTGCTCATGGCAGCCGGCTTTGCGCCGGTTGTGCTTATCCAACCGTTCCTCATCTCGTTCGATGTCCCGACCGGCCTGTTCGGGGTGTACCAGGCGCCGTTGCGGTTGGTGGCGGTGGTGGCCGCGCTCGTTGCCGCGAAGCTGGCGGCGTCGGCAGGACCGGGGCGCATGCTCATCGTTGGATCGGCGGCCATGGTCGCCGCGTTTTGCGGGCTCGGCCTGGTCGATAACGTCGGCATCTTCGCCTTGTTCGCGATCCCGGCGTTCGTTCAGAGCCTTGTACGGCCGACCATGGACAACTACATCAACTCCCGCACGCCGAGCGAACGCCGGGCGACCGTGCTCAGCGTCGCCTCCCTTGCATTGAGCTTGCAGCTGGCCTTCTTTGAACCGTTGCTGGGCTTCATCGCGGACGGCACATCCGTGCCCACGGCGGCCCTGTTCTGCGGGATCTGGTTCGGAGTGTTGTTGCCCCCGCTCATCTTCCTCTGGCGGCGCGCCGATCGTGGACGTTCCGACGTGATCGCGCCGGCGCTGGAGCTGGCGACGGGGGCGTAACGAAGTTCGAGGGTCGCACTCGGTCGCGAGTCCTCCGGGTGAGACTTATGTTTTGCATGGCCGGCGGACGGCAACAGCGTCGGTCCGTAGCGCGCGCGTAGGCAATCGCTGGGATGTTCAAGCTCGGTACTTCGTCCAGGAGCGGTGTTCCGTGGCTCGGACGCACAATGTGGCTTCGCGTGCAAAAACCATAATTCGCACCCCCGCACCGTGGGTGGGCGTCAGAGTTTTGCACGGCAACGTGCTGGGTTCCGTTCGCCCTGAGCCTGTCGAAGGGCCGGTCACACTCGAACCATGGACAGCGGCGTGTTCATCCTTCGACAGGCTC
>DAOTTM010000068.1:0-9065 GCA_034437915.1 Dehalococcoidia bacterium | reverse complement strand
CAGGTCCGCGTCCTTGAACTTGATGCCCGCGGAATCGGCGCGGTCATCGATGAGGACGGTCAGGCCCGCTTCGCCGATGGTGACGTCGAGCGCTTCGAGAACAGCAGCGACTTCGGGCTGGTCGAGGTTGAGGGCGACGACGTGTACGTCGTATGGGGCGAGGTCGCGCGGCCAGATGATGCCGTTGGCGTCGTGGTTCGCTTCGATCGCCGCCGCCAGCATGCGCTCAACGCCGATTCCGTAGCAGCCCATGACGGCGGGGTTGCGGGCGCCGCTTTCGTCGAGGTACTGGACGTTGAAGGCCTCCGAATACATCGTGCCGAGCTTGAAGACGTGGCCCATCTCGATGCCGCGGCGAACCGTGAGAGCAGACCCGCAAGTGGCGCAGGCGTCCCCTAAGCGGGCAAGAGCAATATCTGCGACCTGCTCGGCCTTCCAATCGCGCCCATGGTTCACGTTCAAGAAGTGTGCATCCGGCTCGTTCGCCCCAGCGACGAGGTTCGCGGCTTCTACAGCGCTAGAGTCAGCCACGATCCTGATGCCTGCCAGCCCAACGGCCGAGGCAGAGCCGGCTACAAGGCCGGTGGCCTTCACCATGGCATCGTCCATAGGGGCGAGATCTTTCGCCTTGAGCGCGTTCTTGAGCTTGATATCGTTCACATCGAGGTCACCGCGAATCGCGACGAGGACCGGCTGGCCATCGACCTTGTAGAACACGGCCTTGCAGGTCTGGCGGGCTTCGATCCCCAAGGAGACAACGAGGTCAAGGATGGTGCGGGCGCCGGGAGTCGCGATTTTCTCCATGGGGAGCGGCTCGGCGACGATGGCCTCTGGACGCCGGAAGTCGGCCTTCTCCGCGTTGGCTGCATACCCGCAGCCGGGGCAGAGGAGAATCTCGTCTTCGCCCGCTTCCGTAAGGAAGATGAACTCCTGGCTGTCTTTGCCCCCGATGGCGCCGGAATCGGCGGCGACGGGGATCACCGGCACCCCGGCGCGGCGAAAGATGCGCACGTAGGCGTCGAAGGCGAGCTGGTAGGAGGCGTCGAGCGCTTCCCAGTCAACATCGAAGCTGTAGGCGTCCTTCATCGTGAATTCGCGCAGGCGGATGAGGCCGCCGCGGGGGCGTACTTCATCGCGGAACTTCGTCTGGATCTGGTACAACGTCACCGGCAGGTCCCGGTAGCTCTGGATTGTGCGCGAGGCGAGGTAGCTGATGACCTCTTCGTGGGTGGGGCCGAGGGCGAAACCTCGCTCCTTGCGGTCGACAAGTTGGAAGAGCGTTTGGCCCATCGCCTGGTCACGGCCAGATTGTTCCCAGAGTTCGATGGGGTGGAGGGCAGGGAGGTGCACTTCCTGGGCGCCGCTGCGATCCATCTCGTCGCGGATGATGCCCTCGATCTTGCGGATAACGCGCCAGCCGATGGGCGTGAAGCAATAGAGCCCGGCGGCGAGGGGCATCATCAACCCGGCGCGCAGAAGGAGCTGGTGGCTTGTGAGCTCCGCTTCGGCGGGGATATCGCGCATGGTCTTGTGGAGCAGTTTGCTCATCCGCATTGGCGGTGGTCCTTCGGGTTGGTGGTCACTGCACGTTGCTGCCCCGGAGCGGTTCCGGTCAAGCGCTGGCCCCCGAGGTGATCAAGCCGGGTGGCAGTGCGACCGCCACCATCGCCTTCACATGGGCGCGAAAAGCGTCTTCACTTCCTATCGCCTCGGCGAAGGAAACACCCTTGACGAAGTCCAGGGGCAAGAGAATGCCCAGCATGATCAGGGCGGCGGTCTCGGCACAAAGCGCCAATCGCTCCTCTTCGACGAAGCCATCGAGACATTGTAACCACGGTGCCCGCCAATGCTGCCTGGCAAGAGCACGGATTTCATTCGCGCGGGGGTCTCCGGCGAGGATCTGGCGAACAGCAAGCACGCGAAAGTCCGCGCCTGCCATGGCTTCATCAAGAAGCTCGTCGATAAGCGCGTTCGCATCGCCCGGCTGCAACCCGTTCCACGAAGGCTCGTCCACGTTCGCCCGTGCGATCGCGTTGTCCCAAATCGCGTCGAGGATGCTTCGCTTCGAGGGAAAGTAGTAATACAGACCGGCGTCGGTCATTTCGCAGGCGCGGGCAATCGCCTTCATCGTCGTCCGTTCGAACCCGTCCCGCGCCATCATGGTGGCTGACGCCCCCATGATGGCGCGACGGCGTTCGATACCGGTGCCGACCTTCCGCGGCACTCCGGCGCCGTTAACATCCTGCGGCATTGGACGTGCCTTCCGGATCGCCAGGCGACGTAACCGCTTTTGCGGGCAGGACCACGCTGAAGACGTCGTGAAGGCGCTTGCGGCCCGCATCGGAGGCGAGGACATCACCGAAGCTGGCGCCGTGCGCAAGCACTCCGTCGAAGACAATGCCAACCACGATCGCGTGCAAGACATCCGCGAGGGTGTCAGCGTCGTCCGGATACCAGGCGCTCAGTATGGAAAGGAATGCGGAGTGGAAAGCAGACGAACGGCCCGTGTAAAACATTCCGTCCAGGCCGTCGTCATCGGCAACCCTCGCGAGCAGCAACAGGAACTTTTCGGAAGGATTCGCCCAGGCCACGAGATGGTCCACCAGGGCGAAGACAACCGCTTCGCCGGATTCGATGGCCGGGTGGAACAACGGCAGCGGCGGAGGCACGACGAGCGTATCGAATATCTGTTGCTTGGTGGCGAAGTGGTAATAGACAGCCGGATCACTGAGGCCGCTGCGGGCCGCGATTTGCCGGACGGTCGTAGCGCCGAAACCTTTTTCCAGGAAGAGTTCTCGGGCCGATTCGAGGATGCGACGGCGGGTGAGTTCGCTCCGCGACGCATGAGCATCCCGCGCCCGTAATGCTGCCATTCGCGCAGTATATGCTTCATGGTGATGTGCGCCCGAAATGCGTTCCGGGAATTTACGAAGCTGCGGAGGACTCGCTCTTTTTCTGGGACTTCGGTTCAGCGGGCTTCGATTCGGTCGTTTTGGTCTCTGCGGGCTTCGTGGTTTCAGAGGCGCCCGCAGCTGAGGAATCGCTGGAACTGGACTCGCCGTCAGCTACGGTCTCGGTGAGTTTCGAGTCCGTGGCAGCAGAGCTCTTGCTGCGGCTGTCCGTTACATACCAGCCGCTGCCTTTGAAGACGACGGACGGCGCCTGGAGCACGCGCTTCGCCATGCCTTTACCGCACACGTCGCACGCGTGGGTGGATTCCGCATCGAAGCCCTGGCGAAGGTCGTACACCGCCTTACATTTGTTGCAGGCGTATTCGTATGTCGGCATGGACGAACCTCGGGGTACGATGTCTGGACGGCCCGGTTGGGCGCATCACCGATTCCAGCTTAGCACTCTCGACGACAGAGTGCTAAGCTCCCTTCACGTCCGTGCGATATTTCACAATGTTGGCCCCTGTGCTATTATCGCCCGTGGTCTATTCCCCTGGCATGACAGGTCATTCTCCGGCTCCCATTGGGGCCGGTTCAAACGCAGGAGGCCCAGCCGCAGCGTGAACATCATCGTCTGTGTCAAACAAATCCCGGACCCGGAGACGCCCTCGGCATCGTTCAAAGTGGACGAAGCGGCGAAGAAGGTGATCCCCGCGCAGGGCATCGCGCCAGTCGTGAACCCCTACGACCCGCAGGCCACGGAAGCCGCCCTGCGTCTCAAGGATGCCGCGGGCGGCGGCAAAGTCACCGTCATCAGCCTCGGACCGGAGAGCGCGCGTGATGCGATTAAGCACGCGCTCGCGATGGGCGCCGACGAAGGCGTCCTCATCAACGACACCGCCTTCGATGGCACCGACAATTTCCAGACCGCGGTCGCCCTGGCGAAGGCGATCGAGAAGGTCGGCGAATTCGACCTCATCCTTATGGGCCGGGCCGCCGCCGACTGGGATATGGGCGTTGTGCCCATGGGCGTTGGCCAAATCCTGAACCTCCCCGTGGTGACGGTCGCCAAGGCGATCGAAGGCACCGGTCCGTTGAAGGTCGAACGCGTGCTCGATGACGGCTTCCAGACCGTGGAAGTTGGCCTGCCCGCGATTGTCTCAATTTCGAACGAGTTCGGCGAACCCCGCTATCCACAGCTCCGCCAGATCATGCTGGCAGCCAAGAAAACCGTGCAAATCTGGAACGCCGGCGACCTCGGCCTCTCCTCCGATCAAACGGGGGCGGCCAACCGCTGGCTCCCGCTGGAAGCGTTGTACGTGCCCAAGGTGGAAAGCAACGTTGAGATCATCGAAGGCGATACGCCCGAAGAGAAGGCCAAGAACCTGGCGCAGAAGTTGCGCGCCGCCAAGCTCGTCTGAATTCGATTCCCGCGGAACCCGGCTTGTTGCCTGCGGGTTGGAGGCTGAAATTATGTCTGGAATCCTTGTTGTTGCCGAAACCGTCGATGGCGCGGTGACCCCGGCCAGTCTGGAAGTGCTTGGCGCGGCGCGCCAATTGGCCGCCCAGGGCGGCGGGACAGTGACCGCCTTCGTCGCCGGCAGCGAAGCCCTGGCGGCTCAGCTCATCGCACACGGCGCGGACGCGGCCATCGCCGCAACGAACAGCGCGCTCGTCGGTGGCACCACCGAAAACCTGCTCCCTACAGTGGATGCGGCCATCGCAGCCACGGGCGCGGATATCGTCCTCGTGCCCCAGAGCAGCCTCGGTCGTGACCTCGGCCCTGCCATTGCCTTCAAGAACGGCACCGCGGTCGCAATGGACTGCGTATCTATGACGATTGCGGGCGGCAGACTCCGCGCCACACGCTCGTGCTATGGCGGCAACGCCCGCGCCGAAGTGACCTGGAAGAACCCCCTTCAGGTCGCGACCGTGAAGGCGAAGTCCTTCGACCCGCTGGAAGCGGACGCCTCGCGCAGTGGCGCCATCTCCACCAGCGACGCCGCGGGCGAGTCCCGTGTGAAGGTACTCGGCACCGCGAAGGCGACGAGCGAAGGTGTGAAGCTGGAGGACGCGGACGTCGTGGTCAGCGGCGGACGCGGACTCGGCGACCCCTCGGCGTTCAGGCAGCTGGAAGAGCTGGCGAAGGTCCTGCACGGCGCCACGGGCGCAAGCCGCGCGGCCTGCGACCTCGGCTGGTACCCACCCTCGCAGCAGGTCGGCCTGACCGGCAAGACGGTTTCGCCGACGCTCTATATCGCCGTCGCAATCAGTGGCGCCAGCCAGCACATGGCGGGCATGTCCGGTTCGAAAAACATCGTCGCCATCAACAAGGACGGCGACGCGAACATCGTCAAGGTGAGCAGGTTCGCGATCGTCGATGACTACAAGAAGGTACTCCCGGCGCTGATCGAAGAGATCAAGAAGCTCGGGTAATACAGCAATCTGTCCGGTGGACTTGGCTTACTCAGTCGGATCAAGGCAGTGAGTGAATTCATATTGCCGCCTGGCACTCTCCGCTGCGACGCCCACGTCGCGGGCGGCTCTGGACGCATGTTGACAAAGCGTCGTTCGATTGTTGACTGAGTTACTCGACTTTCTCCGGAACGCGCGCTACAGTGAGTTGGACGCAGCCGGACTCCGGCACGGAACCACTTTAGGAGCACACACATGACCAGCATCGCCGAACGCGGCTACGCCAACCCGGGCGTCCTTGTCGATACGGATTGGGTCGCCGCCCATTTGAAGGACGCCAACGTCCGCGTTGTTGAATCGAACGAAGACCAGCTCCTCTACCCCTCCGGCCACATCCCAGGCGCGGTGCAGGTGGACTGGGCGGCCGACCTGAACGACCAGGTTCGCCGCGACTACCTGGACAAAGCCGGGTTTGACCGTCTCATGAGCAAAATCGGCGTCACGAAGGACACCTCCGTAGTGTTCTACGGCGACAAGAACAACTGGTGGGCGACCTACGCCTACTGGATCTTCCAGCTTTTCGGCCACACCAACGCGAGGGTGATGGACGGCGGTCGCCTGAAGTGGGAGAAGGAAGGGCGCGAACTCACGCGCGACGTTCCTTCGTACCCCGCGACGAGCTATAGCGCTCCCGAGCGCGACGATAAGACGATTCGCGCGTTCAAGGACCAGGTACTTGCGCACCAGGCGGCGAAGAAGGCGATGGTCGATGTGCGAAGCCCGCAGGAATACAGCGGCGAACGCACACACATGGCCGAGTACCCCCAGGAAGGCGTGCTGCGCGGCGGGCACATCCCCGGCGCGAAGAGCGTGCCCTGGGCGCGCGCGGCGAACCCCGAGGACGGCACCTTCAAGAGTGCGGACGAACTGCGCGCCATCTACGAAACGGAACAGGGCCTGAAGCCGACGGACGATGTCATCGCCTACTGCCGCATCGGCGAACGCAGCTCACACACCTGGTTCGTTCTCACGAACCTCCTCGGCTACAAGAACGTGCGCAACTACGACGGCAGTTGGACGGAGTGGGGCAACTCCGTTGGCGTGCCCGTCGAGAAGTGACACAAGACCGACTGGAATAGACATAAGGGCACGGAATCCTCAGCGATGACTGCGCTCGTATGCCCTCCAGGCAGCCGAAAGGAGCATGCATGACCCAACAGCAAGACCTCCCCGCGGGCCTCGCGGCGATCGTTGATGACTTTGCGTTCTGCGACCGCACAGAGCGCGCCGAGCTTCTGATTGAGTTCGCGGACAAGTTCAAAGACGTGCCGGCATCTATCGCGACGCGCCCCTTCCCGGAAGAGAACCACGTCCAACGCTGTGAATCCGACGCCTATGTCTGGGCGGAAGACCTGCCCGATGGCACCGTGAAGTTCCACTTCGCCGTGGAGAACCCGCAGGGCCTCTCCGCCAAAGCGTGGGGTGTGATCCTCGATGAAACGCTCTCCGGGCAGCCACTGGAGCAAGTAGCGGCGGTGCCGTGCGACGTTGTCTTCAAAATCTATGGCAAGGACCTTTCGATGGGCAAAGGCCAGGGCTTGATGGCGATGGCCGACCTTGTTTCGTATGAAGCGAAGCGCCGGTTGCGGGAACGCGCCGCGAATTGAATTCGCATTGTGGCTACCGCATACGCACTTGAGCATTTTCCGCGAGGGGAGCATCATGGTGCCGCCTGCTGATGGAGACTCGTGCGTACCCTACGCTCCGGGGACGCCCACGAAGGCGAGGAGAATCGACAGACGTGACGAAAATCATCGATATCGAAGGCATCAGGCCCGAAATACGCTGAAACCCTCAGCAACGCTGGTGTTGTGACCATCGAAGCGCTCCTCAAATCCGCCGGTTCGTTCGCCGGTCGCAAGGCACTTGCCGAGAAGACTGAACCCGGCGCCGTTTCACAGGAAGATCCCGGAATGAAAGAGCAACTCGTTTCCATCATCGTGGACGAGACGGGCATCGACAGCGGGAAAGCCGAAGAGGGCGTGGATGCGATCAGGGCTTCATCAAGGACGACCCGGAGAAGATCACGGAGTTGTTGGGCGACCATGCGCCCGACGTCGTCTCGAAGTCGATCGGCCGTCTGTTGGGGCGTTAAGCGAACGCAAGTTGCCGATCTCCGCACAAGCCACTTCAACCCATGTCTTGGGCCGGGCGGCCCGAGGAACCGGACCGTTCGATCCCTCCCGGGGGCCTCCGCCGGGTCTATGTTGAATGTCAAGCGGAGAGGGAGAACCAATCGATGCGAGTACTTATGGCGTACGCTGGTGGCGAAGCGGGAGAGAAAGCCCTGGCCGCGATTGCGCCATGGGCGCGCGAATCCGGGGCGGAAGTCCACCTGGTGAGGGTGCTCAACCCCAAGGATATCCACGAGACGGGCTATGCCGCTGGGGGAAGCCACACGCCAGCTCCCGCAGGCACGGTGACGGACCTGCTCCTTGGCTCGAAGGAGCCGAAAGCACATCTTGCCGAGGATCGGTCCCAGGCCTTCGTGGCTGCGCGCGGCGTCGCCCAAGAGCAGCTCCACGAGGTGGGCAAGCGCGTCTTCGGCATCCCGGACATTGCCGTTCACGTCGAAGTCGCCGAAGACGTGGCCGACGCCATCGTGGCCGCCGCACTCAAGGTGGGCGCTGCCGTCATTGCAGTCGGCACCCACGGCCGCACCGGGCTTCAGCACGCTCTCCTTGGGAGCGTCGCTGAAGCGGTGGTGCGCCGTTCAACGGTGCCGGTGCTCGTCGTTGGGCCTCACGTAGGTTAGTTCCCCTCCGGCGGATTCTCCCAGGCCACTCGACCGTTTAGACTTGGGCCATGGGCGGAGACGAAGCGCGACACTCTATCCTCGACATGGGCAACCTGCTGATGGTGCAAGAGCGGGAGCGCTTCCTCGCGAAGCTGCTTCGCAAGTACGACTGGGAGTCGCTGGACACGCTCAGGGCGTTCGAGGCGGGCTGTTCGACGGGGTACAACCTGCGCCTCATGGTGCAGTGGGGCGGTAGGCCGCACAACATGGCAGGGATCGACCTCGACCAGGCGGCTGTTGCCTACTGCAAGTCCCATTCGCCAGAAATCCGTGTGCACAGCGGGAGCGCGGACACGATCCCAGAGGCGGACCAGACATTCGACCTGGCGCTGGCCTTCACACTGTTCAGCAGCGTGCCGAACGAGGACGTGGCCGAGGGGATAGCGCGCGAACTGTTCCGCATCACCAAGCCCGGCGGGCTGATCGTGCTCTATGACATGCGCCGGGCAAACCCCGCAAACCCGGCAGTCCACCCGATCGGCGTGGACGACGCGCGCCGGTGGTTTCCCAAGTGCCCCATGAAGGTGCATTCGATAACGTTGGCGCCGCCGATTGCCCGCCGCATTGGACGGTGGGCGCCGTGGGCCTACGGGCCGCTGGCGACGATCCCACCGTTGCGGACACACCATCTGATCGTGCTGCGGCGCCCGGTGGTCGGCGGCAGCTGGTAGGGCTTCGAGCCGGGCGATCGCTCAACAACCATCGCAAGCCTGGCATCCCGGCGCTTGCTCCCGCGCGCGCTACGGACGGCGAGGTCGGTCGTTCTGCGACCGGGTGGGCGCCGGGTGGGCGTCAAAGTTTTGCACGGCAACGTGCTGGGTTCCGTTCGCCCTGAGCCTGTCGAAGGGCCGGTCACACTCGAACCATGGACAGCGGCGTGTTCATCCTTCGACAGGCTCAGG
>DAOTTM010000067.1:0-7311 GCA_034437915.1 Dehalococcoidia bacterium | reverse complement strand
CTCGACCGCCGGGCGGTTCCCGAAACGCGATCTTGGCTTCGGCACCTGAGTATGAAATCATTGAGGCTTACCCGAATGACAAAAAAGCTTCCAAACTAGCTCGTGCGCTCAAGCCGAGAGAATCGCGTGTTTCACGTGCTGTTCGCCGTCGATCTCGAAGGCAATAATGTCCGCATCGTCACGGCCTATTATCCGGACCCGATCCGATGGGAAGCGGACATGAAAACGAGGAGAATCGATGACCTGCCACGTTTGCGGCGGTGAAATGCGGGCGACTATTACTGACCTGCCGTTCAAGCCCACCCCGAACACAATGGTGATTCTCAAAGGCCTCCCGGTTTTGCAATGCGACCGCTGTGGCGAATATCTGCTTGAAGATCCCGTGATGGACCGACTTGAGGCCATCCTTGGCGAGGTGGATAGCCGAGTGGAGTTGCACGTCTTGCGATACGCCGCCTGAGACCGTCGGCCACCCGATTCCCCGCTTCGCTGAACCGAGATTCGCCCTGTGGTACGCTCGCTCCACATCCAGCTCCTTCGTTCGCCCTGCGCGGGCACGATTGCGGCGACCACTGAGAGACCCGATGCCCGATGACACCCCCGAGCAGGCCCTCGCACGCTTGCTCAAAATCCTGGACCTTCGACCGACCCCTGACGGCGGCTTCATCGCCGAACCAGACCAGCAAGAGGGGCGCCTCTTCGGTGGAATCGTCCTCGCACAATCGATCGTCGCTGCGGGACGGACGGTGACGCAGGGCGACATCCATTCCCTCCATGCCTACTTCCTTCGCGCCGGGCGCCCGGCGACGCCCATCTCCTACGCGGTCGAACGGGTGCGCGATGGGCGCAACTTCACGACGCGGCGGGTGAGCGCCCACCAGAGCAGCGACATGATCTTCGAGGCGACGATCGGGTTTGTGCTGACCGAGGTGGGCATCTCCTACCAGGTGCCGATGCCCGATTCGCACGGACCGGAGGGTCAACCCGCGTGGTGGGAAACCTTCGCGCAACCACAGGCCGGGCCACCGCAGGAGATGGAGATGCATCAGCGGATGCGCCACGGCTGGTCCAACCCCATCGACATCGTGTCGGCGTTTCCGCCCGGTTGGAAGCCCACGGACACGGAGTTCCCGGAGCGCAAGGTGTGGGTGCGGCCCTCCGCTGCCCTCCCCGACGACCCGTTGATTCACGCCGCGGCGCTTGCCTATGCGAGCGACAGCGGCATGGTCGCGACGGTGGGGATGCGATACGGGATGTGGTCGCCGGGCGGAGCGACGGCGAGCCTGGACCACGCGATCTGGTGGCACCACCCGCCGAAGTTCGACGACTGGCTGCTCTATCACTCCGAGAGCCCGGCGGCACACGCCGCACGCGCGGTCATTTTCAGCGGAATGTACCGACGCGACGGAGTACGGGTGGTCAGCGTGGCCCAGGAAGGGTTGTTTCGGCAGCCGCCCGCGCCCAAAGCGTAAGCCCGCCGATACCGGCCAAGCGCGGTTCCCTGTAGGCTTCCGCCCATGGCTTTTCTGAAGAAGTGGTTCGCGGCCTCTCGGCCGTTTTCGTTCACGGCGGCGATTGTACCCGCGGTCGTGGGTTCGCTGCTCTCCGCGCCAGACGGTTTTTCGCTCTGGAAGGCGGCCTTCGCGGTCCTCGGTTCCGTTGCGATCCTCGCGGGAACGAACTTCGTCAACGACTACTACGACGACAAGAAGGGCGCGGATGGGGCGAACCTCGCGGCGCGGCCCGGCTCGATCCAGCAGGGTGTGGCTACCCCGCGGGGCGTCCTCATCGCGGGCCTCGTTTGCTTCGCCATCGGCGGCACACTCGGGCTGGTGCTGTGCGCGGCCACGAGCTGGACGCTGCTCTGGATCGGCGTGGCCAGCGTGCTCGCCGGGTTCCTCTACACCGGAGCGCCGTTCCACCTTGCCTACGTGGGCCTCGGCGAGCTGGTCGTTTTCGTCTTCATGGGCCCGATCATCGTCACGGGCGCGGACTTCGTGCAGACCGAGGCCTGGTCGTGGGACCCGGTGCTGGCGTCGTTGCCGATCGGCTTCCTCGTGACGGCAATCCTGCATGCGAACAACCTGCGCGACATAGAGACGGACAGGCAGGTGGGCAAGCGCACGATTGCGACGCTGATCGGGCGGAAGTGGGCGAACCGGGAGATGTACCTGCTGATATCGCTGGCGTTCGTTTCGTTGGCGGTCGTTGTGGCGTTCGGCGTACTGCCGTGGCTAGCGCTGGTGGCGCTCGCCGCGCTCTGGTTCGTGCCGCCCATCTTCAAGGTTGTTGCGTCCAACCCCCCGCCGAAGAAGCTGAACCTGGCGCTGTTCTATTCGGCGCAGCTGCACATGCGCTTCGGCGCGCTCATGGCCGCGGGACTCGGCGCCTGGTGGGTGATCGACTCGGTTTGAGTTCCGAACGCCGAGTTCCGAGCGCAGAGTGGGCGACCGATACGCTGTCCGAGCCGCGACCGGGAGGAAGCGGGCCGGGCCAGGCAACGAACGAACTCGTCGCTGTCCGGTTGTGTTTCGAGACACGGGGAACCGGGGTGTGGGCGTCTGGTATCTTTCGAGGGCAACGCCAGCCCGCTCCGTGTCCGTCGCGGCTCGGATAGGATCGTTGCAAAGCGCGCCATCTGGACTCGCGGTAACGGCCATTCTCGTGATAGAATCCGTCAACGGGTCTCCCTTTTTAGGGGGCCCGTTCTTCCGTTTCCAGACCGGAAAGATTTATCCATGGATTTTCAGCCATGCCGATCATTGTTGTCGTCGGCGGGCAGTGGGGCGATGAAGGCAAGGGCCGCATCGTGGACCTGCTCGCTCGCAAAGCCAAGGTTGTCGCGCGGTATTCCGCGGGCAATAACGCGGGCCACACCATCGTCAACGACCGGGGCGAATTCAAGCTCCACGTCGTGCCCGCGGGCATCTTCTATCCCGAAAAGACGTGCGTGATCGGCAACGGCGTGGCCGTCGATCCCGAGGTCCTGCTGGGCGAAATCGAGAATCTCGAAGCCAAGGGCGTGAGCACGTCCAAGCTCGTCCTCAGTGACCGCGCGCAGGTGATCATGCCCTGGCACAAGCGCATCGATCAGCTCGACGAAGCGATGCGCGGCGAGGCGGCGATCGGCACGACCGGCAAGGGTGTTGGCCCGTGCTTCGTCGACAAAGTCGCCCGGCGTGGTATTCGTATCGCCGACCTCCTGCGCGCGGAAGACCTCCGCCCACGCGTGGAGAGCACGCTCGCCTACCAGAACAAGGTGATCACGGGCGTCTATGGCGGCGAACCGATCGCCTTCGAGGACTGCTTCCAGGCCTACCTCGAATTCGGGCGGCGGCTTCACCAGTACGTCGGCGACGTCCAGGCGATCGTGCTCGATGCGCACCATCGGGGGGAGTACGTGCTGCTCGAAGGCGCGCAGGGGTCGCTGCTGGACCTCGACCACGGCACGTACCCCTACGTCACAAGCTCCGTGCCCAGCAGCTCGAGCGCGGGCGCGGCCCTGGGCGTGGGCATCGGCCCGACAGACATCCAGCGCGTCGTGGGCGTGTTCAAGAGCTATAGCACGCGAGTGGGCAATGGCCCCTTCCCGACGGAACTTTTTGACGATGTCGCGAACACCCTGCGCGACCATGGCAAGGAGTATGGGCGCGGCGAATACGGCACGACCACCGGCCGCCCCCGGCGCATCGGCTGGCTGGACGCGGTCTCGGCGCGCTACAGCGTGCGCTTCAACGGCCTCGCCGCCGTCGCACTGACGCGTCTCGATGTGCTCGACCAGATGCCGACGATCAAGATCTGCACGCATTACGAACTGGACGGCGAGATCATCGAGACGCTGCCCGCGCGCGAATCGGTGCTCAACGCCGTGAAGCCGATCTACGAAGAGCTGCCCGGCTGGCTGGCGCCGACGACGGAAGTGCGCAACTTCGACGACCTCCCGCCCCAGGCGCAGGCGTTCATCAAACGCGTGGAACAGCTGTTGGGTTGCCCGGTGGACCTGATCTCCGTGGGGCCTTCGCGCGAACAGGCGATCATCGTCAACCCGATTTTCTAGTACATGTAGAACGTCACCGGCGACGAAGCTTGGAAGAAATAGGCCTCGCCGCGTTGGGGGCCATTCGCCAATGTGTTGAAGCTTGACGGGAAACCGCGATACCAGAAGCTGAACGATTGAGTCGTGCTGTTCCATTTGAATACGGCGGTGATAGCCGTCGGCAGTGAGTCGAAGTACGCCGAGGAGACTTGAGTGACACCAGACCATACGACCTCGTTCGCGCCAACGACCGTCCCAACGTCTGCCTCACCCGGCTCGTAGTTTACGAAGGAGCCGGGGGTCGGCACGTTCACCGTGGTCACCGCCGATGCTTGGACATGGTAAGAGCCACCCGTGGTGACAATGCTACCAAGAGTGTTGAAGCTCTCCGGGAAGCCTCTAAACCAAAACCGGAATTGCTGAAGAGTGTTGTCCCAACGGAACAGGGCCGAGACATCGAGCGGAAAACTCGCTATCGCCGAGTCCGAGCCCGTCCAGGTCTTTCTGACTGTACCGACTGTAGTCGAGAAGTCGTCGCCCGTGGACCACGTCAAAGCGAAGGGTGCCTGAGCGATCACGTTGCCGTGCTTGTTCGGGCGCGAACTATTGGAGTTGTTCGCGGACTGGTGGAGATGGTCGCCTGTAGTATTGCAGGGTTCGTCAAGGTGATCTGCCACCGCCCCTATGACGCGATAGCCGGCGGACTGTCCCGGGAAGTTGTATTGGTAGACCCAGTCAGTTCCAATGACGCCAGCTCCTGGGTTGATGTGCCAATACTTCACGAGGGACAGTTCGATCCCGAAAGGATCGTAAACGCGCGCCTGAAGTCCCAAACAGGAGGTCACTGGTTCGAATACCACGGAAGCGTGCCAGGGTTGCGCTTCCCAAATATCGTACTGGAACGCGACCGCAGTATTCTTCGCTGCCGGGTAATCGATGCCGGGACGGGTAGGGAATCCACCTTCATCGTTATGCCAGCAGGCGTTTGCGGCTGGATCGTTCCATATCCCGGGAACGCCGCTCCAAAAGTCGTGAAACGTAGTCGAGCTACCGGGAGGGAACGTGGCGTAGTCGTTCTTCCAGTCGGAGCAACCGGCCACGACGCCCGGTCTAATCCTGAATGGTTCCTGAGCGGCAGCTGGCGTATGCGATTGCACGAGTACTGTCCCAGCCAACAGCATCCCAATAGCGATGCCCGGAACCAGCCCCAGGCTGAAACGTATCACAATTCTCGCAAGGTTCTTCACTTCGCGACCTCATAGCCTGCCCGGTGCTCTGCGATGAACTGCTCAAGGTACCGCTCTAGCTGTTCTATCGGGAGAGCTGACACCTCGATGACGACCGCACGGTTGCCGATGACGAAGTTTGCGCGTAAGGCGGGTTGATTCGGGTTATCCAGTGCGTTATGGCTGAAGACCACGGTTACACCCGATATGCTCTTCAGCGAAAGTTCCCTCCTGACGCTCGGCTCCCATGCAACGACTTCAAGGTTCTTACCTTCCGGGAGCGTCCGAACGTCAATCAGCAACGTGTATTGGGTGGGAGAGTCAAAGCCGTACACCTCGTGGAGCACTCGGGGCGCGGTTCCACTTTTGGGCATGGCAGCCGTGACCTCGCCATCGACGAGCGCATATCCGCTCGGGGGTTGGCCCGGACCGACCGCAAGACCGGTCGCCGCGGCGTCAACTACACTCTTGTCCCCCGCGCCCTTGAACACACGAAGCGTTTCTGACTCCGTTGCCCGTGAGAAGCCTGTATATGGCACCGATCCGGGCGGCAGCACGAGCATCCGACCGATCTGCAAGCCTTTGCCAATCTCCGCCAGCGTGAGCACGCGCGCGTCTTTCGGGATCGACGGTGTCTTCGGGAGGTCAGCCCCGCTCGGCACGCCGGCGGGCCGCGTCGGTCCGGAGGGCGTCGGCGTGGGCGTGCGTGGAGAGGGTGTGTCCGGTGTGATGTTCGGTGGCGGCGACGGAAACTGTGGAGGTCCGACGGGAAAGGATGGCGAGGGCGACGGCGTCTGAGGGACCACCTCCGTTGCCGCCGGAGCCACCGGCGTGGGTTCGTCGCCCGCGGCCACAAGCCCGGCAACCGCTGCTGTCGTGGCCACCACGCCCGTGGCGAACCCGATGATCGTTAGCCGACGCATGCTATCCCGTTCCTCTCGCTTGTATGGCCGCCAGCCTAATACGCCCGGGGGGGGCGCTGTCAATGCATTTTATAGACGCTACGAATCTCGGATTTGTTCCCCGGTCGACGGAGTGTCCATGGCCACGGGCGGGCGCCGATCTTCTAGACTAGGCGGGGTCGTTGGCTGGCAGGTCAGTGTATTGCTCATCCCGCCGTCTGCTCCGCGTAGTAGCTGTAGCCGCCTTCGAAGACGCGGAGGGCGCCGTCTTTTACTTCGATGACGCGGTCGACAAGGCGGTCGAGGAAGTAGCGGTCGTGGGAGATGACGACGACGTTCAGGCCGTCACCGTCAACCAGGTCTTCTACACGCCGACCACGTCGAAGCCCATCGCTGCCGCAGCCGACGCAAGCTGCCGGTCGTGCGTGGCAAAGATCAGGTCGATCGCTGAAGTATCGCGCACGATCCGTGCTGTCGCCAGGTGCAGCGCGTGAAGCGTCTTCAGCGGTGTGGAGGCGGGCTCGGACGCCACTGCCAGGACCTCATCACCGATGGGCAACCATTGGATTCCCGGCTTCCAACTCCTCCAGCGCGTCCGATGCCTGCTCAAACGCCGCAGCATCGAAGCGCCCATCCGATCGCAGCCGATGGAAGGTTCGCCTGACTTCGACCCGAACGAGCACGGATGAAACGCCTATTCCCAGGCGCCCCAGCTGGCCAACGGTGGGCCGTCGAGAGCGAAACGCCGCACGAAGCAGCTCGAATCAACGTAGAAATTCACGGTCCTCGCGCTCTTCCCGGATCAACTCCACGGCGTCGGCAGGGGCGTTCAGGCGAACGTTGGGGAGCGGGATGTCGCGCATGTGCTTCGTGGCGCGCTCCATGCCAGGGAAGGCTCGTTCCAGCGCCGCGAGCGGGTCGCACGGGGATATTTCGGCAACCGGTTCGCCCTCGCTGGCAACCACGATCCGTTCGCCCGCCCGCACTCGCTCCAGCACCTCACGCAAGTGCAGTTCCAACTCTTCGATTGCGATCGTTGTCATGGATCCATCTTAGCACTCAGGGAATCCCGACCGTTCTTAGACGCCGACAACGTCGAAGCCCATGGCTGCCGCAGCCGACGCGAGTTGCCTGTCATGGGTGGCGA
>DAOTTM010000066.1:0-14507 GCA_034437915.1 Dehalococcoidia bacterium | reverse complement strand
CGCGAAGACATCTATATGGCCTTCTTCACGCTGCTTCTTGTGGCGGCCATGTGGCGCTACTTCGAAGACGGCCGCGACCGTTGGCTCATTCTCTTCGCCGTGGCCTTCACCGGCTCCATGACGACCAAGGAAGCGACATTCCTGACGGCCGCCGTGCTTCTCGTTTTCCTCGACCTCTATATCGCGACCGACCTGGCCACCCAGACGCTCAAATCACGCGACCTGAACACGCGCGGTCGCCGGACGTTGCTCACCCTCGCGCTCGCCCCCTATGCCTGGGCCCTGGCCGCGCTCTGGCCGTTTATCCGGCCACTTCGCCGCCGCATGGATTGGGAACACATGCCCCGCTCTGGCGACATGATGGTGATCGTCGGTACGCTGATTCTCCCGCTCCTCACGCCCGTCCTCCATCAACCGCTCGAAGACCACGGTTTCGTCGACAAGGGCCGCCTCGTTTGCCGCGCCGTCATGCCCCGGCGCGACGCTCTCGCCCTCGCTGGCCTCTTCTCCGTGACCGCGAGCATGGCCGCCTTCGTTGGCCTCCAGTGGCGCCCAAAGACCTGGGCCATCGCCGCCGGTCTGAGCGCCGTGATTTACCTCACGCTCATGACGTCGTTCTGGACAAACCTTGGCGGCGCTTGCACGGGTCCCTGGGGCTCGCTCGACTATTGGATCTCGCAGCACGGCGCAACGCGCGGCGAACAGCCCTGGTTCTACTACTACATGCTCATGCCTGCCTACGAGTTCCTTCCCCTCGCGCTCTGTCTCGGCGGCGTCTGGTGGTCGGTGGTC
The DNA here is from genome assembly GCA_034437915.1 of Dehalococcoidia bacterium. Classification (GTDB taxonomy): domain Bacteria; phylum Chloroflexota; class Dehalococcoidia; order Tepidiformales; family Tepidiformaceae; genus JACRBT01. The sequence goes on along the minus strand of DAOTTM010000066.1, from coordinate 13,715 downwards.
CGTGGTGATGTCTTCTCACGCTTCCTCTGGCTGTGGCTCGCGGGGATGTGGATCGCCCTCTCCATCGCCGGAGAGAAGATGCCCTGGCTCAACACCCATCTTGCCCTGCCCGCCTGCATCCTCGCCGCCTGGACTGTGAATCGCGCCTGGAAGGCCTGGCAACCTCGCCCCACCATTCCGCGCGCCTGGGCGACGCTGGTCAGCGTCGCCACGATCGGCGCGGGTTCGCTCGCCGTCATCGCCTTTCTCCCTGGCGGCGCGGAGTTTGCCGTCATTCGCGTGCTCTTCGCCGTCTTTGGAATCGCAGCCATTGTGTACGCCGCCCGCCCCCAGGGCCGCGCCGCCATCCCAACCGTCGCTGTCGCGGCGGTCATCGGCGCGCTCGCCTTCTTCTCCCTGCGCACGATGGTGGAGGTCACGTTCACCCGCGGGGATGTCCCCAAGGACCTTCTCATCTATACGCAAAGCTCGCCTGAGATCCCCCGAATCGCCCAGGACATCGACCAGCTCGCCGAGGCCACGGGCAAGGGATATCGCCTGTCCATCGCCGTCGATTCCACGGACTCGTTCGCCTGGCCGTGGGCGTGGTACCTCCGCGATTACACCTCCGTGAGCTACATCGACTTCAAGGAAGGTCCGCCCCAGGGCGATTTCGCCGTCCTTCTCGTCAACACTTCGAACCTCAACGTGACCAAGGAGAAGCTGGCTGCGGGACTCGCTCCGCGCTATGCCGCTCCCGAACAGTATCCCCACCGGTGGTGGTTCGATGAGACGTATAAGGAAGCCTTCCGGACCTCGAAGACGGGCCCCGCCTGCACCACGAATGCTGGCGATTGTGGCCTCTGGAAGGGCACGCTCGTCTCCTTCGTCCCGAACTTCGTCCCCAACACGAAAGCCTGGAAGCTCCTGGGCACGGGTATTTTCAAGGGCGAGTGGCTGCCCACGTGGTTCCACTACTGGCGTGACCACGATCGCTCGCTCATCGTCAACCAGACCTTCCCGCGATGTCCGAGTTGCGGCTCCGTCGATGGCTACGCGTTCTTCCCCGCGAACTTCAACCGTGCGACCGGGGAGATCTCCGCGCGGCCTATCGAGGCTGCGAAACCGACCGTGGATAAGGGAGGTCGTCCCACCTTCGGCGGCCTCGGTTCCCAACCTGGGCAGTTCTTCGCACCCGTGGATATCGAAGCCGATGGCGAAGGCAACCTCTACGTCGTCGATAGCGCAACAAAGAAGGTGCAGAAGTTCGATTCGAAGGGCAACTTCATCGCCGCCGCGGATATCCGCCTGAACCCGGGCGATACAACCGAACAGGCGCAACCGTGGGGCCTCGCGCTCACGAACGATGGGCGCCTCGTGATCGCGGACACGTTTGGCTGGCGCATCCGCATCCTTGGTACGAACCTCAAGGAAAGCGGCATCGCCTTCGGCCAGCCGCCGGACCCGAGCAAGGCGCCCGGCCCCTTCGACCTCTTCGGTCCGCGCGATGCCATCGTCGACCAGGAGGGCATTCTCTGGGTCACTGACACGGGCAACAAGCGCATCGTCCAGTACACGCTCAAGGGCGACTACGTCCGCACGATCGGCGGTCCAGGCGCGGGGCCGGGCCAGTTCAGCGAACCCGTTGGCATCGCCCTGGCGCCGGACGGGACAGTCTTCGTCGCGGACATGTATAACAGCCGCGTCGAGATTCTGAAGGCGGACGGTTCGTACCTGGGCGAATTCAAGGTCGAAGGTTGGGGCGGGCAGGATGTCAACGACAAGCCCTACATCCGCGTCCTCCGCGACGGCCGCATCGCTCTCAGCCTGCCCTCGCTCAACCAGGTCCGCATTTACGACCGGACGGGCAAACTGCTCGGCACCATCGCCCCAACCGACGACCCGTTAAACCGCCCTTACGGACTCGTAGAAACGGCTGATGGTAAGCTCTGGGTCTCCGAAGGCGGGGCCGCGCGCGTCCGCCTTTTCGATATCCCTTAGCGAAACCGGGAGTCGCTCTTGCTTCGTTCTCTCCGGTTCTGGGCCAGCCTCGCGATCAGCCTCGTCTTCATCGCCCTCTTTCTTCGCGCGACGCACCCCGGCGAAATCGCCGACGCGTTGAACGAAGCAAACTACTGGTGGCTCATCCCCGGCACGCTCGTCCTTTTTGTTGCCGTCTCCATCCGCTGTGTGCGCTGGTCCATCCTCATGCGCCCGGTCGCGCCGATGAGTCCCGCACGCCTCTTCCCCTACGCCGTCATCGGCTACATGGCGAACAATCTCCTCCCCGCGCGCGCGGGCGAACTCGTGCGCGCCTACGTCCTCGGCGACCGCGAGAAGGTTTCGCGCATGGGCACGCTCGGCACGATCGCCGTCGAGCGCCTCTTCGACGGCTCGGCTCTGGTGCTCATGCTCCTCGTTGCCGGTTCGTTCGTCGGCTTCGAAGACAGCCGCCTGCGCACCATCGCGATCGCCTCCAGCGCCCTCTTTCTGTTCGCCCTCGTCGCGTTTTATCTCCTCACGCTCTCGGAAGCGCGCGCGAAGCGTGTCCTCCATCGCCTCATCAGCTTTCTCCCGGATCGTTTCGAACCACAGGTGGAGGCACTGACGAATAGCCTCGTCGGTAGCCTGCGCTCGGTGCACGAATGGCGCTCATTGGTCGCGGTCGTCGGCTTGAGTGCCCTCGCATGGACCGTTGAGGCGGGCTCATACGCGATCGTCGGCCAGGGCTTCGACCTCGGCGTGAGCTTCGGCCACTACTGCCTCCTCCTCGCCGCCGCGAATCTCGCGATCATCATCCCCACTTTCTTCGGCGGGACAGGCCCGTTTGAATGGGCGGCCAAGCTCGTGCTCGTCGGCGCCGGCGTCGGCGAAGGTGTCGCCGGCGCCTATTCCGTCATCGCCCATGCCGTCGTCCTCATCCCGACGACGATCCTCGGCCTCCTCATTCTCTGGAGTTTCGGCATCTCCTTCCGCCGCATCACCAACGTCAAGACCGCGGACGCCGAGTCCCCGGTAACGCCATGAGTAACGAGAACTCAGAACTCAGAACTCAGAACTCAAAACTCGCCGTCGGAATCGTTGGCGCGGGCGTCGCGGGTCTCGCCGCCGCGAAGGTCCTCCAGGAGGCCGGGCACAAGGTCACGCTCTTCGAGGGCAAGGGCGAGGTTGGCGGCCAGGTTGTCACGTTCCCCGTCGGCGGCGAAATGCTCGAGTGCTTCTACCACCACATCTTTACCAACGACACGACCGTCGTGCGATATATCGAAGAGCTCGGCCTCGGTGACAAGCTGCGCTGGATTGAGCCGCGAAACGCCCACTTCGTGAAGGGCCGTCCCTTCCCCTTCGTCACTCCAATGGACCTCCTCAAATTCACTGCCATCCCCTTGACCAGCCGCGTCCGCCTCGGCTTAGCGGCAGTCTGGCTTCGCCGCCAGAAGGATTGGAAGAAGTACGAATCGGTCACCGCCCGCGCCTGGATGGAGCGCGCCGTCGGCAAGAAAGCCTTCGCCGCGTTCTGGGGTCCGTTGCTCAAAGGGAAGTTTGCTGGCGAAGCCGACCGCGTCGGTATGGTCTGGCTCTGGGGCAAGATCTATCTCCGCTTTGCCTCCCGCAAGGGCAGCGGTAACAAGGAGTCCCTCGGCTACCTCGAAGGCTCCTTCCGAGCCTACTACCAGGCCCTCGCCGACCTCATTGCGTCCCGCGGCGGCGATATCCGCCTGAACTGCGGCGTCGAAGAGGTCGTGAACGAGGACGGCCGCGTCACAGGCATCCGTGCCGCGGGCGAATTCCATCCCTTCGATGCCGTGCTCATGACGACGCCCAACATCGTCACCAAGCGCATCGCTCCCGGACTTCCCGCGTCCTACGTCGAAGTGCTCGACCGCGTGAAATACCAGTGGGCGACGTGCCTCGTCCTCGCCCTCGACCGCCCCCTCACGGACTTCTACTGGCTCAGCATCGGCGATGACCTTCCCTTCGTCGCCTGCGTCGAGCACACGAACTTCATGCCCCTCGAACGATACGGCGGGAACCACGTCGTCTACCTCTCGAACTACGTCCCGCCCGACCACGAAGTCCTGAAGATGGACGCCGACGAGGCGCTCGCCCACTACACGGCCGGCATCCGCAAACTCAACCCCGCTTTCGACCCCTCATGGGTGCGTCAGAAGTGGCTGTTCAAAGACCCGGGAGGCCAACCCGTCATCGGCACCAACTACTCCCGCCAGATTCCAGACATGCGCACAGGCATCACCGGCCTCTACCTTTCGAACACGACCCAGGTCTACCCTGAAGACCGCGGCCAGAACTACAGCCTTCTCCTCGGCGAAAAGGTCGGGCGCATGATCCACGAGGATGGTGTTTCATGACCATACAACGCATGTTCGGCCTCTGGGAGAGCCCCATCACCCCAAAGAGCCTCGCCTCCAGTCTCCGCCTCGCGGAACCCTGCTGGGATTCCGATGGCCAAACGCTGGGCTGGATTGAAGGCCGCTCCGATCGCGGCGTCCTCGTCGTCCAACGGATGGACGAGAGCGCCGCCCGCGACCTTACGACCGACCTCTCCGTGCGCGCCTTCGTCGGCTATGGGGGCGGCGATTTCACCCTGTCGCATGGCGCCGCGTACTTCGTCGGCCAGGCGGACCAGCGCATCTACCGCCAGGAACTCGCGGGCGGGAGCGCACGGTCGGTCACACCTGCCTTCGGCGCCTCCGCGAGTCCCACTGTCTCGCCCGATGGAAACTGGCTCGTCTACGTCCACACCTACGAAGACGTCGATTCGATCGCAGTTGTGGACACTCAGGGTAAACACTGGCCACAGCGCCTCGGCGAAGGACGCGATTTCTATATGCAGCCCGTTTGGAGTGCTGATGGCCGGAGCCTGGCCTGGGTTGAATGGGACCACCCGAACATGCCCTGGGACGGCACGGAGCTCCGCGTCACGGAGATCGCCTTCCCCGAGGGAGGTCTCCCGGTTGCTGCGGCATCTGGCATCGTCGCTGGCGGCCCGGAGATAGCCATCTTTCAACCGGCGTTCGGTGCCGACGGACGCCTTTACTTCGTTTCCGACGAGACGGGCTGGGGTAACGTCTTCGCCCTCGACCTCATCAAGGGCGCGCGGACACAAATAACAAGCGGCGACGGCGAGTTCGGCCAGCCCGCCTGGGCCCAGGGGCAGCGAAGCTACGCGCTCACGCCCGAAGGCGCCGCCGTTGCCATCCGCGGCGAACGTGGCATTGACGCGCTCTCCATAACGCGCGCCGGAGACAGTCAGGACATTGACCTCGCTCCTGCGGGCTACCAGGTGCTGGGCTCGCCGAGCGCCTCTCCCACGTCGGAACAGGTCGCGTTCATAGCTGCGGGCGGTCAACAGCCGCCGCGCGTCGTCGTACTCGACCTAACTTCCAGGGACGAAGCGCCGCGCGTCCTTCGCCGCAGTGACAGTGAGACAGTGAAGCGTTCAGCGCTCTCCCAGCCCTACGCCGTCTCGTGGCAGTCGTTCGATGGCGAACAGGCCCACGGACTCTTCTACCCGCCCGCCAGCGACCAATTTTCCGGGACCGGCGCGCCCCCGTTGGTCGTCGCCGTCCACGGCGGGCCAACCTCGCACCATGCCGCTGGTTGGGCCGCGGGCACCCAGTTCCTCGCCACACGCGGGTACGCCGTACTCCAGGTGAACTATCGCGGAAGCACCGGACACGGCCGCGTATACATGCTGAAACTGCGAAACAGCTGGGGCATCTATGACGTCGAGGACTGCAAGTCCGGCGCCAAGGCGATGCTCGAACGCGGCCTCGCCGATGGCACGAAGCTCGTCATCATGGGCGGAAGTGCGGGCGGATATACGGTCCTCAAGTCGCTCGTGGACCATCCTGGGTTCTACAAAGCGGGCATAAGTATGTTCGGCGTTGGCAACCTGTTTACTCTTGCCAGCGACACGCACAAGTTCGAAGCCCGCTACCTCGATAGCATGCTCGGCCCTCTGCCCGAGGCCGCGGCCATGTACCGCGAACGCTCGCCGCTCTTCCACGCGCAGGAGATCGTCGATCCGGTGTGCCTCTTCCAGGGCGATATCGACCGCGTTGTCCCCCGCGAACAGAGCGATAGCATCGCCGCGTCGCTACGCAGCCGCGGCGTCCCACACGAATATCACGTCTACGAAGGCGAAGGCCACGGCTGGCGCAAGGCCGAAACAATCGAGAAGTTTCACCAGGCCGTGGAGAGCTTCCTTAAGCAGTACGTGCTCTTCGGATGACGTGATTCGGCAATCAATCGCATCGACCATCTCTCAGCTCTGAAAATCACCGAAACACCGCTCGTCCTGAGTCGTCGATGGCCTCTGGCCGCAACCAGAGATGAACCGTCGGCACGTATCCGAGCCGCGCACGGCAGTAATGTAAGCGGTGCTATGCTAGGCGACGAACCTCGGCTGGCATTTGCGGACTCCCGCATGGTTTGCGCCGCCGGACGTTGTTTCAGAGCAGCCTGTCGATGGGTGAGCACGCTGTCCGACCGTCGATTGAGGTTACCCGTTTCATCCCTGTTGCAGCCAAGGGCCATGACCGACTCAGAACTCGGAACTCACTCGCGCCAGTGCTGGCTCGCCCGCGAAGCGGTCTGCGCAGCCGCCTGCACCGTCGCCCACCGTTCCAGCACGTCTGGTGGCTGGGCCGCCAGTGCAATGTGCCGCGCCAACGGCGTCGAACCCGTAAGGCGGCGCCTGTCACGTACGCCGCAGAGAAAGGCCGTCGCGTCGCCAAGGTCCAGCTCTTCGATCACCGCACACTCGATCATCGCGTATCCAGCGGGGAAGTAGGGGTCGCCATCGCCTGTGAGGGTGTATTCATCCCCGTCGAGCTTCTGCGCCGCCCGACCGGAGATCGTCCCGAGTGGACCGAGAAGGTGCTCCTGCCCCTCGGCGAGCACCGTTACGGCCAGCGTCCCGTTCTTGCTGACCAGTTCGCACGTGAAATTCGTGTTGTACAGGACCACGATCACGCGCGGCCGCTCAGGGACGATGCCCGCGCCGAACACAGACACGCATAGCTGGGCGTTCGCCCCCCGTGCTCCGTGGCTGCCAACGGCGCAAACCGGCGACCAGAACAGGCTGAGCACGTCCGGTCCCGGAATGGGCCGCTCGCCGTCGGCTGAAAGTTCATCGGACATGGGAGTACAATAGACGTTATGCCGTCCGATTGCCTGTTTTGCAAGATGAACTCCGGCGACATAAAGGTGACCCGAGTCGCGGAGAACAGCGCGGCATTCGCCATCCGCGACATCAATCCCCGCGCGCCAATCCACGTCCTCGTCATCCCGCGGACGCACATCGCCGACGCCAGGGAGCTTGAATGGGGCAATGCCGAGACGTTGGCGGGCATGTTTGCTCTCGCTCGCGAAGTGGCCGGCCTCGAAGGCGTGCTCGAAACCGGCTACCGTATCGCCTTCAACGTGGGCGAAGCCGCGGGCATGACGGTGGCACATCTGCACATGCACATCCTCGGCGGGCGTCGCCTGGGCCCGGAAGGCTGATGCCCCAAACGGTCGCCGCGCAGATAGAAGACATCCGGTCTGAACTCGCATCACGTCCGCCGGGTCTTGTCCGTCATATCGAACGCGTCGTGGCCGAGGCTGTTTCCCTCGCGAGGTATTGGGGTGTCGACCCGGACCGTTGCGCCCTCGCGACATGGGGGCACGACCTTTTCCGCGCTCATTCGGCGGCGGAACAGCTGAGTCTCGCGCGCTCAGCCGGCCTTGCGCTGACAGCCGCCGACGAGGCAAGCCCGGTCCTTCTTCACGGCCCCATAGCAGCCGTCGTCCTCCGGGAACGTTTCGGGGTGACGGACGAAGATGTGCTCGCGGCCGTCCGCGACCATACCCTCGGCGCACTCGAAATGCCCATGATTGCCCGTATCATCCTCCTCGCTGATAAGTTCGAGTCACGCAAACGCGCACGCACACCGGTCATGAAGGAGATTCGCAAGTTGGCGCGGCGAGATATCGACCTCGCGTTGCTCTGTTGGGCGGATTGGAAGTGGGTCGAAGAGGCCGAGCACGGTTGGCTCTCACACCCGGTTCATTGGCGGGCGAGGCAGACATGGGTGACGGCACATCACGGGGAACTCACAACCGCTCCCGCCGAGCTTGAAGGGCAACCGAACAGCTAATCGCGTCAGAACCAAGGGCCAATAGCCAAGGGCCAATACGGCTAGGGCAGCTTGAGCTTCTGTCCGATCTGGAGCCTGGTGCAGTCATCCTCGGACATCTTGTTCGCCGCCAGCAGCGCTTCCAGGGTCGTATTGTTGGCGGCGGCAATGGTGGAGCAGAAATCGCCCGACTTCACGACGTATTCCTTGCCGCTCGGGGCTGCCGTCGCCGAACCGGTCACGGTTCCGGGAGTGCCCGGAGTTCCAGGTGTCTGGCCTGGCCGTGGCGTCCCAATGGAAGCGGTGGGGGTGGTCCCGGCGGGCTTCGTTTGCGCTTGCTGCGTCTTCCCAAGCGCCTGCTGCGTTTCGAAGAGCTGGGCGGCGGAGACCTTTCCATCGCCTCCGCCGGAGTTGTTGAGGATGAACACGGTGATCCCAATGATCACCACGGCAAGGGCGAAGAGACCGATCGTAGCGGCGGGCATGCTGATTCCGCCCGCCCGTGGCCGAGGCCCGAGCGATCCGGGGTCTCGCGCCTTTCGCCCGGCGGCCGCGTCGACCGCCGCGGCAGCATTTCGTGCCTGCGGCTGGGCCGGGACTTTCGGTTGGCGGCCTGCCTGCTGTCCGCGATTGGCGCCCGGACGCGGCAGGGGCGTCGGGATGGGCGGTGCAGACGAGGCCCGCTGCGCGCCTGGCACGCCTTCGCCCAGGAAGACCGGGCAGTTCGCGTGGTTCGCCACGAGGCAGAAGGTCTCCTGGTGGTTGGACGCAACGCGAGTTGGGTTCGGCATGCGGTGGCAGCGATGGGCTTCGGTGGCGTACGTTGCGTGTGAATCGGGGTCGTCCGCCAGCCCGAGATGGGGGCACACCGACACGCTCACGTCCTCGTTTTCATCCAAACTCACAGAGCTGCTCCCCGTCGAGGTTGCCCACCAACTCACCGTATCGTGTCACGCGCATCGATCGTGGGCAATTCCCTGATAGGGCCGCGGGAAAGAACCGACTCTTGGGGACGCACAGTCGCCCAATTCCATGCGCAAAAGAGGGGTTGGGGCGGGCGCTTGCGCGGCCCGCCCCTGCGACGGGGAGGACATTGTCGCCGGGCTTTGCCTGTGGTCAGCAGGTTCGCCTACCCAATAGGACGGCACCATCGCGCCTGCCTAACAGTCCACCCCTGTGGAAGAAGCGTGGCAATTGGGTGCCATGCGGCCCGGGGTTCCAATGCTCAGGGGCGCGAATTATGCTTGACGGACGGTGATCCCCGTCCTTCCAGGCTGAGCAATCCTTAGGGACTGTCTGGCAATAACCGCTTCTGTGTCCGAACCTGTGTTAGATTCAGGAAGTGCATCGGTAATTTACGGACAAGCCCTTAGGCGATGTGCACACCGTCGATCCATAGCGCGCGCGGAAGCAAGCGCCGGGATGTCCAGGCTCCGCATTTCATCCAGGAGCGGCGTTTCCGTGGCCAGGACGGACATCGTGGGGTCGCGTGCAAAACGTAAGTAGCACCCAACGCTCAGGGCCTATCCCATCGGCCATCGATTCGGCGTATGATGACAATCATTCCTAGTCGGAGCATGTCGGCATGACAACGGTCACCCAACTCGGTTACCTCGGTATCGGCGTCAAGGACATTGGCGCGTGGGAGAACTACGCCGAAGGCCTGCTTGGCCTCGGCGTACGCGGTCATGAATCCGACGGCTCACTGCTGCTCGCCCTGGACGACCATCACCACCGCTTCGAAATCCGCCCCGACGAGCGCGATGACATCGCCTACATTGGCTGGCAGACTGATTCCGCCGCCGACATGGACGCAATAGCCGCCCGGCTCGAAGCCGCCGGCACACGTGTTGCCCCCGCGACTCGCGAAGAACTCGATCGCCGCCACGTCGCGGGTCTCATTCGCTTCACCGACCCCGATGGATACGATGTCGAAGTTTTCCACTCCCCGGAGATGACCGTCGGCGATTTCCGCTCGCCGAAGTCCGGTACCTCCTTTGTCGCCGGTGACCAGGGCCTGGGCCACCTCGTGTTGACCGTTGACAAGCTCGACCGCGCGATGGACTTCTACACGAGCATGCTCGGGTTCAAGGTCACCGACTACGTGAACGGCGGCCTGAAACTCGGCTTCCTCCATTGCAACCCGCGCCACCACAGCATCGCCTTCGCGGAGGTGCCGAAGGCCAAGAAGCGCATCAACCATTTCATGCTGCAACTCGACTCCATCGACCCCGTTGGGCGGACGTATGACGCCGTCCAGGACGGCTCGGCGCCACTGCTCGTCTCCATGGGGCGCCACAGCAACGACGAGATGGTCTCCTTCTATATGGCCAACCCCTCGGCCTTCGGCGTGGAGTACGGCTGGGGCGCGCGCGAAGTCGATGACTGTACCTGGGAAGTCCAGCATTACGACTCGGGCACGCTTTGGGGGCACAAGCCGGTCCGTCGTCAGCAGCCGGTCCCCCAGACTTAAGCCTGGTGACTGCTGCCCCCGCACTGCACGTCGAGACGCCCGAACAACTGATTGCGAACGCGCGCGCGCTCGCGCCCACGCTTGTCGCCGCTGCGGACGAGATCGATGAGGCGCGCCAGCTGCCGTTGCACATCGTCGATGCCATCCGCGATACCGGCGCATTCCGCATGTCCATGCCGCTGGCCTGGGGCGGATGCCAGGCCGACCCACTCACCCAGAACCGCGTGATCGAGGAGATCTCGGCGGCTTCCGGTTCGGCGGGTTGGTGCGTCATGATCGCCAGTGCCAACGCCAACTTCAACGCCTTCCTCGACCAGGACGTGGCGCGCGAAATGTACCCCGACCCCAACATCGTGACCGCGGCCGCGTTTGCGCCTCCGGGTCGCGCGACGAAGGTCCCCGGCGGATACCGGGTCAGGGGGCGGTGGCCCTTCGCGAGCGGTATTACGCATTCGCGCTGGGTGGTGGGCGCGACAATCCTCATGGAGGGCGACGAGCCGGTCCTTGGCGATTCCGGCGTCCCCCTCCAGTTGCACGCCATCGCCCCGATCGAAGAGGTGGAGGTCTTCGACAACTGGCGTACAGGTGGTTTGCGCGGCAGCGGCAGCAACGACTTCGCCTTTAACGACCTGTTCATCCCCGCGGAGCATACGTTCGACATCTTCCGTGGGAAGTCGCAGCGGCCCGGGCCGTCCTGGGCGCTCAACTCGCTCTTCCTGGCGAACCACCCCGGCGTTCCCCTCGGCATCGGCCGCGGCGCGCTGGAAGAGTTCGCCCGCATCATCAAGCCAAAAAAGAACAAGTTCGGCGGCGCGCCACCGCGCGAACAGTCCGCGGTCCAAGTCGCCTACGCGAACGCCACGGCCCTGATCGAATCGTCGCGGGGCTTCGTCTACGCCGCCCTCGGTTCCCTGTGGGACACCCTCGTGGCGGGCGAAGAGCCGACGATCGAGCAGCGTGCGAAGCTGCGGCTCGCCATAACGTACGCCCACGACGCCTGCGCCCGTGCCGTCGACGAACTCTACCACGCCGCCGGTTCCGCCACCGTGTACACCCCCAACACCCTCGACCGCCACTTCCGCGACATCCACACCGCCTGCCAGCACGTCATCGCCGCCGCCAACGTCTACGAAGCCGCCGGCAGGGCCTTGCTCACGGATGTCCTCCCGCCGTTATGGTGACCACGCGTGCCGGGCAGCGATGTCCGTCGAGCATGTGCCACTGAGGATTTTACATGCGACCTGCGAAGATTTTACACAATTACCGTTGACAACGCCTCGTCGTAGATCCAGTCTCACTGCGCTCAGGCCCGCTGCTTGCCTAAACGTGACGGGTCAAATCGAGCGCGAAAGGGTGTCGAATGTTCAAGTCTCGTTTCCTTGGCTATGCAGGCGCCACAGCCCTGCTCGCCGTAATCCTCGGAGTGTTCATCGGCTCGACCGCCCAGGGACACGCGTCCTCAACGACCGGGCCTCCCGGCGCCAGCGGACCGTCAGTCGATGAGAAAGCCGCTCCGACGCTCGTTTACGAGTGTCTCAGTCTCGTCGAGGGGCAGGACCCGAACCAGGCGGTGATGCTCGATACAAACAATTTCGGCAAGGATATGGTCACCGTCCGCACGTCGAGGATGATGTGCGAATCCGCCCTGAAGTACCGGCAGCCCCCGGCGGGGACGCAGTTGTTGCCGCCAACATTAAAATCCGTGTTGCAGTGCTTCCGGCTGCAGAACGGACAAGACCCGGATGACCTCGCCGTCCTCGTTACGCAGAACTTCGGGCCCAACACGGTCCGCATCCGCACGTCGCGCACCATGTGCGAGAGCGCCGCGAAGGCCTTTGGCGGCGCAGTGACACCCAACCCGGTGACCTTTGTCTGGCAATGCTTCGACATCGACTTCGGTGCGAACCCGAACATCCCCGTTGTCCTCGTCACTAACAACTTCGGCCCGCATAAGGCTGTGGTCGGGAGGGCCGTCATGATGTGCGAGATGGCGAAGAAGATCACCTCGGCGGGCAACGTGTACAACGCCGACCATAAGGGAGAGGTGTATCAGTGCTTCCGCCTCGAGTCGCCGACGCTGAACCTCGCCGCGACGCTTGACACTCGCAACTTCGGCAAGGATGACGTGCGCATCCGGCGCCCAAACCTGATGTGCGAACCCGCCAGGAAGACGATCATCTTCGACAACCCGAACGACACGCCAGCGGCGAGCGCCGCCGACGACGACTAGAGTCGAACTGGGATTCGCGATGGCCGCCGGACATGGGACGGCGGCCATCGTAGTCCGGTCGGGGGTTAGGGCGAGGCCGAAGACCTGCGAGCAGCCGGAAGGCACAGTGTGATAGCGGCGTCGGCAGGATTGCGCGGTACGGGGTTCGACGCCAACGGATTTTCTGACGGACGGCCTCGGGTCCACCATCGCGACCGTGAATAGCGCGGGCGCCGTCACCACAACGACGAGCTACGACGCCTATGGCGAGCAGAACGGTGGCAACGGCGCCGGGCCGGGCGGCTTCGGGTTCGCCGGTGAGCAGACGGACAGCACGACGGGACTCCAGTACCTGCGGGCGCGCTACTACGACCCCAGGAACGACACGTTTATCTCGCGCGACCCCATGTCCGTCGGCCCCGGCTTGACCGGTCACCCCTACAGCTACGGTAACGACAACCCGGTGATGAATACGGATCCGATGGGGCTATGTCCATGGGGAATGTTCTGTTCGCCCCACGCTTTCGTCAGGGATTGGGTGTCCAGGGCCCAGAGCTGGAGCGCTTGGGGTTCGTTGGGTAACGGTTGGCTTTCGTCGTCGCTGCACTCAATCCGCGATTCGTTCATGGCCCAGATTGAGCGGCTGGGAGCTGCCCAAATGGCCGAGGCTGCAGGCTACCGGACCCTCGTTGACGCGATGAATGCCTGTGCCGGGGATCGGGCGTGCACGCTGGAGGTGGTGACCGGCATGGCCGTCGTAGGAGTTGCCCTTGTGATCTTTCCCGTCACGGGGACGGCTGGCACGGTTATCGGGTTCGTGATGGTATTCTCCGGCTATGGGTGGTCGGTCTGGAATCGCTTCGCGACGGCTCCGGACGATAGCGCGGAACGCCAGCCGGGGGCTTCTAGG
>DAOTTM010000065.1:0-1507 GCA_034437915.1 Dehalococcoidia bacterium | reverse complement strand
GAGGATGGGGGCGATGAGCGGCTCATCGTCCCTGTTTCCGCGCTCAACCAGTTCCTTTTCTGTGACCGCCGCGCCGCCCTCATCCATACCGAGGGCGTCTTCCTCACGAACGAGTTCGTGGCCCAGGGCAACCGCATCCACGAACTTGTCGACATCCCCGGCTACCGCGAACGCCGGGGCTGCCGCACCGTCCGCGCGATGCCTATCTTCAACGACCGCCTGGGGCTCAATGGGCGCGCCGACATCGTCGAGTTCTGGCCGCGCGACGACGGGGACGACGTCCGCCCCGTCGATTACAAGCGTGGCAAGCGCGCGGGCTGGGAGAACGACCGCGTCCAGCTCTGCGCGCAGGCGCTCTGCCTGGAAGAGATGCTTGGGACGACCGTGCGCCAGGCGAGCATCTACCACGCCCTCACGCGCCGCCGCAGCGTCGTCTGGATCTCGGACGAACTGCGCGCGAAGACCGAACAGGCCATCGCCGACCTTCGCGCCCTCCTCGAATCGGCGCGCATTCCCCTGCCGGTGTACAAAGCTCGTTGCAACGGCTGCTCGCTGGAGCCCGTCTGTCTGCCGCAACAGTCGGGCAAGGCCGACGCGTTCCAACGGTACATGCGCAGGCTCTTCGCACCCGGCGGTGAGTCGTGAGCGCCGTGTCCGTGCGCGCCAACACCCTCTTCGTGACGACCGAAGGGGCCATGCTTCGCCAACGCAACATGACCGTGCAAGTCGTGATCGACGGCAAAGTCGCGATCACCGTCCCACGCCACCATCTGACAAGCGTGGCGCTGTTCGGGCACACGATGGTCAGCTCGGCGGTGCTTCGCCAATGCACCGAGGCGGGGATATCGGTCACTTTCCTTTCCGCCACGGGTCGGCTGATCGCGCGCGTCGATGCCCCACAGCCCGGGAACGTCCTCCTTCGCCGCCAGCAATTCCGTCTCGCCGACAACGACGTTGCCTGTCTTTCGATCGCGAAATCTTGCGTGGCAGGGAAGTTGCACAACGCCCGGAACCTGCTCCTGCACGCCAGCCGCGACGCACCCGAGGGCAGCCTCGCGCGCACCTATCTGCGCGAAGGCGCCGACCGCGTCCGCACGGGCATCCTCGGGCTGGCCAGCTCCCAGACCGCGGACGAGCTTCGTGGTCAGGAAGGGCGCGGCACGCGTGCCTACTTCAACGTCTTCGGCCACCTCCTGCGGGCGGGCGGTTTCGCCATGGATGTCCGCTCTCGCCGCCCGCCGCGCGACCCCGTGAACGCCATGCTCTCGTTCGCCTACGCCCTCTTGATGAACGATTGCGTCGCCGCCCTCACCACCGCCGGGCTCGACCCGTCCGTGGGCTTCCTCCACCGTGACCGTCCTGGCCGTGCCAGCCTCGCCCTCGACCTGATGGAGGAGTTTCGCCCGCTCATCGCCGACCGCACCGTACTGGCGCTGATCAATCGCGGCCAAATCACCTTGCTCGACTTCGAAATCAGCCCCGGAGGTGGCGTATTCCTTAATGCCGA
>DAOTTM010000064.1:0-20906 GCA_034437915.1 Dehalococcoidia bacterium | reverse complement strand
TCCTCGACCAGCTCCTCCAGGGCACCGCCTGGGGCGACTACACCTCCTGCTACCTCGGCCTCCTCAACGGCTTCGATCCCACCCCAATCCCCCAGATCGACCGCCTCAAGGCCGCCCTCCACGCGGTGTAGACTTGGCCGTTACGCGCGCGTCAGCAAGCGCGGGGATGGTCAAGCGCGTTACCTGTTCCAGGCGCTTCGCAGCCTTTCCAAGCGACGTCACGGGTTGCAGGCGTCCGGCACCGAGTGAATATGCAAAAGTCCTAGAAAGTGCGCGATACGTCTCGCCGAGAAAGACGCCGCTAATGGCTAAAGCCAACAGCTCATAGCTCACAACTCGTGCGATTGCCCCGGCTGCCTGTACTTCGCCCTTTGCGCATCCTGCAATACGCCGATCTGTTCCGCGGCTCGGTTAAAGATCTGCGGCACGTCCCAACCGTTGAGGCCCGCGTAGGTGTCGATCTGACTGCGGTGGTGAATGTCATGCTCGACCATCATCGAAAGCAGCCGCCAGCCCGACAGGCTGCCCTCGCCGTCGATCATCTCCACCTTGCGGTCGAGCCACTCGTCTGGCGTCTTCTCGATAAGCGCGCGAAACTCAGCCGCGCTGTTTTCCAGCGCGGGCACCCAACTATCACGCGACGATACGTCGGGCGGCGGTGGGCTAATCCACCCCTTGCCCGTGTAGGCGCTGGCGAAGTACAGCCGCGAACCCGCCATGTGCCCGACGAGCGTATTGATGCCCCAGGCCTTCTCGCCTTCGCCCGTCGCCGGTTTCCAGCCGTCGGCCTCTGGGGGCAGAGCGGAGATGTCGCGAATGGCCCGGCGGTTCACCGCGCCGAAGTACTTGAGGAATGCTTCCGTGGATCGGTACATGCTGGTCTCCTATCGGCCCGGATGGACATCGCCCTTAACCAAGAATGGTCGACTCGCCGCGTCAAGCTGCGAGAGATCGTCCGCGGTAAGCTGCAGGTCGAGCGCAGGAAGCTGTTCGGCCAACTGCTCCGGCGTGTTCGCGCCGACGATCGGCGCCGTGATGCCCGGCTTTGCCATCTGCCAGGCGAGCGCCACTGCCGCACACGAGGTCTCGTGTTTCGCCGCCACCTCGCGAACAGCATCCAGCGTCGCCCAGCCGTCCTTCGTGAAGTACTGCTTGACGCCGCCCGCGCGTGCGCTCTTCACGGTCGCGCCGCCCTTCGCGTACTTGCCCGTCAGGAACCCCCCCGCGAGCGGGCTGTAGGGGACGACTCCCAGCCCCTCGCCCACACAAATCGTCTGCAACCCGTCCTCGTATTCCTTGCGGTGGACCAGGCTGTGATGGGGCTGCAACGTCCCGAAGGCGGGTAGAGAATGCTCCTTGGCTGCCGTCAGCGCCTCCCGTAGCAGCGCTGGTGGGTAGTTCGACGCGCCGATGTGACGCACCTTGCCCGCCTTCACCAGGTCCTCGAACGCGCGCAGCGTTTCCTCTATCGGCGTCTTTTCATCGAACCAGTGGCACTGGTAGAGGTCGATCGTCTCGACCTGCAGCCGCTTGAGGCTGTGTTCCGCTGCCCGCATGACATGACTGCGTGACAACCCTTCGCCGTCCGGCCCGTCCCACATCGGCCCCCGCAGCTTCGTCGCCACCACGATCTGGTCGCGATTCCCCCTTGCCTTCATCCAGCGCCCGATGATCTCTTCGCTTTCGCCGCCCCTGTTGCCTTCGTGCCAGCGCGAGTAAATGTCCGCCGTGTCGATGAAGTTGCCGCCCGCCGCGACGAACGCATCCATCACCGCGAACGACTGCTGTTCGTCCGCCGTCCAGCCAAATTGCATCGAGCCAAGACAGAACTTCGAAACCGACAGCCCGGTCTTCCCGAGCGCGACCCGTGGCATGGTGCTCACAGCGCTTCCTCACATTCGTTGCGGGTCACATCCGCCAGCGTTTCGCGCCGCGCGATGAGCGTCGCCTTGCCATCTTCCCAGTACACCTGTGCCGCCCGCCCCATGGAAACATAGTTCGAACTCATCGCCGCCCCATAGGCGCCCGCATCGTGCAGCACCAGCAGGTCGCCTGGCTCCGGTCGCCCGAGTTGCCTCGGATCCAGCATCTCGTTGTCGTCCCGCGTGAAAACGTCGCCGCTTTCGCAAAGCGGACCCGCGACGACGAACGGTTCGGGCGTTCGCGTCGCGCCCTCGCCGACGATCGAGATGTGGTGGTAGCTCCCATACATCGCCGGGCGGATGAGGTCGTTGAAGCCCGCGTCGACCATGATGAACTGGTGGCCCTCACCCTTGTCGTTCGTACGCGTCGCCTTCACGTCCTTAACGCGCGCGACCAGAACCGCCATCGCCGCAACCGCATACCGGCCCGGCTCAATCTCCACACGAATAGGTCGCCTCGCTACTGCTTGAAGTTCCGAAGCCGCTAGCACCAGCGTCTCCCGAAAGCTCCCAAGGTCCGCGCCTGCAGCTCCTGGTCGATAGGGATGCGGGATGCCGCCACCGAAGTTCACCGCGGTCGTCTCGGGGAACGCCTCCATCAAGTCCGCGAAAACCCCCGTCAGCCGCCGCATGTTGCGGTCGAATTCGCCCGGTTGTGGCCCTGTCCCGACATGCGCGTGCAGGGCCACCACGGGAAAGCCCGCTGCCTTCGCCGCCTTGCCGACCGGCGCGATGTCTTCGAACCAGATGCCGTGCTTCGACGACGGCCCGCCCGTATCGCAGGAAGCGACATGCCCATGCCCGAAACCCGGATTGATGCGCAGGGCGATCGGCCCGCGATACCCGGCCTCAGCCAACTCACGAATCATCCCCGGCGAACCGACGTTCGGCAGCACGAAGTTCTGGCAGACGGCCTCCAGCGCATTGTCACGAAAGACATCGGCCGTGTACATCACCACCGGCGGCTCCGAGCCATTAGCGAACCCTGCCCCGAGCGCACGCAGCACTTCGTTCCCACTAACGGCGTCGATCCAGAAGCCAGCGTCTCGCACCGTCGCCAGCACCTTGTGCGACGAATTCGCCTTCATCGCGTATCGGGCTTGCAAGCTAGGCGCCGAAGTCAATCGTGCGAGGTCGTCGAGGTGGCGCTTCAGAATCGCGCTATCGTAAAGGTAAAAGGGCGTGCCGACCTTCGCGGCAATATCCTGCAACGGGTACTGGGAGAGATCCATCCCGACGAGTATACGGCGGGACGATTGAAGAAGCCGAAGAAGCCGCGAGCATGAAAGTGCTGGGTGGGCGTCAAGTTTTGCACAGCACGCGTTGGGGGTTGCGTTCGCCCTGAGCCTGTCGAAGGGCCGGTCACACGCGAGCGATCGGCAGCGGCGTCTTCATCCTTCGACAGGCTCAGGACGAACGGGTTTGGCAGGCTGAACAGCGCTCAATCGAACTAAGATAATTCGCACGCAAAACAAATGACTCCCACCCGAAAGTGCTTGCGGCTCATGGCTCCGCTTGACTGGCGTCACAACGACCGTGCGTCCTCACCGTTGATGTTCTCCCCCCGCCCGCGAGCCGCGAGTCGGGAGAGGGGGTTGGGGGGTGAGGGCCTCTGGCGTGCTACCATTCCCCCATCGGGTGACTGGCGCAAACGCGGACGACCGCGGGGGAGCCCGATCGAGAGCACACGGCCGCTCGCCTGGGCCAAGGGACATTCCGGTTGCCTGAACGCACACGCGTTCGCGCACCGGCCAGTCGACCTATGAGGGTCAGATGCGCGCATTGCTCGGAGTTTTCGATAAAACAGGGATTGAGGCGTTCGCTCGCGGGTTGAGCGAGCTTGGCTGGGAACTCGCCTCCACGGGCGGTACCTTCGCCACACTCTCGGGGGCCGGAGTTCCCGTGCGCAAGGTCGAGGACCTCACTGGTTTCCCGGAGATGCTCGACGGTCGCGTGAAAACGCTCCACCCCGCCGTCCACGGCGGCATCCTCGCGCGACGCGATCTGCCCGCCCACATGGCCGCCCTCTCGCAGCACAACATCGGCACGATCGATCTTGTCTGCTGCAACCTTTATCCCTTCGAAGCAACCGTCACTCGCCCGGGCGGCGTCAGCTTCGACGAGGGCATTGAGAACATCGATATCGGCGGCCCGACCATGCTTCGTGCCGCCGCCAAGAACCACAGGGACGTCATCGTCGTCGTCGATCCCGCCGACTACGACACGATTCTCGCCGACCTTCGCACGAGCGCTGGCGTCTCCCCGGAAACGCGCCGCCGCCTCGCGTGGAAAGCGTTCCAACACGTCGCGAGCTACGACGCACAGGTGGCGGAATGGCTCTGGGACCAGGATTCGCCCGCTACGCCGCCGCCCGCGCTCACCCTTCCGATGCAGCTGGCCCAGGAGCTGCGGTACGGCGAAAACCCCCACCAGAAAGCTGCTTTCTACACGGACCGCTCCCTGCGCGAACACGGCCGCGGCGGCATCGCCACGGCGACACAGCTCCACGGCAAGGAGATGTCCTACAACAACTACCTCGACGCCGACGCCGCTTGGAACGCCGTCAACGACTTCCCAGGCCCGTCCTGCGTCGTCGTCAAACACACAAATCCCTGCGGCGCCGCCACGCGTGAGGACATGCTCGAAGCCTATCGCCTCGCCGTCCGCGGCGACGCCACGAGCGCTTTCGGCGGCATCGTCGCCTTCAACCGTCCCGTGGATGAGGCCCTCGCCCGCGAACTGCGCGAGTTCCGCAGCCCCAACGACGGCGAGACGCGCATGTTCTACGAGATCGTGGTGGCGCCCTCGTACACCCCGGAAGGTCTCACCCTGCTCAAGGGCAAGTCGAAGGACCTGCGCATCCTCGAAGCGACGCCCCGCACCAAGGGCGGTCGCTCCTACCGCCAGGTGGGCGGCGGCTGGCTCGTGCAGGACGCGGACGACCTCGGCCCAGACGACATCGACTTGCGCGTCGTCACGAAGACTCAGCCGACGGCCCAGCAACTCGAGGACCTGAAGTTTGCCTGGCGCTGCGTCAAACACGTCAAGAGCAACGCGATCACCGTGGCCAAAGATGGACGCCTGCTCGGCATGGGCAGCGGCCAGCCGAACCGCGTCGCCAGCGTCGAACTCGCCATGGACAAGGCTGGCGTCGAGGTCCGTGGCGCGGCCCTTGCCAGTGACGCGTTCTTCCCCTTCGCCTGGGGCGATTCCATCGAGAAGGCCTGCCAGGCCGGCATCGCCGCCATCGCCCACCCCGGTGGCAGCATCCGCGACCAGGACGGCATCGATTGCTGCGAAAAGTACGGCGTCGCGATGGTCCTCACCGGCACCCGTCACTTCCGCCACTAGCAGGCCCGGATAGCGATATTTACCCCCGAGCCTTCGTATGAAGGTACGATGCCCTGATGCTGAACCGCCTCAGGATCTGGGCGCCCATCGCCGTAGTCGCCCTCGTCCTCCTCGGCGGATACCTCGTCGCGAACCGTCCCTGGGAACCGTCGAGTTCTGACGGTTCGCTCGCGGCGCCCGGCGATGCTGCCCCTTCTGGAACGCGATCCGCTCCGATCAGGACTCCGTCTCCGGCGGGGAGTACTCGTTCGACCCCCACTGCTCGCACCACGAGCACCACCGTCCAGGCCCGCTACGATCTCGCGGCCGACGAGAGAAAGGGCGGCCACACTCTCTCCCGCCACATCGGCAAGACCGACGACGAACTGCGCGCGCGGCTCAAAGCAGAACCCGATATCTCGGCGGCCTCCACATACACCGACCGGTCCTCGGCAGAAAAGACGGTCGCTGCGGCGATGAGCGACAACGCTTCAAAGGTCGTCGCATGGCGCGCGCGCAAAGGTGATCGGCCCAACCTCGTCCTCGATGCCGAAATGCCACTAACGATCGGACGCACGATGCGGCGCGGCCAGGCGACCCGCGAAGCGGATTCCGCCGTTGTCGTGCTCAAATGGGATGGCAAAGCGGGCTTCGTACTCACGAGTTACCCCCAGGAGCGTTAAGCATGGCAGCAAATGTGTCCGATGCCGGCCGCTTTAGCCGCGGCGCCTTTCCCTTCCTCGCCGACTTTCTGCGCGGCTACCTTCATCAGGACTATCGGATCGAACACGGCACGGTGATCGCCGCAACGAAACGCTTCGTCGCCGCCAGTTCGCCCACCGAACGCTTCGAAGTCGCGGGGGACCTTCGGCGCTTCCTCCTCCTGACACACCCGCTCCCCTTCGCCGACGTGAAGCTACAGCTCCAAAGTCTCGGCGCGGCGTGGACCCCCCGTTCTCGCCTCGATCTCGAACGCATCCTGGGCCATCTGTCGGAAGGCCAAGCGTCTCAAGAACCTCCGCCCGACCCGATCCGCTGAAAGCCGCAAATCCGTAGCGCGCCCTGTCCGTCCGTAGCGCGCGCGGGAGCAAGCGCCGGGATGCCGAGCTTCGAAAGGCCCGTCGCGCCCTGAACCCGCCTCCTCCGCTGGTTGGCCTCGCTCCCGCCCCGACCTTGGTCGTTCTTCGCCCGCTCCGCTACACTCAACCGCAATGCATCCAGAATCACGTTACTACTCGTCTCAGCGCCTCAAGCTCCATTACCTCGTCTGGGGCGATGAGACGAAGCCGCCGCTCCTCCTTATCCATGGCACGCGGGACCATGCCCACTCCTGGGGCCGTACAGCGGAGGCGCTCGTTGATCGCTACTGCGTCTACGCCCCGGATCTTCGCGGCCACGGCGATTCCGAATGGGCCAACGGCGGCACGTACTCCATCATCGACTATGCGCTCGATATCCATGCCCTTGGCGAAGCGATCGGTCGCGCGCCCTACACCGTCGTCGCCCACTCGCTCGGCGGGGGCATCGCCCTCCAATACGCGGGCGCCTTTTCGGAGAAGGTGAGTAGGGTAGTTACGATTGAAGGGCTTGGGGGCATGGGCTGGGATCGCCGCCCCCGCCGCCCGGCCCACGTGCGCATGCGCGAATGGGTCGAAAGCATGCGCAAGCTCGAAGAGCGCCAGCTGCACACCTACCCCGACATCGATTCCGCGACGGAACGCATGATGGCGGCAAACAACCATCTCTCGCCGGAACTCGCGCGCAGCCTCACGTCAAACGGTGTCCGCCCGACCGACGACGGAGCGCTCACATGGAAGTTCGACAACTTCACGCACAGCGGTTCGCCCTACGAATTCAACATGGAGGACGCGCGGGACCTCTGGAACCAGGTGCGCTGTCCTGTCCTTATCATCTGGGGCGCGGAGAGCTGGGGCGCGCGCGATGGCTCGCTCGACCTCAGCGCCTTCCACAATTACCGCTACGAAAAGGTAGAGAATGCGGCACACTGGGTGCACCATGACCAGTTCGATACCTTCATTGGCCTCGTGAACGGATTCCTCAATGACTAACGCTGCCCGGCTTCTTGTCCTCTTCGCGATGTGCACGGTCCTGATCTCGCTCGGCTGTGGCGACAGCGACTCCGCAGATTCGACCGTGGCGCCGGGCACCCTTGCCGTCGCGACGGTCGCTGCCACCGAGAAGCCGGCCAACGATGTCGCCGCGAAGATTTCCGCCACGAAATACCCGATCGAGACCGCAAAGGGAACGCAGCTCGGCAATCCCGCGGCAAAGGTCACGCTCGAAGTTTACGAAGACTTCCAGTGCCCGTTCTGCCTGAAGTTCACCGCTGCCCTGGAGCCGGGCATCATCGACGCGTTCGTATCGACGGGCAAGGTGCTCTTCATCTTCCACCACTTACCCATCCTTGGCGGCGAATCCGTGAACGCGGCCATCGCCGCCCAATGCGCGGCGGACCAGGACCAGTTCTGGCCCTACCACAAGAAGCTTTTTCTTGCCCAGGCAGAGGCTGGCCAGGCGGACGCGGAGAAACTCAATGTCGGTCGGTTCGCGGAAGCAAAGCTGAAAGCCTTCGCCGACGAACTGAAGCTGGACCGCGCGGCCTTCGACGCCTGCCTCACCGGTCCCGGCGCGTCGGAAAAGGTGACAGCTGACCTACGTGCCGCCCAAGCACTCGGCGTGCGCGGCACGCCGAGCTTCGTCATCAATGGCCAGCTGCTGACGGGTGGGTCGCCGGCAGATAACGCGGGCTGGAAGAAGCTGCTCGACGACAAACTCGCGGGGCGTTGATTTGCCCATCCGGCCCCGTCGGCGGTACACGCAAACAGGCCCCGGTTTTCCGGGGCCTGTGTCGTTGTATTTGCTGTGCCCGACCTTCCGTGTTCAACGCGAAGGCGGCTGGTTTGGCATCAATGCTGCCCGGAAATCCCATGCCACCCCATTGTGGGGTAATAAGCGAATCTGTTGAGATTCGCGATGGTGATCATTGTGCGAGTGGGAATCCAGCTATCGATGCCCTGTGCTTGACCCGACGCCGCGGGCCTTATCTCTGAACGATCCAGACTCCGTATAGGTCGTGCAGCTTCTGAAATATCATAAAGCGCCTCCTTGGAATGCCCGGCGGTGTGTCCTCGCGTCTTCGGGTTTCGAGGCTCGCATCACCGTTGGTCTCTCTACCTACAGTAGACCTCGCGCTAGAAAAGTCAAGTAGCTATTCGGTGGAAGCAGGCAACTTTTTGTTCGGGCTTGCCATGCCGAGTAACAACAGCATCTGGCGCAACATTTGCATCGAATCGGCCGCGGGATTGGCGAGCCGCTCAAGTCTCGCTCCCCAATAAAACGCGATGAGCGCGTGTGAGAGGCTCCGGGGGTCGAACTCCGACGAGATCTCTCCTGCCGCCTGGGCGGAAGCGAGCCGCGTTTCGAGTATCGAAATAGCCTGTTCGTGCTGCTCCGCGTGTTCGCGCAGGGGCGGGCCGTCGCGAAAGCGGTCCAGCATGTGTTCGAGGTGGATGACGGTGTCCCGCTCAGCCTGCGGGTCGTTCAGCAATCCGAAGGTGATGGTCGCAAGCCGCGAAAAGTCGGCGACGGCGGAAACGCCGGGCGCGGGCGGGTGGGACCAGAGCTGCGCGACCACCGCCGCGTTGGCCCGGAAACATCCCACGGCAAGGTCGTCTTTGCTAGTGAAGTAGCGATAGATGGCGCCGGGCGTGATACCGGCTTCGGTCGCAATCTCCGCCATCGTCGCCGCCTGCACGCCCTTCCGTTCAAAGACACGCGAAGCGGCCACGACGATGCTCTGGCGGCGCTCTTCGAGGTACCGCTCCGGGACTTTCGGCATTACCGCATGGTAGCAGAAGCCGGTGGCCCGAGGCGAAGGTGTGCGCGCGCCGACTTCAGCGCCCGTTCCAGCCGTTCCACCTTGCTGATCTGGGCGTAGTCCATGCGATGCTGGATGTGTGTCGCGTTGGCGGCGAATTCCATCTTGCGGGCGTCCGCGAGAAGCTGTTCTAACATTGTCGTTCTCCTGAGTGAACGTTCATTCACTAGAATGAATGTAACTTCATTCACGCCCGCCCGTCAACCACCCGTTTGGGTGGGTCCCGTCTCCCGATATCCAATCGAAAGCGCGCGCGTGAGCAAGCGCTGGGATGGTCGCATCCCAGCGCTTGCAAGGCTCGAAACCCCTTTCTAGCCCTTCCAACCGATCCCAAGCTGTTCAGCAAGAATCCCGGATGCCTGATAGGATCGGTCCATGCCCTTCTACGAGTTCCAGTGCAACACCTGTGGCACCCGACAGGAAGTCTTCACTCGCTCCATGAACACCACCGTGACCGCGCCCCCTTGCACGGCCAGGGGCTGCGCGGGCGAGACAGTCCGCGTTATCAGCAAAGTCCTGCGGCGCCTCACCGATGCCGACCAGATGGCCGATGCGGAAGCCAGGTGGGGCAAGGAAGTGAACGATGTGCTTGGGCCGGGCCCAGATATCGGCAGGCACGTGCGGCGATACGACGCGCTCTCGAAGGACCTCCCGAACAAGAACGACCTCTAAAAGGCCAGGCCACGCTTATTCGGCGGTCGTTACTTCGGCTTCTGATGGGTCGCTGCTTTCAGCAAAGCCTCGCGTCGCATGTACATCGAACTCCATGCCATAGATGCGCTTGAGATCCGCGATCGCCACGAGGGCGCGCTTGCCGTGTGGGCTGGCACACGACTCACCCTCGTCCCCCGCCACCGGCTCGAACGAATGCAGGACGATCTTCTCGAGCAGCGCCCCCAGGGTTACGCCCTCAAACTCCGCGAGGCCCTTGAGGACCTTGATCATCCGCTTCTCCATGCGCACACCCAGTTGCACGCGTTCCACGCCCAGTTCTTCTGTGTTTTCTGGCACGCCAGATCTCCTTGTCCCAGTGTACCGTGGGACGTAGGTAACATAGACTACAGGACTGGCGCCGTCAACCGGGCGAAGGGGAGCGTTCGCTCCAAAGCCAGGAGGCGACGCGGGTTGGCGTGATTTCAATGAGTGGTCGGCGCTCGAGGTCCATCGCTCGGTACTGCCGGTACTTTTGGCGCAGCGAGGCGAGCGCTTCCGGCCAATCCGAGCCTTGCTCCCCGACCCGCGCTCCTCCGTCGATGCGCACCCAGGCGAGCTGTTCCCAATCGTCGCTGTATCGGTCGATCAGCAGCGTCACCCGACGGTCGCGCCGGATGTTGCGGACGCGCGCGAGTTCGCCGCTGCGCTTGGGCTTCTCGTCGATGGCGATGGCGAAACGGCCATCCACAAAAGCGAAGCACACCGGCACCAGGTGTGGCGCGCCCGCCGCCGAGATGGTGCCCAGGCGGGCAACCTGGGATTCGGCGATGAGGTCGCGATGCCATGGCTCGAACACCGTCAATCTGCCCCCGAGGTCACGCTGCGGATCAGGCCGCGACGTCCCTCACTCTCGGCAACCGTAGCACGAAGCCCTCCCAAGCTCCTTTGAGCCATCCGAGGCACGCGCGCCCTGGTTCGCGCCTCGGTATTACGAAGACGAACGGCCCGGCTGTTCATCGACAGCCGGGCCGTTGCTTTGCCCGAAAAGGGGGTAACGGGCATGGTCGCAGTATGGACCGGGGTCACCGGCCCTGTCTGTGAACTACGCCACACAAGCACAAGGATTCTCGAAAAATGTTCGCCGATCTCGCGAAAGCGCACCGCATGATCCTTTTTGCCCCTTCCTCCGTGCCTCCGGGTCTCCGCGTGAACCAGTCCTATCAGACGGCCCGCCCGCGAAGTTCGTCGCCTTTCCCCGGCCGCGCGATCAGGACATCGAGGATCTGTTGCCAATAACGGGTAATCAGGAATTGGCCTGCGAGCGCTCCAGCTGACGCCACCCCTACGATGATCCAGTCCCCCGTCTTCACTTCCGTGAAATCGAAGAAGTCGCGCAGGGAAGGCAGGTAGACGGTGGCCACGAGCGCCGCCAGGAGCAGCGCGGCGAGGACCGTCGTGAGGACGGGTCGCGTCCATGAACGGAACGAGGCCCCTTCGAAGCCGAGCACCTCCACCACGAGCATCAGTCCCGTGATGCCGAGCACCAGCGAAACGAGGGTGCGCGATTCCTCCGTGCTGCGCTGGAGGAGACCTTCGGTGAAAAGGTGGACGCTGATCGTGGCGGCGGCGATGGAAAGCGATGCTGGCAGCGCGAACCGCATGACGTTCCGGGTGAAGTCCCGCCCCGCATCGGGCGGAGGGATGCTGATCGAGATGAACACGGCAGGGATACCCAGGCTGAGCAACGCCGTGAGGCTGCCGTGCCTCGGAAGAAACGGGAACGTCAATCCCAGCATGTTCGTGGCAACGATGAGCAGCAACGCGTAGATGCTCTTGGCGAGGAAAAGTTTGCTCAGGCGCGCCGCGTTGCCGAGCACTGCCGTCGCCTCTTTCGTCCCCCGGATGAGGGCCGCGAAAGAGTCGTTCAGGAGGATGATGCCGGCGACGGCCCGCGCTGTACCCGTGCCCGAGGCCATGGCCACCGCGACATCGGCCGCCCTGAGCGCCTGAACATCGTTCGCGCCATCACCAACCATCGCCACGAAGTGCCCCTGGTCCCGGAGCGAGGTGACGATCCGCGCCTTCTGGGCGGGCGTGATGCGGCCGAACACGCTGTTCCGCTCCACGCTCGCGGCGAAACGCGCGTCGTCCAGCGCATCAAGATCGGCGCCGGCGACTGGTGCGCCGGGTAAGGTGATGCCGAGCTGTGCCAGAAGCGCCGCTACCGTTCCCGGGTTGTCACCGCTGATGAGCTTGGGGCTGATCCCGAGAGTGGCCATCGTAGCGAACGCGGACTTCACTTCAGGACGAAGGACATCGGCCAGCGTGATCAGAGCAAGCGGCCGGAGGTTCGACATCGCGACGCCGATCTCCGGGAGCCTTTCAGCCTCCGCGAAAACGACCCCCCGCAGGCCGGCCTGCGACGCCGCTTCGTAGGCGGCGCCGAGGTCATCTCCGCCGGCAGACATGGGAAGGACGGTCTCCGGCGCCCCGAGCACGAACACGCGCGGCTCTCCCGCGAGCACCAGCCGAAGTGCACTCCAACGGCGCTCGGAGTTGAATGGCACGCCGCCGTTCGCCTGGGCGTTGTTCGTGTGCGCGCCCAGCGCTTCGGCGATTGTCGCTGCCGTCTTGCTATCGCCCGCGCTGGCCCTGGCAAACGCCGCTAGCCACGGACCATCGGTTTCGGCGCCCGGCGTCCATTGCACGCCATCGAGGGTGAGCCGGTTCGCCGTGATTGTGCCCGTCTTGTCCAGGCAAATGATGTCGCAATAGTTCAGCGCCTCGACGGCGTTGATGTCCTGGACGATCGCCCCCGCCCGCGAGACGCGCACCGCCCCGACGGCGAAGGCGACGGTCATCCCGACAAGCAGGCCCGTCGGCACGATCGTCGTGACCGTCGCTGTCGTTGCCTTAATCGCCTCCGCGAAACCGCGGTCCTCGATGGTGTAAGAGATGAGGAGCAGCGCCGCGAGCACACCCGTCGCCGTGAGAAGGAGGCGAAGGATGCGGCGGAAGCGCGTCTGGAGCGGCGTCGAGCGTTTCACAAGCTGCCGCGCATCCGCCGTCAGGCGCACGGCGTACGCTTCCATCCCGACGCTGTCCGCCACGAAGTAGCAGTCTCCGGCCACGCAGAAGCTACCCGAGCGCAGTTCGTCGCCCGGCTGCTTGCGCACGGAGTCGGACTCGCCCGTGAGGAGCGACTCATCGACCTCGCAATTGCGGCTCATAACCTTGCCATCCGCAACGACCTGGTCGCCGGGGTGGAGGTGGAGCAGATCGCCCTTGACTACGTGTTCGGCCAGGATCGCCGTTTCGATGCCGTCGCGCACGGCCGTGGCGTGGGGCGCGGTGAGGGCGACAAGCTTGCGCAGCGTCTGCGTGGCCCGCAGCTCCTGGAACGTAGATACAGCGATATTGATGGCGACGACCATGCCCACGAAGATCCCATCGCGGAACTCACCGACGGCAAACAGCGCGAGGATAAGCCCCGCGAGGATGACGTTGAAAAAGCTGAGCGCGTTCTCACGGATGATGTCGCCGTCGCTGCGCTGCCGCGTCGTATCGACGTTTCCGAGTCCCGCCGCCGCGCGCGAGTCCGCCTCGGCCGTCGTCAGGCCGCGAAGCGCAGGCCGGGAGGTGCTGTCGAGCGGGAGGCCAAGCGCCTGCTGCGTCATGCTCCCAGCGTGCGCGAAATCCGCTCAGGGCGGAAGGGAGGCCGGCCCGACGGCGATCAGGTCTTGAGGCCGAGGAGGGAAAGCGTGACCAGCAGGGCGATGAAAATCGCGCAGGTCAACGTGAGCGTACCGATCGTTTTCCACATGGACGGGTCCCTCCGAAGGCGCCCACCGTGCCGGGGCAAGTGGGAATGATACCACGGGAGCGGATAGGGTTGGCGGGCAACCATGTCTCTAGACGAGAAGATGACCGAGCCAGAAACCATCCCAGCGCTTGCTTACGCGCGCGCTACGGATTCGCACGCCGGGTAGCCTCAGTCGGCGAAGCGGACGACGGGGCTGGTGCGGCCCCAGAGTTCTTCGAGGCGGTAGTAGGCGCGCTGCTCGGGCGAAAAGATATGGACGATGATGTCGCGGAAGTCCAGGAGCATCCAGCCGCTGTCGGACGAGCCTTCACGGTGGCGCAGGTCCACACCCGACGGGGCGAGGTCCTTTTCCAGGTAGTCCTGGAGCGCGCTAAACTGCAAGGGAGACAAGGCGGTGGCGATCACGAAGTAATCCGTGAAAGTCGCTGTCTTCGAAATATCGATCATGGCGATATCGGAGGCCTTATGCTCCGAGAGGATATCAACGGCCTGTTGGGCCACAGCTTCAGATTCCAGAACCCACCTCAATAGCCGCGTTCTCGCTGGCCACCGCACACAGGAGATAATACCACAGCATGCCATCGCCCCGTGTTGTCGTCGGCATGTCCGGCGGCGTCGATAGTTCCGTAGCCGCCGCCCTCCTCGTGGAGCAGGGTTACGATGTCGTCGGCGTGACCATGCGCCTCTGGACGGAAGAGCGCCCGGAAGAACTCAGCGGCCACCAGCAGTGCTGTAGCGTCGAGGACGTGGACGACGCCCGGCGGGTCGCCGCCCAGCTCGGCATCCGCCACTACGTGATGAACTTCGAAGAGGAGTTTCGCACGAAGGTCGTCGACAATTTCGTCGCGGAATATGCGGCGGGTCGAACGCCCAATCCCTGCGTGCGCTGCAACGAGCACATCAAGTACCGCGCCCTCCTCGACCGCCTGCCCGCGCTCGACGCCGACTATGTCGCGACAGGGCACTACGCCCGCGTGACGCACGAGGGCGGCCAGCATCGCCTCTACCGCGGCGCCGATCTTTCGAAAGACCAGAGTTACGTCCTCTACATGCTCCAGCAAGATCAACTCGCCCACCTGTTGCTGCCGATTGGCCACCTCACGAAGGTCGAAGTGCGCGAAGAGGCGCGGCGCCTCGGTCTCGATGTCTCCGAAAAGCCCGACAGCGTCGAGATCTGTTTCGTGCCCGGTAACGACTACCGCAGCTTCGTCGAAGCGCGCGTCGCGAGCACGCCCGGAGAGCTACGCGCGATGGACGGGACCGTGCTCGCCGAACACCGCGGTGTTGCGTCCTACACGTTGGGGCAACGCAAGGGGCTCGGCATCGCGGTGGGAGAACCACGCTTCGTGACCGCCATCGACCCGGTGGCGAACGTTGTCGTCGTCGGCCCCGAGGAGGACCTCTTCTCAGACACCGTCGATGTTTCCGAGGTGCGCTGGACGGCCGGCTCGCCTCCGCGCGAGGGCGCAACGATCGAGGCGAAGGCGCGTTACAAAGCGGAACCCGCGATGGCGACGCTGGTCGAGTCAACTGATGGGCGTGCCGTGATCCGTTTCGCGAAACGTCAGCGCGCCCTCACACCGGGCCAGGCGATCTGCTTCTACGATGGCGAAGAGGTCCTTGGCGGGGGGACAATCGAACGCGCCTGGTGGAGCAGCGGCACGTAGATCCTTGAGAAGACAGGCGGGTGCGCCAGTGCCCTGGGTCATGTGACTGCGGACCCGTCTCTTACTCTTGTGCGCGGTACTGCGCCTTGAACACGGCGGTTATCCGGGCTAAAACTTCGAGGCCACCGGCGCGACCTCCGAGGCCAAGAACTGGAGCACCCCGGGTGTATCGACGAAGACCATTTCGTTGACACCGGCTTCCGCCAACCCGCCCAGCGCATCGAGGATCTCGTCACGACCGCCAACGATTCCGCCCCTGGCCTTCAAGCCGGCGCGATACTCGGCAGGGGAAATGTCCGTCCGCGGAGAAAACATCTCCATGTGCGTTCTTGTCGCGGTATCGATTTCCGACGGGGTGCCGCCGATCGGACCCACACTCAGCATGGAATACCAGATCGTGGCCGGATCGCGGTCGACCGCCGCGCAGTGCTTCGCGAGTACCGCGCGTTTTGCGCGATACGCGTCCGGGGCAAGCATCGGTGCGTTCCATTCGTTCGCATATTTCGCGACGAGGCGCAGGGTGCGCCGTTCGCCACCACCGCCAATCACGATGGGTGGGCGCCCCGCCGAGGGCTTCGGGAGAGCGTCGGCGCCGTCAAGTTGGTAGAACTGACCGCTGAACTTCGCAGGACCGTCTGCCCACAGGAGCTTCATGACCTGGATGTACTCGTCCAGCCGATCGAAGCGTTCGCCAAGCGAACCGTACGGTATGCCGTAGGCCCGGTGTTCGTCGGCGTTCCAACCAACCCCGAGGCCCATGACAAATCGCTGCCCGCTAAGCACGTCGAGTTGGGCTGCCCAGCGTCCCATCTCCCAGGGCGGACGGAACGTGACCGGGCTCACCAATGGACCGAACCGAATGGTATTAGTGGCGCGGGCCACCAGAGTGAACAGGAGGAATGGGTCGTACGAATCAACCTGAGGTCCCACGAAGAAATGATCGCCCAGGTACCATGATGAGAAACCGAGTCTCTCGGCCTCGCGCGCGGATCCAATCACCTCGTCGACGCTCGCTCCCCACGGACCCGACACAATGCTTATCTTCATGCCCTTCACCTCGGGGCGCATGATACACAATTTTGACCGCACAACTGGCGTCGTTCCGGGCGAAAATCCGCAGCTTGCTCACGTGCGCGGTACTGACTGTGCGCTTCCCGGTAACCCTACTCAGTCGCCCGCAAGCGAGGCGACCGCATCGACGATCGCCTGGGTGCCGTCCTTGCCGCGGCCGCGCGCTTCGAGGGTGCGAAGGATTTGCTGGACGAGGGCCGCGCCGGGGAGCGGCGTCGCCGTCTCGGCGCTGGTCTCCTGCACGAGCCGCAAATCCTTCTGCATCAGCTCGACCATGAAGCCGGGAGCGAAATCGCCTCGCACGGCGCGCGGACCAAGGTTCTGGATCATCCACGAACTCGCCGCGCCCGCGCCCACGACCTCCAGCATCTTCGCGGGATCGACCCCGGCGCGGCGGCAAAGGGTAATTG
This sequence comes from Dehalococcoidia bacterium, assembly GCA_034437915.1. Taxonomy (GTDB): domain Bacteria; phylum Chloroflexota; class Dehalococcoidia; order Tepidiformales; family Tepidiformaceae; genus JACRBT01. The sequence continues at coordinate 4,131 of DAOTTM010000064.1, read as the reverse complement.
CTTCGGCCATCGCCAGCAGGTTCAAGGCGCCCGCGACCTGGTTGCAGAGCTTGACCACCTGCCCGGATCCGCTCGGGCCACAGAAGACAATCGTCTTGCCCATCGCCTGCAGCACGGGCAGGCAGCGCTCGAATACGTCTGCGTCCCCGCCAACCATGATCGCCAGCGTCCCTGCCTTCGCGCCAACATCGCCGCCGCTCACGGGCGCGTCGAGCATCTCCACGCCCTTCGCACCCAGCGCGGCAGCCACCTTCCGCGCCACGGCGGGCGAGATCGTCGAACAATCGATGTAGGCGGATCCGGCTGCGGCCCCTTCGATGATCCCACCGGGACCGAGCGCGACGAGGTCAACGTCCGGCGAATCCGACACGCAGCTGACCGTAACCTCGGACGCTGCCGAGACCTCCGCGGGGCTGCCCGCGACCCTGGCCCCCAGGGCGATCAATGGGTCGGCTCGTGCCGCTGTGCGGTTCCAAACAGTGACCTCGAACCCCGCTTTCAGGAGGTTCGCCGCCATCGGAGCACCCATAATTCCCAGTCCAACAAACCCGACCTTCTCAATCGCCATTCTTCTCTCCACGGCCGAACCCGGCCCCAGCGTGAATTCTACGCCGCTACGAGACGGGCGAAGCCTTATGCGGGAGGAACATCCCAGGGAAGGACGCCCGCACCGGGCCGGAGGAGCGGCTTGACCACTCCATCAGCGACCACCGCGATGATGTCGTAGCCCGCGTAAAGCGAAGGGTCCATCCCGCGCAAGGCCCATGTCAGCTTCTCATCGTCGGCGTATGTAGCTGCGCCGAGCACGACCAGCGCCTTCGCGTCGGCCTTCATATCCAGCGTGGGGGAGGCTTCGCGCAGGACCGCTCGGAGGTTTCGGCGCAGGGTGGCGCTCTGTTCGTCGTTTTCCGCGCGCGGCGATCCGAGCACACAGGAGCCGCCTCCATCGAGATCGTTGACGGTCCAGCAGTCCTCCGCGGGGACGACCATGGTGTCATCCACCTCGGGCTGGCCCGCCGCCGAAACAATGCGCTCAGCCAACTCGTCGCGCTCCGCGAGATCCGCTGGGAGGCGGAAGAGCTCGGACGAATTGAGTTGGAAGCTGCCCGGCACACGGTTCGTGAACTGCGCCCAGCTGGAGGCGAGGCCACCCAGCACCGTGATCACCGAACCCTTTGTCCCGGTGCGGCGCAGAAAGAGATTGACGGGCCGGCGCAACTCAAGCCGCCCGTCTTCCAATTGCTTCGCCGCCTGGAGGGCGAGGACGAGCTTCGACAGCGCCGGTTCGAAGGCGGGAAGCTGTGCGCCTCGCGGCAACCAGAGCGCAAACGACCGGTTCAAGGCGTCGAGCCGCTGCTCGATTGCCGCTCGGCCAGCCTCGAAAGGGAGGTCCGTCTCCGCTGTAAGGGTGTTTGCCACGGAGATTGCCAGGCCCCACCGTCGCCCGACGAGGATCTCGCCTGAACCAACCGCGCCATCCGATGCAAACGACGTGACGGATTGGCTGCGCGCGTAGTGCCCGCCGAACCAGCGGAGAAAGAGGCGCAAGGCAGCGTTATTCGGGTCAGCCGGGTAGTTGGAAGTTACCAAGAGGGTGGTTTAGGCCTCTTCGACTGCATCCTTGCGGATACGGGGCGGGTTTGCCGTGGCGACCATAATAGCCGGGTCGGTCAAGATCTCGACACCGTCAATCGGGAACAGGTCGCCAACGGTGATGGCCGTCCCGAAGCCGGTGAGCATGCTGAGGTCGCCTTCGACGGCGTCCGGGATGCCAAGCGGAAGGCAGCGCACTGTTACCTGTTCGAGGCTGAGCGCAAGTTGTCCCGCGAGGTCACGCACGGCGGGAGATTCGCCGTGCAGGCGGATCGGGACGGTCGTCTGAATTGGCCGCTGCAAGTCCACCTGGAGAAAATCGGCGTGGATCGGGTCGCCGGTGCCACCCTTTCGCATGACATGTCGCAAAATCACGAAACGCGGGTCGGATTCGCCGCTGATATTGAGTTCGAACATTCCACGCGCCGCCCCGGAGCGCAGGATGCGCGTGAATTCGCGCGCATCGAGTTGAAGGGCCACGGAGTCAAGGCCGCGTCCATAGACGTTCGCCGGAAGGATTCCCTCGCGTCGAAGCTTTGCGACGTGCTTCCCCAACACCGAGCGCGGCTCGGCGACAATTGTCGTTCGTTCTGCCAAGACATACCTCCACGCCACGCTCAATACGTGGCGCAACGCTTCCATGCTACCGGGTTCGGGTGCACCGTCAAACACGACAGAGCCGCCGGACAGCTGTCAGGCGGCTCGACCGGTGACGATTTCGTTGGAACCTGCTAGCCGATCAGTGCTGCGACCTTCGCGCGGGTTGCCACTTTGTCGGTAAACCACTCGGCATTGATTGCCGTGTAGGCGGCCATGTCCGCGGGCAGGTCGTCTTCGGCGAAGATGGCGGTGACGGGGCACGCGGGCTCGCACGCGCCGCAGTCGATGCACTCATCCGGGTTGATGTAGAGCATCTTATCTTCACCCTCATCGAAATGGATGCAATCGACGGGGCAAACTTCGACGCAGGCCTGATCCTGGACATCGATACATGGTGTGGTGATGACGTAGGTCATTCGGCTCTTCTCCCTTTGGTGACAGTGAAACGGTCACGCCGTCTCGGGTAAGTGGATACTACTATCCCGCTCGTTCTGTGTCAGCACGATGCGTGCAATGTTCGCCGGACGAACCCAACTGCCATGCGGTGGTCGGGCTTAGTCGGCCGAAACGGTAGGGACGACGGCGCCCGGGGCTTCGCCGTGCGCGCGCGTGGGGACTCTGGGAAAGGGTTTTGAGGCATTATGCGGGCGGACTCAGGTGGCGGGCGCGACGACGCGCAGCGGGAACGTGGCGATCACGTCATAGGTTGCGCCGCCCGGCCCAATCCGACTGCGCATCAGCGAGACCTGGGCCGTCCGCCAGGAGGTGCTTGGCACATCCACCTTGCCGACTGCGACTTCTATCTCCGCGCGCTGCCGCGTGGGGATCTCGTCACGCACGCGTCCGAGCGTCATGTGCGGCCGGAACGGTCTCCGTTCCGGTTCGAATCCAACCACGGCGAGGGCGAGATTGACATCACGCACGAGCGCCTCGAGGCGAAGCACGTCGCCGGCGATGCCCACCCACATCATCCGCAGTCCCTCCCGGCCCCCGAACATGCCGATGTTCGAAAACTCCAGGTGGAACGGTGAATGACGGAGGACAGCCTCTTGCAACGCCATCTTGATCGGCGGAAGTCTCTTGGCGGGGACTTCGCCCAGGAACTTGAGCGTGACGTGCACGCCTTCAGGGCGAATCCAGCGTACGGCCGCGCCGCTGCGCGAACGCAGCGTCTCGATCACGGTGCCCATCGACTCGCGGACTTCTTCTGGTACTTCACAGGCGACAAAGAGCCTGACGTGTTCTGGGGTAGGTTCGGTCATGAGCTATGCGTATCCGAAAAACAGGTTCTGAGCGTTCTCGCCACATATCGCCTCGGCTGAGCCAGCGGGAAGAGATGCGATGATCCGATCGAGTTGGCGGCGGGGCGAAAGCAGCGGGTAATCCGATGCGAACAGGACGCGCTCCTTGCCGACGATGCCGACGAGACGCGAAATGCTCTCTTCATCATACAGCAGAAATGCCGCCGCCGTATCGAACCAAATGTTCGACAGCGATCGCTTTACCTCCGCCATCTGCAGGTGGAACGCGAGTCCCCCGCCGAGGTGCGCGGCGACCATCCGCGTCGCGGCGTGCGCCGCCGCCAGCGCCGCCAGATCAAGCGGCCCAATGCCCCCATGCTTGCCGGGATACGCGTGTCCGAGCGGCTCGCTCACGTGCCACAGCAGCGAGACGCCGTGCGCCGCCGCCAATTCGCATAGCCTGTGGGCAGCGGGACCAAGCGGATCCCAGCCCTGGTTGTGTGGGCGAAGCTCCCCAAATCCCCGCGCGCCTGCCGCAAGGGCGCGCTCGGCTTCGTCACGCCAGCAGGAGTGACGGAGGTTTAGCGTGGCCAGGGCGGCGAGGCGACCACTAGAGCCAGTGGCCGACTCAATCAGGTAGTGGTTTTGGGTTTCGATAGCCGCTTCGTGTTCGAAGGCAAAGCCCGCGACCACCGCA
>DAOTTM010000063.1:0-1678 GCA_034437915.1 Dehalococcoidia bacterium | reverse complement strand
TGGGCAACTTCAGCTTCGGCGACTATTTCAAGCAGGGCGCCATCGAGATGGCCTGGGAGCTGATCACGAAGGTCTACCAGATGGATCCCGAGCGGATCCACGTGACGACCTTCCTCACGGACGAGATTTCGCGGCAGCACTGGCGCGATGTGGGTCTGCCGGATAGCCACATCCACGAACGCGACGAGGACCTGAACTACTGGTTCAGTTTCCCCAACGGCACGCCGGGCGCCAGCGGTCCCTGCGGCCCGGACAGCGAGATCTACTACGACTTCTTCCCGGAGCGTGGCGTCGAGGGGGCACGCTGGAAGCTGGATGCGGAGGGCAAGCCCGAGCCCGGCGTGGGTGTGGGGTACGATGAGGAACGCTTCCTCGAGTTCTGGAACCTCGTGTTCATGCAGCTCTACCAGAGCCCGGACGGGTCCCGCGAGGACCTGCCCGCGCAGAACATCGACACCGGTAGCGGCCTCGAACGCGTGGCGATCATCCTCCAGGACAAGCGCTCCATCTACGAGACGGACATCTTCATGCCGATCGTCAAAGTGGCGGCGGCGGTGGTTGGAGTCGACTACTTCGAGACGGCGAGCGACGACCAGGCGTACGCCATCCGCGCGATGAGCGAACACTGTCGCGCGGCCACGCTGCTCGTCGGCGATGGCGTGGTGCCGAGCAACGAGGGGCGCGGCTATATCCTTCGCCGCATCCTCCGCCGCGCTATCTACTTCGCCCGCAAGAATGGCGTGCGCGAACCATTCACAGCGCGGCTGGCGGAGGCGGCGATCACCAAGCTCAAGGGAGCGTACCCACACCTGGAAGAGCATGCGGACTTCATCAAGCGTGCGTTGAACGTGGAGGAAGAGCGGTTCATCCGGACGCTCGAGGCCGGAATGGCGCGGTTCGCCGAACTTCGGAACCTCAAATTCGCTGAATTGGACCGTCGTTCCGGAAGATCGACGTCAACAGAGTCCCGGCAAGGGCCGACTCCTCTGCCCGGCTGGAGCGATACCAAGGCGGTCCCGACAATCTCTGGCGCCGAAGCCTTCCTGTTCTACGACAGCTATGGCTTCCCGTTCGAACTCCTCAAGGAACTCGCAGTTGCAAATGGGTTCGACGTTGACGAGGAAGGCTTTCAGGCCGCCCTCGAAGCGCAGCGGGCGATGTCGCGGGCCAGCGGGAAATTCCTCAAGGGCGAGGTTTCGCCGGCAATCCAGGCTTTGGGGGAGGAACATTCGGACTTCCTCGGTTACAACCGCGTCGAAATCGAGGCGCACGTAGCGGGCATCATCATGGGTGATGCGATCGTGGCGCAGGCGACGACGGGGCAGGCCTGTTCGCTTATCCTCAGCGCGACGGCGTTCTATCCCGAGGGCGGCGGCCAGATCGGGGACCGCGGGAACATTCGCACGCCCTCCGGCGTCTTTACGGTGGAAGACACGCAGGCGACGGGGGGAGCGATCCTCCATCGCGGCCGCGTGAGCGAGGGGGAGATCCGTGTCGCGCAGTCCGCTGATGCCTCCGTGGACCTCACCTGGCGCGCCGGTTCGACGCGCAACCATACCGGGACGCACCTTCTCCACGCGGGCCTGCGCGCCATCCTCGGGACGCACGTGCGCCAGCAGGGTTCGCTGGTGTCGCCCGATCGCCTGCGCTTCGACTTCACCCACCTCGAACAGACGCC
>DAOTTM010000062.1:0-5846 GCA_034437915.1 Dehalococcoidia bacterium | reverse complement strand
GACTGCAAGTAGATGGCTATCGACGGTACTTAACTGTGTCAGATTGAACCGCGACTGCCGAAACCGTTGCCAAACGTCTCCGCCTTCCATACACCAGTCCACAGGTCTCGCTTTTAGAGACCGCCCATCTCTTCCGCCTCTTCCGACTCCAGCCCGCCCCGTGTCTACACTGAAGCACGCCCACAACGCGCGAAGCCCTCATCGCCGCCTTTGCCGAACGCCGTCACGAACTCTGGCTCGTGGGCGGCTCGTTGCGCGACCGCTTGCTCGGCGGCGAAGGGCACGACGCGGACTATGCGACGAATGCGTTGCCCGATGAAGTCGAGGCGATGGGGCATGCGGTGGGCGCGGGAGGCGCGTCCCTTCCCGGCGAACGGACAAGAAATCCTTGTGAGTTGCCTCCAGTTCAAGTTCGCCTTCCTGATAGATGTTGCGAAGATGGAAGCTGATGTTCTGTTGGCTCGTCTGGAACAGCTCCGCCATGTCCCCCTGGGTGAGCCAGGCGGTTTGGCCATCGAAGCGCACGTCGATTTTCAGCTTGCCGTCTTCGGTCTGGTAAACGAGAAATTGACCGCCGGGTGGGGTGGGAGACGACTGATCAGTGGTCACAGGATCATCGCCGCAAACATGAGAAGCTCGCCGGTCCGTTTCAACAATTCTACGGTATCGCTCACGAGGACATCCGTTTCATGTCACCCGGCCCGTTGCCCGGCATACACTGAAGCATGCCCACAACGCGCGAAGCCCTCATCGCCGCCTTCGCCGCACGCGGCCACGAACTCTGGCTCGTGGGCGGCTCGTTGCGCGACCGCTTGCTCGGCGGCCAAGGGCACGACGCGGATTACGCCACCGATGCTTTGCCCGACGAGGTTGAGGCAATCGCGCATGCGTTGCGCACGGGGGTGGTGAGCGTTGGCAAGCGCTTCGGCACCATCGGCGTGCTCGCGGACGACAAGTGGAGCGAGATCACGACGTTCCGCGGCGAGTCCTATTCGGACGGGACACGGTGGCCGGAGGTGACCTTCGGCACGAACATCGACGAGGACCTCGCGCGGCGCGATTTCACGATTAACGCCCTCGCCGAAAACGCCATGACGGGTGAAACGCTGGACCTTTTTGGAGGCCGCGAAGACCTGTCGGCACGCGTCATCCGGGCCGTCGGCGAACCGGCCGCGCGCTTTCGCGAAGATCCCCTGCGCATTCTCCGCGGAGTGCGCTTCGTCAGCCAGCTCGGTTTCGCCATCGAACCGGCGACGCTCGCGGGCATGGGGCAGACAGTCGGACTGCTGGCGACGCTTTCGCAAGAACGCATCACGGCGGAGCTGGATAGACTCCTCCAGGGCGCGGAACCGGCACGCGGGCTGGGGGCGCTTCAAGAGACTGGCGCACTGCCCATCATCCTGCCCGAACTCGCGGGGATGGTTGGTTGCGAACAGAACCATTGGCACCACTTGGATGTCTGGGGTCACACACTGGCGACGGTGGCGGCAATCCAAACCGCGGGCGCCGACGTCCGCCTGCGTCGCTGGAGTGCGCTCCTTCATGACCTCGGCAAGCCCGCGCTGCGGCATCGCAAGGCCAACGGCGAGTGGGGGTTCTTTCGCCACGAAACAACGGGCGCCGACGAAACGCGGGCATTGATGCACCGCCTCAAGCTGCCGCGCGACCTTTCGTTGCACGTTGAGCTGCTCGTGCGGCGGCATATGGACCGCCCAAACGTTGCCGACCGCCGCTCGGTACGGCGATTCATGTCGAAGTGCGGCGACTCCTGGGGGGACCTGGTTGCTCTCAAGCGCGCGGACAACGCCAGCCACACATACGACGACACCGAGTACCACGACGCTCTCGAAGCAGCGTGTTCGCGCGCCGCGGCCGAGGACTCGGCGGCGCTCCGGGCGGAGAGTCCGCTCACGGGGGACGACCTCGTGGCGATGTTCGACCGCGCTCCGGGGCCGTGGATAAAGGCCGTCAAGAACCGCCTGAGCGCCCTTGTGCTTGATGGCGATATGGCCCCCGGCGACCGCGCCCACGCCGAACGCGTCGCCCGCCGCATGATCTCGGGGTGAGTGGCGATGGGTGGCATGCCCCAACCGAGCCGCGCACGAAGTAAGCGGTGCAACGCCGGTCAACGAATGAGCGTTGGCGTTTGGCAGCATCGACTCTCGCGTTCGTGCCCGTTTTCGGCTCAATGCCCAAGAGGGGGCAAGGTTGGAACCCGGCGCGAGGCCGTGGACCAAACGCGAAGCGTGATTCCGAGCCGCGCACGAAGTAAGCGGTGCGATGGTGTGCAACGAACCAGCGTTTGCGTCGGGTAGCATCGAGACCGTCGGGTTTTGGAGAGGTTTCGCAAACTCCTGGTGGTCAGTAGGATGCCGGGGATCGCACTGCTTACTGGCGTGCGCGGCTCGGATGGCTGCGGATGCCTGGCATCCCACCGCTTACTGGCGTGCGCGGCTCGGATGGCTGCGGATGCCGGGGATCGCACCGCTTACTGGCGTGCGCGGCTCGGATCGAAGGAGTTCGGAGAGTTCACGTGTATTGGCGGGCCACGACGGGAGCTGTATCGTGTCCGTATGTCATCGCATCGGCGAAGCGCACCGGCTGCATTCTTCCTGACCTTCACGTGTTACGGGACGTGGCTCCACGGTGATGAACGCGGTTCGATCGACCACATGACCAATTCAGTTGGAGCGCCCACGGTAGAACCCAACCGAGCCTTCGAGCTCCGTGAGAGGTTCCTACTGGCTCAACCCCCGATTCGGTTGTCTCCGCTGATGCGCGAACACGTCACCGATGCAATCACCGAGGTGTGCGAACTCCGAGGCTGGTATCTCTCGGCTGTGAACGTCCGAACCAACCATGTGCATGTCGTGGTAACGGCTGATGCGCCGCCGGAACGGGTGATGACCGCGCTCAAGGCGAGCGCGACGAGAAGACTGACCGATGCCGGGGAAATCGCGCCGAAGACAAAGATCTGGACCCGGCATGGAAGCACGCGGTACGTTTGGGACCCGGACGATGTACCGAAAGTGATGGATTACGTGCTCAATGCCCAAGAGGGGGCAAGGTTGGAACCCGGCGCGAGGCCTTGGACCAAACGCGAAGCGTGATTCCGAGCCGCGCACGAAGTAAGCGGTGCGATGGTGTCGGGCGCGAGGGGCGACCACCTCGCGCGCGATGCGGCGGGCCGTGTTGCAACGAACCAGCGTTTGCGTCGGGTAGCATCGAGACCGTCGGGTTTTGGAGAGGTTTCGCAAACTCCTGGTGGTCGGTGGGATGCCGGGGATCGCACCGCTTACTGGCGTGCGCGGCTCGGATGGCTGCGGTAGGGCGTGTCGCGGTTCAGGCGGCCTGGAGTGCGGCTTCGCCCTTGAACACGCAGAGCCGGCGGCGACCGCCCTCCTTCGCTTCGTACAGCGCTTTGTCGGCGGCTTCATATGTCAACGCAAGGGATTCCTCGCGTGAATGTTTCCCCTTGATCCAGTGCGCGAGGCCCGCGCTGATCGTCACGGTCAGCTCCATCCCATCGGGCAGAACGACGGGCGTGGTGGCGATCACTTCCACCACCTCGCGTCCGATGGCCACGGCGTCCTCCGGGTCCCCCTCGAAGAGCACGGCGAACTCTTCGCCGCCGATGCGGCCGAGCACCGCTTCGCCATCGAAAATGCTCTGCAGGCGCCATGCGACTTCCTTGAGGACGTGGTCGCCGATGGGGTGGCCATAGGTGTCGTTGATGCGCTTGAAGTGGTCGATATCGTAGATCGCGACGGCGGTTGGGCGGCCATTCGTGCCCCATTCGAACCAGGCGCGGCGATTGAGACAGCCCGTGAGGCCGTCGTGGTCGGCGACGAACTCCGCCTCCACGCGCAGGCGGTCCATCTCGTGCGCCTGTTCGGCGAGAGACATCGCGTGCATCTCCAGCACGGCCATGAGCTCCGCCTGCTGGGTTTCCGCGTCCACCTGCTCCGTCACATCGCGGACGACGGCGTAACAGCGGCCATCCGCGCTCGCTGCGCCAACGTTCCAGGAGAACCACCGATAGTCACCGGAGATGTCGCGCATGCGCACCCGGACATCCTGCACGTCTTCTCCCTCGGAAACGACGCGCGTCCGCTCGATGCCCTCGGCACGGTCCTCGGGGTGGGCGAAGTGCCAGAGCGAATGTCCGACGAGTTCTTCGCTGCCGTAGCCCAACGCCTGCTGCCAGGCGGGGTTGACGCGGATGAACCGGCCCTGTTCCGTCATCACGGCGATCATGTCGATAGAGGAGGTGAAGATACGGTCGCGCTCTTCTTCGGCGGCCTTTCGTTCTGTGCTGTCGGTGACCATGATCAGGACGCCACCATACGTCCCGTCGGGTTCGATAATCGGCGCCGTCGAGATCCACGTCCAGAGGTGGCTTCCATCCGCTCGACGATACTTGAACTCCATTTGGTGGGCTTCGCCGGCGCGCCGCTGGGATCGCGTTTCGGCAAGCCGGTCCCGGTACTCCGGGTCCATGAAGTCGCTCGGTGGTCGCGACATGATATCCTCGACGGTTGTCCCGAACATCGTGGCGAGCGCGCTGTTGGCGAACGTGGTCCGGCCTTCGGCGCTCACCATCCAGACGCCCTCGGCGGCGGTCTTCATGAGGTTGCGGTAGCGGGCCTCGCTCGCCCGGACCTCGTCCTCCACGCGCCTACGTTTCGAGATATCGCGGAGGGTCCCCTGCGTGCCGATAGCGGCGCCGGTTTCATCGCGGAGGACGGTGGCGTTGATGGAGGTGGGCACTTCCCGCCCGTCCTTGCGACGCATCGTCACTTGGTAATCGCTGACGGAGCCGTCTTTACGGAGTGCGGCCACCAGCTGGAGATAGTCCTCGCGCTTCACAAAGACCGTGCTTGCTGATTGCCCAACCGTCTCCTCGGCTGTGTACCCGGTCTGGCGTTCGCAGGAGGGACTGATCAGGATCACGCGCCCGGCATCATCCGTACGATAGTACACGTCGTGGAGCGAGTTGAAGACCTCCTGGAAGCGCTGCTCGGTTTCGCGAATGGCCGTGACATCGCGCCCGGAGGAGAAGACGAGACCTTCCGGGGTGCTCGCGCCCGTCCATGCCATCCAGTGAAATCGACCGTCTTTGCCTCGCAGGCGGATGGTGATGGGGGCATCGCCCCTGCGGCTTTCCCCTGCAAAGAACGCATCCAGTCGTGCCCGAGTTAGGTTGGCGTCGTCGGGGTGGATAATGTCCCAGACGGACATCGTTGCGAGGTCTTCCGGGTTCCACCCGAGGATCGCCTGCCAGGATTTGTTCGAACGCAAGATCCGCCCGTTCGCCGGATCCGTCACAGAGAGCAAGTCGGGCGAAATCGTGAACCAGCGCTCACTTTCTGCTTTTAGCCGCCCCAGTTCGTCGAGTTGAATTCGCACCTCGATTTCGGCCGTAACGGAGGCGCAGAGGTCTTGCATCGTCGCGATTTCATCGACTGTCCATTCTCGTTCGCGGGAATCGATAACGCAGAAGGAACCGAGCGTTTCGCCGCTGCGCATGGTGAGAGGCATGCCCAGGTAGGCAATCACTCCGAGGTCCGCGATGGCCTGGTTCCCGCTCACCAACGGATGTTGCGTGGCGTCGCCGACCACGAGGGGCGCCCCACTGGTCACAACGTATTGGCAGAAGGAATGGGAGAGCGGCGTCTGCCGGGCGGAAGCCCATGGTTCGCTCAACCCCAGCGCGCTCTTGAAGAGCTGGCGCTCTCCATCGACAAGCGAAACGAGCGAAACCGGTGCGCCAAGCAGTTTCGCCGCGGTACGCGTAAGCCGGTCAAACGCCTCTTCCGCCGGGGAATCGAGCAGCCCCGAGCGCC
>DAOTTM010000061.1:0-40892 GCA_034437915.1 Dehalococcoidia bacterium | reverse complement strand
AGAGCGGGGACGCTTGAAGGTGAACGGAAAAGCCAACCTCCCGTCAGCAAAACGGCGACGATGAGGCCGACCGCGCTCAAGACATGGAACCCCGACTTGCGCCTATGGCGCTCGTTTCTAGTTTTGCAAAACACGAAGTTACTCCTCGGGCCTTGCCCTCTTGGCGCGAATCCTATGGCGTGTTCGCGCCATCCACAAGCGGGCGCACCGGTGTGGGCACCGCTCGATGCCGGCTGTGCACCGCGCGGCGCTAGGCCGACTCGTGAATCGCGCGCGAGGGGGAGCGGACCTGGGCGAGGAACGAGAGCGCGAGCATGGCGGCGCAGAGGACGGCGGTGAGGGCGACGCCGGTGCGCGCGCCCTGGGAGACGAGGAGCACGCCCTGGGCCCAGGGGAGGACGATGCCGCCGGCGTTTCCGATCGTGACCATGGCGGCGGGAACGTGCTGTTCGTTTCCGGCGGAGGAGAGGGCGATGGTCGCGGGCCAGATAGGGCCGAAGCAGAGTCCGGTGGCGAAGGCGGCGGCCGCGCCCAGCCAGATGTTGCCGCCCACGAGGGCGAGGGCCGCGCTCGACGCCAGGCCGCCGATGATCGACCACCGCAGGACGGTCACCGCGCCGATCTCCAATCGAAAGAACCATTCGGCAAGAACGCGCCCGAGAGCCAGTGCGCCCCAGTAGCCCGCCGTGATGGCGGCGGCGGCGAAGACACCCGCGCCCGCCGTCCGTTCGGCGTAGGAGGAAACCCAGGAGCCGAGGCCAATTTCCGCTCCGACATAGAGGAACAACAGCAGCCCCATGAGGGCGATGAAGCCGGAGAACGTGGTGGCCCGCCCTCCCGGCACGGCAAGGTCTCCGCGCATCTCAACGGAGCGGCGGCTGGCGGCCATGAGGGCGGCGCCGACCAGCAATACGAGGCCGAGCCCGGAATAGACCGGACGCAAGGAGAAGTTATTCGCAAGGAGGGCGCCCGCCCAGAGCGGACCGCAGACCGCACCGACGGCGAACCAGAGATTGAGACGGGTTATTCCGGCCGGGACGTTCCGAGACGTGTTGGCGATGAGGACATGGGCGCCAGCGACGATCAGGCCGTCGCCCAACCCAAGCAGGACGACGGCGCCGAGCGCGACCCACCACTGGTGGGCGAAGCCGAGACCGAACAGCCCCAGCGACGCAACGAGCAGCCCGGTGGCAACGGCGATGCGCATCTGTCCGCGGCCCAGCCCGAGGGTGACCGCGCCAGAGGCAATGATCGATCCGACGAAGATGCCGGTGATGAGGAGGCCTGCGGTGTCGAGGTCAACGTTGAGTTTTCGCGCGAAAAATGGCAACGCGGGGCCGAAAGAGGTCGCATAGAAGCCCACGCAAAACAGCGCGAAGAAGCAGGCCGCGTGGAGGAGGCGGGCGTCGTCCGGGGAGGCGCTGCGAGAATCCCTCACTCGACGCGCGGGCAGACGCGGCCATCCCAGCGCATCCAGAGAACCTTGCCTGTGGCGTCGCGTTCGAACTCGCAGCGCTCACCACGGTGTGGTTGGTCGAGGATGCGGACGCGTCCGGGACCGATAAAGCCGAGGCGCATGACGGTAGCCTCCGGGACGACTCGCGTCCCGTCGGCGATTTGGACGCTGGAGCGATCCAGGACGACCAGGCCCTCGGGTCCGCGCTCGAGATGGATATCAAAAAGGACGCCCCGATACCTGCCACAGTAGTCATCGAGTTCGGCATCCGGAACCGCAATCAACGGCGCTGGCGTTTCGTCCAGATGCAGGAAATGCTGTCGCGCGGCATCGGCGACGACCTGCTTGGGCCCACGGCCGGACTCCGAGTTCGTGAGGACGGTGCAGGCGTAGGCCCGCTGCGGGACCATTTCGAACGCCGAGAGTTGGCCGCCGATCGAGCCCCCGTGCTTCACGATGTCCACTCCGCCGGGCAGGTGGTCTATCTCCCAGGAGATGCCGACCGCATCGCACACGCCACCGCCGGGGTAGAGCGGACTCTGCATGTAGCGCAATGACTCCGCCTTCAATAGGCGTTCACCACCGGGAGCTGTCCCGTCGCCGAGGTGGAAGGCGGCGTAGCGGACCTGGTCGATCGCGCTGGAGATGACGCTGCTCGCGGGGGCGATGCTGCGTGGCGCCTTGTACGTCTTCACCGGTTCCGGTCCGCCGGGGCCAGGCACGTGCCCGATGGCAACGCGGTGGACCATCGCCTCCTCCGGCCAATACGTCGAGTGATCCATGCCAAGCGGTCGGAAGATTCGATCGGTGATGATGTCCTCGAAGACCTGACCGGTGACGACTTCGAGAATTCGCCCGGCGACGTAGAAGGCGGCGTTGCTATAGGAGAAGGCCGTGCCCGTCGGGATGATCTGCGGCGAGCGCGCCATCTTCGCGACGATCAAAGCGCGCGCATCATCGCCGGCGCCTGTGTCCCTGAAGTAGTCGCCGACCCAGCCACCGTGGTGGGTGACGACATGGCGCACGAGCATGGCCGCGGCATCAGGCTCGGATTCGAGGCGGAAGTCCGTGATGTAGTGGCGAACGGGCGCTTCGAGATCGATGAGCCCGGCTTCGACCAATTGCATCAACGCGGTGGCGGTGAAGGTCTTGGAAGTCGAACCGATGCGGAAGTATGTGTCCCGGGTGACGGGCAGCGGGTGATTGACGTTCGTGACGCCAAACCCCGCTGCGTACACTCGGCTCTCATGGACAACGGCGGCGGAGAGGCCGGGCACGGATTCGCGGGCCATCTCGGCGCGGGCGACCTCGGCGATGGAATTGGGGAGCGGGAGGATCTCCATGGCGGGGATTCTACCGAAGGTAGGCGATCGGTGCCCAGACCTGCCTCAAGCAGGTAGAATCGCCCCCAACAAAGCGGTGAAGCCGAACGGAGAGAACATGGAGACACACCAGGCGATACGGACGAAGCGAGACACCCGCGCGTTTGCGGCGACGGCGATTTCCGATGAGGTGTTGGAGCGGATTCTCCGCGCGGGGCGGATGGCCGGGAGTGCGAAAGCGTTGCAGCCCGTGCGCCTGATCGTCGTGCGCGACCAGGCGCAGAAAGTGGCCGTGGCCGCGTGTGGCCGTTCGACGGCACACATCCCAAAGGCGGCCGCGGTTGTTGTCATCGTGCTCGTGCCCGAAGAGGGCGTCGTTGGGCGGCCGTTCGCGTTGTTCCGGGGTCCGTTCGATGCGGGCCGGGCGGCGCAGAACATGATGCTCGCCGCCTGGGAGATGGGGATCACGAGCTGCCCCGTTACGCTGCACGACGACGTGGCGACCGCGAAAGTGCTCGGTCTGCCCGAGGGGCACTACGCCATCAATACGGTCACCTTCGGCTACCCGGAAGGAGTCGACCCCGTGATCGGCCAACGTCCGCGCCTGCCGATTGGGGATTACGTTCACTGGGAGCGCTGGTAGCCGTGTCCACTCATGAGGCGGACGAGAAGGCGCAGCGTTTCGGGAAGGTGAGGGAGATCTGCCTCGCGCTGCCCGAGGCAGCGGAGGTCCACCAGGTGGCACGGCACGCCGCCTTCAAGGTGCGTGGCAAGTCCTTCCTCTATTACTTGGACGATCACCATGGCGATGGCATGGTCGCGATCAATTGCAAGGTCGCGCCGGGCGAGCATTCTGAGCTGGCACGCGGGGCGCCCGAACGTTTCCACATCCCGGCGTATCTCGGTGCGCACGGCTGGGTTGGGCTGCGCATCGACCAGCCCGAAGTCGACTGGGACGAAGTCCGGGCGTTGGTACGGTTCAGCTATCGCGCGCTCGCACCCAAGCGGCTGGCGGCGCTGGTATCGGGCGCGTAAGGCATGACCATCGATGGGGACCTTGAGTTGCTGCGACTCGGAGCTGAGACGCTGTTTTCGTTTGATGCCCGCGGTCGAATCGTGCGCGTGAATTCGCCAGCCAACGGCCCGGCGCCGCGCTTCTATCTCGCCGGGTGTCCTGGCAGCAACATCCTCTACCTGCGGGACGATGTCGGTGACGACACGGCTGCGACCATCAGGCGACTTGTTGCGGAAGAGCCTCCGCTTCGGGAGCCAGGAAGTGATGCCGTTCACATAGAACAGTATCGCTGGCTCTTGGGGGTCGGGGAACTCGCCGACCGAGAGTTGGCCGGGCCTCATCTGGACTTTCGCACGGGGAGTACCGCAGGCGACTGCCGCTCGGCTGATTCGGTCTGATACGTCCGCTGGAGACGATCTCTTAGCACGACGCCGGACCGATGGCATGTCATTGGCCCTCATCGACATGGGGTTCACGAGTCTCGGCGAGTTCTGGCCCCCGTGGAGCATCGCGATGGACGGCGACGAGATCGCATCGATCGCCTTTACGGTCGCGAAGAATCACCACGCGGCGGAGGTGGGACTGGCGACGATGCCAGCCTTTCGGGGACGCGGGCTTGGCGCTGCGGCTACGGCGGGTTGGGCTTCGCATCCAGAACTCGGTGGGCGAGCGCTCTTTTACAGCACATCGCGGGCGAACGTTTCCTCGCAGCGCGTCGTCGAGCGGCTACAGCTTCGGTTTCTTGGAGCGAGTCTGAGAATTTCCTAGTAGCCGATTAGTATCGAGGGCGCGTATTATCTTGGATCGTAGGCGTTATGCGAGAACTCACGATCGATTGGCCACAAGAAGTGAACGAGCACGGGCGCCAGATGCTCTGGTTTGGCAGCTGGCTGGTCGGCGACGGCGGCAGCGAGGGCGAGTGGTTCTATAGCGGTCGGGGCGGCGAACGCGCGAGTTATCACGTGCCCGCCACAGTGAGTGGCGTCCGCATACGCAAGTGGCCCAACGAAGGTTTCGACGCAGAATACGCGGACGTTCTCTCTGCGGACGTGCGCGAATTGACTCCGGCGAGCCTGGACTTCGATGTCCGGCAACGATTCAGCATGCTCGACGAGGACTTCGTCTAGCCCAAACCGCCACCAGGAGGCACACGATGACCACGGTAGAAACTGCCCCAGTCGATATCGAAGCGATTGAGCTGAGCAAGAAGTTCAACGCGCACCGCTACGTGACGCCCGGCCACGAGGGTTGGCCGCGCGTGGCCACTCCGGGCGCGCCCAACAAGTACCTTATGGTTTCCGCCGATTGCCACGTGAGCGAACCGCCGAACCTCTGGGTGGAGCGCATCGATGAGAAGTACCGCCACCGCCTTTCACGCATCGAGGTCGATGCGAACGGCGTGAAATGGTCGGTGGTGGAAGGCTACAAACCGTCGAAAATCCGCGACCTGCGCATGCAGGGCGAGGACAAAGAGCGGGCCGAGGTGGGCAAGAGCGACCCGGAGAATCGTCTCAAGGACCACGCGCGCGACGGCATCGATGCCGAGATCATCTTCCCGAACCGCGGGCTACAGATGTGGGCGACGCCAGACCCGGTGTTCGCCAACGCGCAGTGCCGTGTCTACAACGACTGGGCCTGGGAAGTATTCGGCGACTATTACGACCGGATGTCACCGCTTGCCTGCGTCGCGACGGGCGATATGCAGGGCGCGATCGACGAGATCACCCGCACGGCCAAGCTCGGGTTCCGTGGGTTCAGCCTGCCCTGCAAGCCCACCTGGGGACCGGGGACGCCGGACGACATCAACTACAACAACCCGGAGTACGACCGACTCTGGGCGGCAATCCAGGACACCGGCCTCCCGTTCACCTTCCACGTTTCGACGGGCAAGGACCCACGCGGCACGAAGGGGAACGGCGGCGCGATCATCAACTACGTCATCCATTCGCTCGCCCCGACGGCTGAGCCGATCGTCACGATCTGCTCTTCGGGTGTGCTCGACCGCTTCCCGGGCCTGAAATTCGGGAGCATCGAAGCGGGCATCGGCTGGGTGCCGTGGATGCTCCGCGCCATGGACGAAGCCTATGAGCACCACCACTTCTGGGCCTTCCCGAAGCTCAAGATGCTGCCGAGCGAGTACTTCAAGCAGCACTGCTTCGCCTCCTTCCAGGAGGACCCGCCCGGCGTGGACCTGATGCGGAGCTATGACCTCTCAGCGAACTTCCTCTGGGCCAACGACTACCCCCACCACGAGGGTTCGTGGCCACACAGCGCGCAGGCGATCGAACGCACGATGGGTCACCTCAGCGATGACGAACGCGCCAACATCCTCGGCCTCAACGCGGCCAAGGTCTTCGGGTTCGATATCGAGAAGCTGAAGGCGTACCGGGGGTAGGTTCGGTCGGAGAACAGCGGAGCGTACTTGCAGATGGCACCTGAATGGAACCACACTGGTGTCATGAGTTCTTTGACGTTGAAAAACTTTCCGCCGCCATTGCTGGAGCAGCTCCGACAACAGGCGGCCCGTGAGCATCGGAGCCTCAGCGCTGAAGCGCTCATGATTCTCGATCATGCGTTACATACGGGGGATTTGGGCTGTCGAAAGGTGGGCACGAACCGCGGAGAGGCTACGCGAACTTGCCGAGGCGGGCGGCAAGGACACGGAGATTGATGTGGACGCGATTTACGCCGCGCGTTACTGCGCTCCGCCTGCCGACGGTTAGTTACCTTCACGCGAAGGAGGCCACTTGTCGCGCCACCGATGCGGCACCATACTGGTTGTATGAGTTCGTTGACGCTAAAAAACATACCCCCGGTTCTCTTGGAGCGACTCCGCGCACAAGCAGCACGGGAGCGCCGTAGCCTCAGCGCCGAGGCGATTACGATCATTGAGCGGGCGCTATGCGGAGACTACCGGTCACCTGAACAACGAGCCGCCACGGTTCGTGCGCTTCAGGCGATCGCGGATGCGGGAGGGAAGGAGATCGATTGGGACGTGGATGCAATCTACGCAGCCCGGTCGAATGGACTTGATCCCGATTCGTGAAGGTGCTCGACACTGACGTTGTGGTCGAGAGCCGTTCGAGGTAACAGACGCGTGGCAGCGCGGATGGAAGCTGAGCGGGGCACGCTTTGGACAACGGTCATCACAGTGGCCGAGCTAAGTTACGGCGCGGCGAAGTCGCACGACCCCCACCACGGGCGTCAGTTGGTAGTTCAGTTCCTCCTCGAAGTCCGGCTATTGGGCTTGACCATCGAAGGAGCCAGAATCTTCGGGGACTTGAAGGCATTACTGGAGCGGCAAGGGCGAAAGCTTGCCGACGCCGATCTCTTTATTGCGGCGATCTGCCTTGAGCACGGTGCTCTGGTGACCGGCAACCGGCGCCACTTCGACCGCATACCCGGGCTGGCCATCGAGAACTGGATTGACGGCTCGGTGATGTGACGCTACCCGCCTTGTGGACTTCGGCGTATGATTCCGACCCATCGGCGGATCACGCCAGGAGAAGCAGTCGAGAGATGACGGAAGAACGAACGATTCGAGGGAAGACGGCGATCGCGGGCCTGGGGGAGACGCGCTACTACAAACGTGGCGCCTCGCCCGACCCGGAATTCAAGATGACGCTCGAGGCGATCATCAACGCGGCGGACGACGCGGGCATCAGTGTGCGCGACATCGATGGCTTCGCCTCGTTCAGCAACGACCGCAACGACCCGCCCCGGCTCGCCGCGGCCCTCGGCATCCCCCACATCGGCTTCAGCAACATGTTCTGGGGCGGCGGCGGTGGCGGCGGGTCCGGCGCCGTGGCGAACGCGGCGGCAGCAGTGGCGGCGGGGTACATCGATGTTTGCGTGGTGTACCGCGGGCTCGCCCAGGGCCAGTTCGGGCGCTTCGGGCAGGGCGCGCCGGTGAAGTTCGCCCCGGGCGCCGGGGCCTTCACGGCACCGTATGGCGTTATGTCACCCGCGCAGTCGTTCGCGATGCGCGTCAACCGCTTCATGTGGGAGCACGGCATCAAGCAAGAGGCACTCCGGGCCATCGCCTTGTCCAGCTACGCCCACGCGCAGCACAACCCGCGCGCCGTCATGCGTGGCCGGGAACTGACCGAAGAGGACTACGACAACTCCCGTTGGATCGTCGAGCCGTTCCACCTCTTCGATTGCTGCCTGGAAAACGACGGCGCGGCGGCGATGATCGTGACGACCTCCGAGCGGGCGAAGGACATGAAGCAGAAGCCCGCCTACATCCTGGCGGCAGCCCAGGGCACGGACTTCCGGCAGGCGGCCGCCGCGCACAACGCGCCGGACTATGGCACTTCGAACTTCAAGACCCTGGCGCCACGACTCTACGCTATGGCGGGCGTCGGCCCGGAAGATGTCGATGTCCTCCAGAGCTATGAGAACTTCACGGGCGGCGTGCTCATGAGCATGGTCGAACACGGATTTTGCAAGCCGGAAGACGTCAACGATTTCTTTACGCCGGAGAATTTCTCGGCGTTCGGAGGCAAGCTCCCGTTGAACACGTCCGGCGGTAACCTGGCCGAGTGCTACATGCACGGCCTCGGGCTCATCCACGAAGCTGTGCGACAGGTGCGTGGCACATCTACGTGCCAGGTGGACGACGTGAACATTTCGATGATCACCAGCGGGCCGATGGTCCAACCGGTCAGCGATCTGATCCTGGCGACAGACGCGTCCTAATCCGTAGGAGACGACAGCGTCCCCGTTGTGACGCGTGAAGGAGATTGATATGACCGAAGCGACGATGCAGAAGCACTACCTGCCCGAGGGACTCCCGGCCCCGGCGGCGGCCGCGGATGGCCTTGGTGAAGAATTCTGGGAAGGAACCAAGCGGCACGAGTTGGTCGTGCAGAAGTGCAACGCCTGCGGGACGTTCCAATGGGGCCCGGAATTCTGCTGCCACAAGTGCCTTTCTTTCGATATGGGCTGGGGCAAAGTGGAGCCGCGCGGCACGATCTATTCGTGGGAGCGTTCGTGGTATCCGGTCCACCCGGCGCTGAAGAACGGCGTGCCTTACATTGCCGTGCTCGTTGAACTGCCAGGGGCAGGAAACGTGCGCATGGTCGGCAATCTCCTGGGTGACCGTGAGCAGAAAGTGGTCATTGGGGCGAAGGTGGAGGCGGTCTTCGAAGACCACACCGATCCCGAGCAGTACACGCTCGTGCAGTGGCGGGTGGTTTAGCAAGGGGGGCGGGGCGAACGGAGCACCGGAACGAGCGAGGGTGCCAATCCGGGGCCGACGAGGTTCATTCTCGTGGGAGAAACGCGGGTGTCGCCGAACTGGTCTTCCCGCGCCGGGGTCGGGTCACTTAAGCTCTCAATGTGAAAGAGCGCGACCAGATGGAGCAAATGATCCTGGCGCGTGGACGCGCGCTGCTGGAGACCGTCGAGCCCGAGCGCCTTATCACGCTCTCGCCCGCATGGTGGCAGGAGCGGCTCCTCGCGTGGGCAAGTTCCGACCCAGATTTTCGCGTCAAGCTCCTCCAGTTCGTGGACGTCTTGCCCACGCTCCGTTCATCGCGCGCGGTCGCTGACCATGTGCGCGAGTACTTCCGTGAGTCCCGCCATCTGAGCGTGAAAGTGGGCGCCTCGGCGGCGCAGCGCGGAGCCTTCAGGCCCGTGCTCTCACGCGTGGTCCGCGAAGGCGTCAAGACCATGGCCGGGCGTTTCATCGCGGGCGCGACGCCGGCGGAAGCGTCAGTACGCATCCGCGAACTGCACCATGCGGGGGTGGCGGTGACGGTTGACCTGCTCGGCGAGGCGGTGCTCAGCGAGCGGGAGGCAAAGGATTACGACGCGCGCTATACGGACCTGATCATGACGCTCGCCACGCCGGACGCGGCTGCGGACCCCATCCGCAAGGCGAACGTCTCGCTCAAGCTCTCGGCCCTGACGGCGCACTTCGAACCGGCCGCGCCGAAGGCGACCAGTGAGCGAGTGCGTGCACGGCTGGCACCCTTGTTCCGCGAGGCCCGCCAACGCGGCGCCTTCGTCAACATCGACATGGAACAATACCGCTACCGCGACACCACGCTCGCCGTGCTCGAAGACGTGCTCAGCACGCCCGAATTTGAGGACTGGCCAGATGTAGGCGTGGTCGTCCAGGCGTATCTGAAGGACGCGATCGACGTGATCGCGCGGATCCGGGCGCTCGCTCAGCGTCGCCAGGCGCCGCTGACGGTCCGCCTGGTGAAGGGGGCGTACTGGGATGAGGAGGTGTTGCTGGCCGGGCAGGAAGGACGCGAGCCGCCCGTCTTCGAGGAGAAAGACGGGACGGACGCCAACTTCGAACGCTGTACGGAACAGCTCCTGGCGGCCTATCCGGTCTTGAGGCCGGCCTTCGCCTCCCACAACCCGCGCTCGATCGCGCAGGCGATGGAGCGCGCCGAGCGGGTGGGGCTGCCGGTGGCGGACGTGGAGTTCCAGATGCTCTACGGGATGGCGGAAGGGCTGCGCAAAGCGGTGCAGCGGGCCGGCTACCGCACGCGGGTGTACATGCCCGTCGGCGCCGTCATCCCCGGCATGGCGTATCTCGTCCGTCGCCTGCTGGAGAACACCTCGAACGAATCGTGGCTCGTCCACGGGCATGAAGAGGGCGACCCGGCGGAGCTCTTGCGAGCGCCATACCCGCGCCCGGATGCCAGCGATGCTTCGGGACTCCGAAAACCAGGGTTGATCGCCACGGACGGAGACATTGACTTATTTCAACATGCGCCTCCGCTTGAGTTCTACCTCCCTGAAGTGCGCGAGCGGATGGACTCGCCCCTGGCCGAGGTCCGCGGACAGTTTGGCCGCGCCGTCTATCCGATTGTGGCGGGGAAGGAGGTTCGCGGCGGCGAAGTGGCGGAGATCACGTCGCCTGCCTCGCCCGCCACCGTCGTCGGCCGCGTGGCGCTGGCGGACGAAGCACTGGCGCATTCGGCAGTGTCCGCGGCTGTGGACGCGTTCGAAGAATGGAGAGAGACGCCCGCTCGGGAACGCGCCTGGTTGCTCCGCGCCGCGGCGGATCTCCTGGAGGCGCGCCGCTATGAACTGGCTGCCCTCGAAGTTTTCGAGGCTGCCAAGCCGTGGCGCGAAGCCGATGGCGATGTCTGTGAGGCGATCGACTACTTGCGCTACTACTCTGGCGAGGCCGAACGGCTGGAAAGCGGGCAAACGCTCCTCAGCCCGGCGGGAGAACACAACGAGTACCGGTATGAACCGCGCGGCGTCGCCGTGGTCATCGCCCCCTGGAACTTCCCGCTCGCGATCCTTGCCGGGATGACCTCCGCGGCGGTGGCGGCGGGGTGCACGGCGGTGCTCAAGCCCGCCGAACAGACGCCGCTCATCGCCGCACGCTTCGTCGCACTGCTGCACGAGGCCGGTCTCCCGCCGGGAGTCGTGAACTACCTGCCGGGGCCTGGCGAGACGGTCGGCGGCGCCCTCGTCCGCGACCCGCGCATCAGCCTTGTCGCATTCACGGGGAGCCAGGCGGTCGGGCTGCGGATCGCGCGCGCTGTCGCCGAGGTCGCGCCGAGCCAGCGAGCGCTGAAGCGGGCGATCCTCGAGATGGGCGGCAAGAACGCGATCGTGATCGACGAGGATGCGGACCTGGACGAGGCGGTGGTTGGCGTGATCGCCTCCGCCTTCGCATTCGCCGGACAGAAGTGCAGCGCCTGTAGCCGGGTGATCGTCGTCGGGCAGGCATATGCGCCGTTCCGCGAACGACTGGCAGCGGCCGTCGAAAGCCTGGTGGTCGGCGCGCCCGAGGACCCCTACACCTTCGTGCCGCCAGTCATCTCAGCGGAGGCGAAGGCCCGCATCGAGGAATACGTGAACCTGGCCGAACGCGAGGGGCGACTGCTTGCGCGCGCGATCATCCCGGGGGGAGAGGGACACTACGTCGCTCCCGCAGTGTTCGAAGGCATCGGCCACGATTCGCGGCTGGTGCGCGAGGAGATCTTCGGGCCGCTCCTCCTCCTGTCCCAGGCTGCGTCCTTCGATGAGGCACTGGAGGACGCGCTCGCCGTGCCCTTTGCGCTGACCGGGGGCGTGTATTCGCGCCACCCGGGCCACATTGCCGAGGCCCGGCGCCGCTTCCGCGTCGGCAACCTTTACATCAACCGCAAGACAACAGGGGCGATCGTCGGGCGCCAACCGTTTGGCGGCCTCGGTCTTTCTGGCTCGGGCGAGAAGGCCGGCGGCCCCGACTATCTCCTCAACTTCGTCGTCGCTCGCACGATCACCGAGAATACGATGCGCCGTGGCTTCGCCCCGCGCAGCCCTGTGCACTGAGGCCTTATGTCCGACCCGCGCCCGTATCCCGCCTATGCGAACATCTCGACGTTCCTCCACTTACCCTGGGTGACCGCGCCCGAAGACCTGCGCGAACTGCGTCCTCACTTCGCCGTTGTGGGCGCCCCGTTTGACATGGCTGTGACGCACCGGCCAGGCGCGCGTTTTGGTCCGAGGGCCATCCGCGCCGCCAGTAACCTGACACAGTCGTCGTTGCACCACCTCGGGCTTGGCATTTCGCCGTTCGACTACCTGAGGGGCGTGGACTACGGCGACGCGCCCTGCATCCCCGCGGAGATCGACCGCAACCACGACATCATCCGTGCCACGCTCCGGACCCTCTACGAGGCGGCGCCGGACGTCATCCCTATCGTCCTCGGCGGGGACCATTCCATCACCTACCCAAGCGCTTCCGTGGTATCCGAGCGGTACGGCGGGCGCCTTGGCGTACTCCACTTCGATGCCCACGCCGACGCGGCGGACGCTTCGTTCGGCGTGCATCTCAGCCACGGCACGCCGATGCGCAGGCTTATCGAGGGCGGCCACGTGGCGGGACGCAACTTCGTGCAGGTTGGCCTGCGGGGTTACTGGCCGCCTCCCGACGTGCTCGACTGGATGCGCGAACAGGGCATGCGTAGCCACACCGCCTATGAGATCGAGGAGCGCGGGTTCGACCACGTGCTGGACCTGGCCATCGCCGAGGCGCTCGACGGCGCCGAGCACCTCTACCTTTCCATCGACATCGACGTGCTCGACCCGGCATTCGCGCCGGGGACGGGCACGCCCGAACCCGGGGGCCTTTCCGCCCGCGAACTGCTGCGCGCGGTCCGTCGCGTCGCGACGACGTTACCGCTCGTGGCGATGGATGTGGTAGAGGTCTGCCCGCCGTTCGACTCCGCGGGCATCACCGCGGAGGTGGCGCACCGCGTATGCCTGGAAGCGATTTCCGGGCTGGCCGTGAAGGTCCGGGACGGGACCAGACCGTAACGGGGTCCTGGAGGCGGCGCATGACCATGGACGTAGCCCCTCAGGCATTGCGCTCATGAGGCTGCGCTGCTCCGAAGGGTCGATGAGGATTCGAGCGCTCCGTTATTCGCGACGGATGGCGGTGCGGCCATCGCCGAAGGGGTCATCGCGCCAGGCGAGGGCGGACTTGAGGCCCTGCTCGTTGGATATGCGCCCGAACTCCCGGAAGGCGGAGGTTTCATGGTAGATGGCGTCGAATTCGGCGCCTTCGGCGGCGGCGGTGCGCAGCCCGGAGATCTCGAACCAGCGGTTAGTGACGTGCTTGTGCACGCTCAGCGCATCGAGCGGGAGTTTGGCGATGCGGTTGCAGAAGGCCATTGTCGCTTCGTCGAGTTTGTCGGCGGGAACGGCGTGGTTCACCATGCCGATGCGCTCCGCTTCCTTGCCATCGATCATGTCGCCGGTGAAGAGCAGCTCCTTCGTTTTGAGCATGCCAATCTTCGCGGGCCACATGCCGAGGGTGGGCGGGATGCCGAGGGCGCGCGAAGCGGGGTGCCCGAACTTCGCATCTTCGGCGGCGAAGATGATGTCACAGGCGCCGACGAGTTCACCGCCGCCCGCAAGGCAGAAGCCGTTGACCTGGGCGACGATCGGTTTGCGGTAGGACCACATCCAGAGCCAGCGGTTGACGGATTCGCGCAGGCTTTCGCGGTCAACAGCGACGCGCGATTCTCCGAGTTCCCAGGCCTGCGTGCCCTGCGGACCGGTAGCGGCAGCGCGACGTCCGGGAGACGGCGTGAGGTCGTAGCCCGCACAGAAGGCCCGGCCTGCCGCTTTCAGACGAATGACACGCACGGCGTCGCCGGGGTTGAGCTCGCG
Source organism: Dehalococcoidia bacterium (assembly GCA_034437915.1). Taxonomy (GTDB): domain Bacteria; phylum Chloroflexota; class Dehalococcoidia; order Tepidiformales; family Tepidiformaceae; genus JACRBT01. The sequence continues at coordinate 26,959 of DAOTTM010000061.1, read as the reverse complement.
CAGGGCGGCCTCGAGATCGTTGCGGAGGCCAACGCTGAGGGCGTTGAGCTTTTCCGGACGGTTGAGCGTGATTGTGGCGACACCGTTCGTCGCGGTGTCAACGAGGATGTTTTCGTAGTCGGTCACTGGGGTCCTCCTGAGGCTGATTGGGTGAGCTTAACTTCGGTGGGCGGGCTGGGGCTCCGCTTGCTCTCGCTCGCGGTACTGATGCGAAGATGCCGTCATGGCCGGGAACTGGCCATGATGGCTCCGGGTGGATGTGGGGCGATGTTACACGGGACGCTGGCCGCGCGCGCGCTCACGCCCCTCTCCCGACTTCGCGGGCGAGGGCGAGGTCAAACCGCGCGCGATCGACTCTCGCGGATCACAGCCGGGCGGTAGAGGATGTATGCTCCGGCGAAATCCCAGAGGGTTGGCGAAGATGGAATGGATGACTCGGTACGCGAATAAGGTCCGGAGCGCGGAAGAGGCGGTGGCGAGGATAGCACCCGGCGACACGGTGGCCGTCGCGCCATACAGTTGCACGCCACACACGCTATGCAACGCGCTTATTGCGCGTGCGAAGAACGAGGGATTGCGGGGCGTACGCATCGACCACCCGGCGGGGGCCTCGCCGTGGCTCCAGCCCGGCATCGAGGGGGCGTTCGAACACCACGACAACTATGCGACGGTGTTGAACCGGGCCGCCTGCCACAAAGGCGAGATGGAATACCTGCCCATCGGCGTTTGGGCAACGAATGAGTTGCCTCCGGGGCTGGTGGCGAAGCCCGACTACTACCTGGTGCCTGTGTCGCCGCCGGATGAGCACGGCTACTGCAGCTTCGGGCCGGGCGTGTGGCTTTCGAAGACGGCGATCCGCGGCGCGAAACACGTGATCGCGGAGGTGCACCCGCATTTCATCCGCACTGGCGGGGACAACTTTGTCCACGTCGATGAACTGGACGTGCTGGTCGAAGGGACGACGCCGACGGGGTCGCTGCCGATCGTCGAGCCGTCCCAGGAAGAGCGTGAAGTCGTCGATGTGATTTGCACGCTCGTGGCGTCGGAGCTGATCAACGACCGCGACACGCTGCAATTGGGCGTCGGCACCGTCTCGGCGTCAATGGGCCTGTACCTCGGGGAGAAGCACGACCTCGGCTTTCAGACAGAGCTGATCACGGGCGGCGTCGCGGAGCTGGTGCGGACGGGCGTGGTCACGGGGCGGTACAAGAGTCTGCACCCGGGTAAAGTTGTGGGGAGCGCATGCGTTGCGCTGCCACCCGAAGAGTTGGCGATGATCGACAACAACCCCGTGTTCGAGCTGTATGACTTCGGCTACACGGACGACCTGCGTCTGCTCATCCAGCAGGAGAACTTCGTGGCGGTGAACAACGCGCTCGTGGTGGACCTGACGGGCCAGGTCTCGGCGGAATCGCTCGACTATCGGATGTACACGGGCGTTGGCGGGCAGACAGTGTTCATGATCGCGGGGGCGTATTCGCGCGGGGGCAAATCGATTAGCGTCGTGCCGTCGAGCTCCGTGCCGTCCGCGACGGGTCAGCGTGTGTCGCGCATCGTGCCGACGTTCGAGCGGGGATGCGTGGTCACGGTGCCGCGCACGTATGTCGATTATGTCGTCACGGAGCACGGGATCGCTACGCTGCGCGGGAAGACGTTGAAGGAGCGGGCGCGGGAGTTGGTCGCCGTTTCGCACCCGGACTTCCGCGCGGAGCTGGCGCGGCAGGCACGGGAGATGTACGGGGCGTAGGTCGAGATCCGAAGAGCCGAGATCCGAGAGGTCCCCGTCGCTTATGAGAGGCGTTCGCCCGTGAGGAAGGCGCGCGGGACGTCGCGCATCATCATGTCCACGGTGGCCTGGGGGACGCCGGATTCGATGAAGGCGGGGATGGCAACGTTGGTCACAAAGAGGTAACGCGTTGGGCCGGTGGCGGCGGGCGCAGGGTGGCCAGAAAGGACGGCGGCGGGGGCGTAGTCGTGGCCGAGCATGAGGCGGTTCGCCCAGCCCCGATCAATCAGAGCCTTCACCGTCTCGTTGCGCTGGCGCCAGACAGCCCGTCCGGCGCCGCCGGGGTAGCGGTCCATGGAAAGATAGACACCGGCGTGGAGGAGCGACTCAAGGTATCCAACGTCGGTGGTGTCGGCGCTATGGCCGATGCAGACGCGGTCCATCTGGACGCCCTCCATCGCGAAGATTTCGACCTGGCGAAGGCCCACTTTTTCGATGGCCCAATGGTGGGTGCTGATTGGGCAGCCGGTGCGCTTCGTCGCACGGGCAGCGCCACGGAGGATGCGTTCGCCTTCCAGGGTGACGCCGCCGGCATCGTTCGCCACCTTGATTGCGCCGGCCTTGATGTCGGTCGTGCCGATGCCGACTTCGATTTCGCGGACGAAGATGTCGGCGATCTCGTCGAGGTCGCGCGCCCAGAAGGAACGGGGCACATCGCGCCAGATACCGGTGGCGACGACGACATTCATGCCGGAGGCACGGGAGACATCGCGAATGAACTCGACATCGCGGCCGAGGTCCGGCGTCGTGAGGTCGATGATCGTATCTACTCCGCCCGCTTTCGCTTCGCTGAGTTCGCGGATGGCCGTTGCGCGGGTGGCGTCCCAATCGTAGCGCCAGGGGTAGTGGTGGTTGTCTTCGCCCATGGCGACGAGGACGTGTTCGTGGGAGAGCACGGCGCCGAGCTGTGATGCGTCGATCGGGCCGAGTGCGGTTTGAACGGTGGACATGGGGAACCTCCAATAGGAACGGATTGTAGCGGAGTGCGAGGATGCGGGCAGATTGCTCGTCGTCCGGCGCAAACACTCGGCCTCATCGACTGCGCGGGCCGGGTCTTCGATACTGATGGAAGTGGATGCAAGCGATTTCGCGGAACCCGGACATCGGCGGGCAGGGATCCAGCTCCACATCACGTCGTTGCCGGGGGCGTATGGCATCGGCGATCTCGGTCCCGAAGCCTACAACTTCCTCGATTGGCTGGCGGCGGCGGGCCAAACCTGCTGGCAGATGATGCCCTTGGGGCCCACGGGGCCGGGCAACTCACCCTACTCGGCAAGGTCGTCCTTCGCGGGCAACCCGATGCTGATATCCCCGGAATTCCTCGTCCGGGACGGGTTCCTTGACTATCCGAAGATTGAGTTCGCGCAATCAGGGTGGGCGCCCCAGGTGGACTTCGAGTTCGCCCAGGAACAGCGAATCCGCTTCCTGCGCTGCGCGTTTGGCCGATTCATCGCGGCTGGGCGAGAAGCCGAGATGACTGAGTTCGAGCTGGAACACGAATGGTGGCTTCGCGAGTACGCCACGTTTCGCGCGTTTCGCGACCATTTGGAGAGTCCGTGGACGGACTGGCCGCCGGGCGTCCGCGATGCCGGGGGAAGGGAAGGACTCGAACTGCGGGAGCGGTTGGCGGATGAGATTCGCTTTCACGCGTTCGTGCAATGGCTGTTCTTTGGCCAATGGGGAGCGCTCCACGACGCCGCGCTAACGCGGTCGATCAGCCTGATCGGAGATATCCCCATCTTCGTGGATTTCGATAGCGCGGACGTGTGGGGACATCGGGAGCTGTTCAAATTGGGCGAGGATGGGCATCCAACGGTCGTCGCGGGCGTGCCGCCAGATGCGTTTTCGGCGACCGGGCAGCGCTGGGGAAACCCGGTATACGACTGGCGGACGCACGAGGCCGAGGGCTTTGCATGGTGGACCCGGCGGCTCCATCACACATTGTCGCTGGTGGATGAAGTGCGTATCGATCACTTTCGCGGCTTCGAAGCAGTATGGGAGATCCCGCCGCACAGCCAAACCGCGGAGGATGGCTGGTGGACACCAGGTCCTGGTCAAGCGCTGTTTGATGCCGCCCAACTGCGCGGACGCCATGAGCGAATCCTCGTTGAGGACCTCGGGATCATCACGCCAGAGGTGCACGGGCTGCGCGATGACCTTGGCTTCGCGGGCATGAATGTGCTGCAATTCGCCTTTGGGGACAAGGCCGACAACGCCTATCTCCCCCACAATCACGTGCGCCAGTCCGTGCTATACACCGGCACACACGATAACGACACAACGGCAGGGTGGTTCGCCGCCCTGCCCGATTGGGAGCGCGAACGCGTGCTTCACTACCTTGCGCGGGACGGGTCCGAGATCGTGGATGACCTCATCCGGGCAGCCTATGCGTCGGTCGCGCGGACAGCGATCGTGCCCATGCAGGATGTCCTGCGGATGGGCTCCCAGGCGCGGATGAACACGCCGGGTGTCGCCGCGGGGCAATGGGGCTGGCGTTTTTCGTGGGAACAACTGCCAGGCGATCGAACCGGGTGGTTGCGCGACCTCGCCATCACCTACGGGCGTCTCCCGCGGGCATGAGCAGGCGGCTACCCGAATGCGTCGCCCCGCCTACCGAACCGGGTGGTGTGGAGTGGCCCCCGGTGAGGCAAGCTGACGACATTACATTTCGGTTTCGGCCGATGGAGGCAAAGATGTCAGAACAGACGAGCGGCACAGACCTGCTGAAGGCGCTATCGGATGGGATGGCCGATGCGGTGGCGGCGGCCGCGAAATCAACGGTCATGGTGAGCGCGCGGCGACGATTCCCGGCGAGCGGCGTTCTTTGGCCGGGCGCCGCGGGCGTGGTCGTCACTTCAGACCACGTAATCGAGCGCGAAGAGGACATCGTCGTGGGGATGCCCGACGGCACGAGCGCCTCGGCCAAGCTCGCAGGGCGGGATGCAGGCAGCGACCTCGCGGTGCTGCGCATCGAAGCGGTCGGAGCGCAGGCTGTGATCGCGGCTGATGCAGCACGTGTCGGTCAGATCGTCCTTGCGGTTGGACGGCCCGAAAGCGGCGGCGTGACCGTTTCGAACGGTGTCGTAAGCATGGTCGGCGGCTCCTGGCGCACGGGTTCCGGGAACACGATCGAGAGCTTCCTCCGCAGCGATACCACGTTTTATCCAGGCTTCAGCGGCGGGCCGCTGATCGATGTCGAAGGCCACGTCGTCGGGATCAATAGCTCCCGGCTAGGCCGCGGGGCGGGACTCACACTCCCTTCCGCCGCGGTGAACACCATCGTCGAAGCCCTGCTCAAAGGCGGACGCCTGAAGCGCGGGTACCTTGGCATCGTCACCCAGCCGGTTCGCGTGCCGGACGCGTCGAAGGCGAAGGTGCCAGAAGCGAGCGAACACGGCCTCATGGTGATGTCCGTGGAGCCGGGTAGCCCGGCGGACAAAGGCGGCCTTGTCGTCGGCGACCTTGTCGTTTCGTTCGCCGGGCAAACGATTGCGGACCCGGGCGACCTCCAATCGCGCCTGGGGAGCGACCAGATCGGCAAGACGGTTGCCGCCATCGTCCTCCGCGGCGGCGAACGGAAAGAGCTGGCCGTTACGATCGGTGAACGCGCATGAACGACACAATTGAACATGCGCTCGCTTCGGTCGCTGAACGCGTGCAACGGTCGATCGTCGCTGTGAAGAGCCGCGCCGGAGGAGGAACAGGCACCATCTGGGACGCCGATGGCCTTATCGTCACCAACCATCACGTCGTGCCGGATGCGGCGGCCGAGATCGTTTTGCCCGATGGTCGAACAGCCGCCGCGATAGTTGTGGCGCGCGATGTTGTGAACGACCTGGCGCTGTTGCGCGCCCAAGCGAGTGACCTGTCGCCGATTGCCCGCGAGGCACAATCGGACGTTGCGCGGGTCGGCGCGCTGGTGATGGGCGTCGGAAATCCATGGGGCCAGCGCGGCTTCGTCACGTTTGGCGTGATCGCGAGCGCAACGATAACCGGCTGGCGAGGCGCGGAACGGCGGTTGATCCGCGCGGACCTGCGCCTCGCGCCCGGCAATTCCGGCGGTCCGCTTGTCGACGCGACGGGTGCGCTGGTCGGCATCAACTCGATGATCGACGGGGGCATGGCGCTTGCCGTACCAACAGCGATTATCGAGACCTTTGTCCACGAAGCGGTGCTTCAGTGGAAACCGAACGCGGCTTGATCGGGGAAGCTCATGAAGGCGGTGCGGGTGGCAGCATCGGTGTTGCCATCTACGCCGCTTTCCCGGCTATCCGGGCGGGGCTGCGCGCCCTGCTCGAAGGATGCGCCGGGATCGACGTCGTGGGAGACTTCGGCCCCGAGCGACTTGAGGTTTTGGGCTGGCCGACGGAAACCGATGTCGCACTGATCAGCCTCCAGGGCCAAGGCGCGGAGCAATGGCCGCCGGTGGCCATGCGAGAGCTGGCGTTTCCTGCAGTCGTGATGGTGGATGACACCGAGACTGCTCTCGCGTTGCTGGGGGGCGCTGCCTCCCCGCGGGGAGTCCTCCTGAACGACGCCGACGCGGACCAACTCGTAGCGGCAATCACCGCCGCCGCGAGCGGGATAGTGGCGCTGGCGCCGGAGGTCTTGCGGGCCGTCCTCGGCGAGGCTCACGCACGGATTCGCCCTGTCGATGCCGAGGTGTTGAGCGCGCGCGAACACGAAGTTCTTCGGCTCATGGCGCTCGGGCTGCCAAACAAAGGGATCGGCCTGCGGCTCGGAATCACGGAAAACACGGCGAAATTCCACGTGGGGACGATCCTCGGCAAGCTGGGCGCCGCAAGCCGAACGGAGGCGGCGATGATCGCGGCGCGCATGGGCTGGCTACCCATCTGAGCGGGAAGTTCTGAATTCTCAAGTTCTGAGTTCTGAGTGACCCACGCTCAGTCATCAGAGTCTTTAGGCCGACGCTGTGCGGAGGTTTACGACAGCGAAGGCGCCGATCACTCCCGCGAGCATTGCCATGACGATGGGCACGCCCAGCCAATCGCCGAGCGCACCGAAGATAACGACGGGGAGCGACGCAGCGAGTGCCGCCATCGCCGCCTGGGTAGCGCCCACGCGTCCGAGAAGCTGGATGGGCACGCGGTCCTGGAGGACGGTATGGCCGGCCACGGTGACGAGCGCATAGGCGAACCCCAGCGGGGCGACAAGGACCATGGCGACAATACCGCCGCCATCGAACGAGCCGATCTCCACGGAATTCAGCCAGGAGAGGAATCCGTATCCGCCCAGGAAGTCCGCAAGTGGGTTCACCGCGGACAGAAGCGCGAGGAGCACGACAAAGCTCACGAAGCCGCCCGTCGCCAGCAAGGTGTGGGCCACGCGGTGGGCAAGGAACCCCGCCACGCGAAGGCCGAGCGCAACGCCGAGCGCGCCGGGCATGAGGATCACGACGCCGACATCCACGGGTAGGCCGAGGACATCATCAATGTACTTCGGTATGAGGCCACCGAGGATGATCACCGCCGCCGAAATCAGCGTCAGCTCCACGGCGGCGTGCATGACCGCCGGATCGGATTGCATCTGGCGCCAGCCGGCGGACCACCAGCTGCCCTCCGTGGAACCGCCGACCTCCTGCCGCTGGGGGCTGCGGATGCGTCCGATCGCGACACCATACACAGCAGCAACGAGGTAGAGTCCGGCGCAGGCGAAGAAGAGAATGTGTGGCTCGCGAAAGACACGCAGGACCAGGGGCGTGAGCAGCCCGAAGCCAATGAGTTGGGCCACGCCACCCACGGCGTGGCTTATCGCATTTGCCTTGGCGAGACGCGTTCGCTCCACGATCAGGGGCTGGATTGCGCCTTCCGCGGAACTCGCGAATGGCGAGGCGGCGGCCAACGCAAATGCCACGAGGTAGTAAGAGGGAACGCCTCCGAGGTGCAGGCCGGCATACAGACAGATCGCTGCGCGGACGAGGTTTCCCAGCAAGATGAGCGGGCGGCGAGGGAGATGATCGGCGGCCACCCCGGCGAAAATGCCGAAAAGTGTGGCAGGGAGGACGAGCGCAAGCACGAGGAGACTGCTATAGATGGTCTTGCCTGTCTCCTCGACGATGAGCAAGACGAGGGCGAAGTTGATCGCGTTCTGGGCGATGCGCGAGGCGAAGCGCGAAAACGTGAGCATGCGGAAGGGCCGCTGTTGCAGCAGCGGCAGGCCGAGGGCGTCGCTATCAGTCGGCAGGGACGGCCCTCCCTTTGACGCGTGATTCGAATCGGTGCCGGTCCAGCATGACCTTGCGCTGACAGGTGGTGCACTCCATCCCGATATCCGCGCCAGTTCGGTAGACGGTCCATTCCCAGCCGCCGCAAGGGTGCTGGCGGCGCATACGATACACGTGACCGACCACCGGCTGGATGGCCAACGCTTTCGCCTTCGCCGGTCGTGTTTCGGATTGGGAGTCGGAGTCCCCGTCCATGCTCAGTCTATGCCCTCGCTGCGACAGGTTGGGCGGCTGCAGCGGCGTTAAGTTCGTCGCGCAGCGTGCGGGCCGCGGTCGCGGCAGCTTCGAGCAGGTCGTGGCCGTCCGATGCGTAGTAGATCGAGCGCGAGGCGCTGACGACGAGGGTTCCGGGTGCAGCGCCCGCGGCAGCAATGACCTCGGCGGGCTTGCCACCCTGCGCGCCGACGCCAGGGATGAGGAGCGAGGCGTTCGGGACCAGTTCACGGATGCGCCGAAGTTCGGCCGGCGCCGTCGCGCCGACGACAAGGCCGATACGCGGCGACCACTGCGTGACCGTGAGCGCAACCTGTTCGTAGAGCTTGTGGCCGCCCGCTACGTCGAGGTACTGGAGGTCGGCCGCGCCAGGATTAGAGGTGCGGCAGAGGAGGTAGAAGCCCTTGTCTTCGTAAACCAGAAAGGGCTCGATGCTGTCACGACCGAGATAGCCGTTCAGCGTGATCGCATCGAAGCCCCAACTATCGAACATGGCGCGGGCATATGCGGCCGCCGTCGAGCCGATGTCGCCGCGCTTCACGTCACCGATGACGGGAATGCCCGGGGGTATGGCAGCGAGCGTCTCTTCGAGGGCTCGCAGGCCGGGGAGTCCCCACTGCTCGTAGAAGGCGATGTTGGGCTTGTAGCAGGCCGCGTATTCCGCGGTCGCATCGATGATGGCGCGGTTGTAGGCGGCAACCTTCTCCGGTTCGTGCCGCGAGAACTCCGGGTCGAGCCCGACACAGACGAGCGTCTCCGCATCGCGGCTGCGCTTCGCGAGCTTTTCGAAGTAGTTCAACGCGTTGCCTCTTGGTGCGTGGGTTGGAAGCCGAGCGCGGCCATCGCGGCCTTGAAGGAGTCGCGGTCGCCGGAGACGATGAGGTCGAGTTCCCCTTGCTGTCCCGCCGGGGCAGTCAATTGTTGCTCTTCCAGGAGCTGGATGGCGCGGCGGGCCACGGGTTCGCTGGTATCGATTAGTGTGATCTCGGGGAACTCGGCAAGGATGTCCTCGGCGAGGAAATGGTAGTGCGTACAACCGAGTACGACGGTGTCGGCACCCCTCGATAGGGGGGCCGCAAGGGCGTTACGCACAGCCTCACGGGCTTCAACGGTACCGGCCTTCCCGCGTTCCACGAGTTCCGCGAGGCCCGTACCGGGGACCGACTCAATGTGTACGCCGCCAAACTCATCGACAACGCGGGAGAAGAGTTCGCCATCGAACGTGCCGTCCGTCGCGAGGATGACGACGCGGCCGGATTTCGAAGCCGAACGGGCAGGCTTGACGCCGGGGACCATACCCACGAAGGGGATATCCCAGGCCTGGCGAAGGTCCGCAATCGCGGCCGCCGAGGCCGTATTGCAGGCAACGATGATCAGCTTGCACCCGGCAACGAGGAGCCTATCCGTGATGGCGAATGCGCGTTTGCGGACTTCGGCCGCCGGGCGCGCGCCATAGGGGAACCAGGCGGTGTCTGCAAAGTAGATAAGGCGTTCATGGGGAGCGAGGCGCTGAAAATGGCGAAGGACGCTCAAGCCGCCCACACCCGAATCGAAGATTCCCACGGGTCGGCTGTCCATTGCCGACAGGATAGCACTGCCCGTGGATAGGGGTTCGGCGCCGGGGTGGGCGTCAAAGTTTTGCGTGCGCCTTGTCCTGGTTGGATTTTCACGTCGTTCCGCCTGTCGCCCCCGTTCGTCCTGAGCCTGTCGAAGGATGAACACGCCGCTGTCCATGGTTCGAGTGTGACCGGCCCTTCGACAGGCTCAGGGCCAACGGAACCCAGCACGTTGCCGTGCAAAACTCTGACGCCCACCCTCAGCGCCGTGCACCCGCGTACAGTGAGAGGGTTTGCCGTATACTTCGCCCGACACAAACCATCCTGGAGTACGCAATGTCCCGATCCGCCCTGCACATCCAGCTGTGCGACCTGGCAGGCGCGGGGAACGCGAACTGATGGCTGCGCGCGCCCTCGACGGGCTGCGGATCGTCGAGTTCACGGATGAGGTTGGCTCGTACTGCGGGAGGTTGTTGGCCGATCTCGGCGCGGACGTCATCAAAGTTGAGCCGCCGGATGGCGGGCGCCAGCGGCACACGCCGCCGTTCATCGATGTCCTGGGCGAAAACGTCGATAGCAGCCTCGCTTTCTGGGTGCATAACACTTCGAAGAAGTCGGTCGTGCTGGATCTGAACACCGGTGGCGGCCAGGAGACCGCGCGACGGCTGGCGCTTTCCGCGGATGTCGTGTTGGAGGACTACCCGGTCGGCTACCTTGTTGCCCGCGGGCTTGGTTTCGAGGCGTTGCGAGGGTTCAAACCGTCCTTGGTGTACACCTCCGTCACCGGGTTCGGACAGACGGGGCCACACTCCGGGTACGCGTACAGCGACATCGTTGGGCAGGCGATGGGCGGGATCATGACGCTCGCCGGGGAGATGGCTGACCCGCCGAATATGATTTATGGCAACCAGGCCAACATCTCCGCGAGCATCCACGCTGCGCAGGGGACGCTGATCGCGGTGCTCCACGCGGACGCCACGGGCGAGGGCCAACTCGTCGATGTCTCAGCGCAAGAGGCGCTTTCGATGAACCAGGAAACGGCGATGCAGACCTGGGACCTACAGAAGCGCAACCGTGTGCGGACAGGCTCTGTCGGTTTGTTGCCGTTCCCGATTCCCGGGTCCGGGGTGGTGAAGTGTCTCGACGGTTTCGTCCTGCTGTTCGTGATCGCGCCGGCGGGGAAGGACTTCCCGGAGTTGATCGCGTGGATGCAGGAGCGAGGCATGGCTGAAGACCTGGGCCAGGAGCCCTACGCCAGCATTTGCGCAAACCTCAACATGACACTCCTCACGCGCGTAACTGGTGACCCCACTGCCGCAGCGAGCATCGTGCCGAGTTTCGCCCACATCCAGGAAGTGATCGAGCGCTTTTTCGCGACTTTGACGGCAAAGGACGCGTATGAGCAGGGGCAGGGCCGCCAGCTTCTCGTAGGCGTGGTTTCGACTCCCAGGGACCTGGCGAACAATACCCAATTGCGTGAACGGAACTGGTTCGTGACGCTGCCCGCTGGCAACGCAACCATCGAGTTTCCGGGCGGGCCGTACCGCCTTTCCGAGACACCGGTTGCCATCGGGCGCCCTCCGAACCTCGGGGAACACACAAACGAGATCCTTGCGAGCCTCAGGTAGCGGACCAAGAGACGGGCAAGGGACCAAGGAGAAGTTGATGAGCAAGCTACCTTTGGAAGGCATTCGCGTCGCGGACTTTTCGTGGTTCGGCGCCGGACCAATCGCAGGGAACACACTCTCGGTGTTCGGCGCCGAGGTTATCCGGGTGGAATCCGAAGCGAAGATCGACGGCCTGCGGCGGGGCCACCCCTTCGCCATGAACGGGGATGGTTCGTTCAAGAGCGGTTTCAACGTCTCGGGCTATTTCAACAACTTCAACGCCAGCAAACTCTCGATGCAGCTGAACCTGAACACAGAAAAAGGGCAGGAGATCGGGCTGCGGATGATCGAGAAGTCCGACATCTTTCTGACGAATTTCACGCCGCGGGTCGTTGAAAAGTGGAACTTGGGGTACGAAAAGCTCCGAGCCGTGAACCCGCGCATCATCGCGGCCTATGCGCCGATGCAGGGGATGGAGGGTCCACATAGGGACTTCCTCGGCTTTGGCGCCGTGCTCACACCAGTGACGGGACTCAGCGAGATGTCCGGGTTTCCCGAACGAGGCCCGATCGGGATCGGCACGAACTATCCGGATTATGTCGTAAATCCTGGGCATACCGTGACGGCGATCCTCGCGGCTTTGCGTTATCGGAACCGGACGGGCATCGGGCAGATGGTCGAGCTGCCACAGATCGAGTCCGTCGTGAACGCGCTGGGGACGGCGGTCGCCGATCAGCTTGCGAACGGCCACACGCAAACGCGTACCGGCAACCGCAACCCGATGGCGGCGCCACACGGCGCGTTCCGTTGCGCGGATGACCCCGAGTCCGTCGGTTCGCCGGACCGCTGGGTCGCCATCGCCTGTAACGGCGATGCCCAGTGGCGAACGTTGTGTGGATTGTTGGGCCACGAAGACGCGGCGAATGACGTCCGTTTTGGCAGCCACGCCGCGCGCAGGCAGAACGAGGACGCGCTGGAATCCCTGATCGGAGGGTGGACACGAGAGCGCAAGGCCGAGGAGGTGATGGCGATTGTGCAATCGGCAGGCATCCCCTGCGGCGTCGTTCAGAACGCGCAGGACATCCTCGACCGCGACCAACACATGCGAGAGCGCGGCTACTACCAGTACATCGACCATCCGGAGACCGGGCGCGCCGCATACGACGGCCCCGCCGCGCGACTCTCGGAGACGCCGGGATACTTCCGTGGAGGCGCGCCACTGCTGGGCGAGCACACGATGGATGTTTGCGAACGCGTCATCGGCCTGAGCATGGATGAGATCGCGGACCTCCTGGCGGAGGGCGTGTTGGTGTAGCGATGCCGGGCGGAACTCTATTGGCCGGGGAGCTTGAAGTCCTTGCCGATGACAATGACCACGTCCGGGAGGGTGGATTCCGCCGGCCGGGAGAGGGCGATGATGTTCTGTCCCGGGATGCCGAGCCACTTGGCGATGTCCTCGGCGAGCTGACGCTTTTCGCCGTAGAGCGTCACGGTCGTGTTGGCCTGCACCGGTTTGTCCGGGCCCGTGGAAACGGTCGGCAGCGATTTAGAGTATTTGAGGTAGACGCCGAGCGCTTCTGCGCGGATACCGCCGTCTGCGCCGTAGCCGTTTTCGATCTCCACGGAGGAGGCGGCATACGCGGCCTTCGTGAAGACCTGCGTGAGCCAGTACTTTACTCCGTCCGGATCCCACTTCTGCAAAGATGCCCCGCCATTGCCCGTATAGCCTTCGAGCGTTTGGACGCCGTTCACGGGGTCGGCGACGGAGTACATCTTGGAACGTGCCTGCGTCTGGCGGAGCAACGGAAGGAGTCCGCCGAGCCGTGTGGCGGATATGTTGGTGCGCACCGTAAGCGAGTAGGTATTCCAGAGATCGAATGGATCCTGGCTGAGGAGGCCCTGGGCGAAAACCTTCTGGATAGCTGCCTGGAGCACGAGCTGCTGGCGCTTGATGCGGAAGAAGTCGCTGTCGTTGCGGTTTCGCCCAAACGCCACTGCGTGGTAGCCATCGAGATGGATTGCCCCTGGTGGAAACGAAACGTATCGACCGTGAATGTCGTCGTCGCTATAGAACCAGTCTCCGACTGAAAGCTCATAGGGGATGACGAGGTCGACGCCACCGACGGAGTCGATGAGCTTTTCGACGCCCTTGAAATCGAGGACGACCCAGCCGTCCGTCTCGACGCCGAAGTTTTCTTTCATATCGCGTTGAAGCTGCTTCGCGCCTTCCTTCTGCTTCGTGCCGAGGTCTGACGTCTGGGCAACCGCTCGAAACCCGACGCCGTAGGCCGTGTTGATGCGGTCTTCGTAGGTGAATTTCTCCGTATGAATCTTCACTTCCATGTCGCGTGGGAAACTGAGGAAGTTCACGGTCTTTCCGATCGGGTCCATGGTGGCGATCATGACGACATCGGTGAGGTTGCCTTCCTCGGCGTTCTGCGCGCGCCTGTCCACCCCGATCACAAGCATGGTGATGTTGTCGCTGAAGGTACTCGTCAGGTCCGGGTTGTTGACCGCGGCGAGGCCTGGGAGGGGCGGGACGATCGCGTTAACCCCGAACACATCGCCGAGCGTCTGTCCGGGGAAGATGGCGGGGTAGACGCGGGCGAACACCGCGATAGTGCTATAGAAGGTCGCAAGCGCGAAAATCAGGAGGGCGCCCGTGAAAATCAAGCGCTGGAACCGCGACCGTGAGCGCCTGTTGGCGACCACGCGGGTGCGCGAGGTGGGTAGGCGTCGGAGGGTGGTTTCTTCGAAGGAGGTCGCCATGTGCTCTTTCCCAAGCTAACGGGGTGGCCGCCACCGGGCAACGGCGCGAAAGGACTCCGGAAAGGTAGTCAACGGTGGAGGCTGAAGCGGTTCAACCGAGGCCGAGTTCGTCAAGGCGGTCGTCATCGATGCCGAAATAGTGGGCGAGTTCGTGGACGACGGTATTGCGCACCTCCCTGCGGATGTCGTCGTCCGTCGCACAGAAGGATTCAATCGGTTCCTGGTAGATGAAAATGCGGTCCGGGAGGACGAGGTTGTAGCTCTCATGGCCGCGCTGGGTGAGGGGGATGCCCTGGTACAGCCCGAGGAGGGTGTGGGAGGGCCCAATACCGGCAAGCTTGCGTTCGCGCGCGGTTGGGCGGCGCTCGATGACGATGGAGACGTTTTCCACGCGGCGGAGCAGGTCCGGGGGAAGGGATGCGACGGCTTCGCGCACGAGACGGCGAAAGCGAAGGCGTTCCACGACGCTAGCGCCTTGTCGCCGAACGGCTCCAGAGTGTGCGGAAGGAATCGCCGCCAAGGATGGCATCGCGCTGGAGATCGCGTTCGAGTTTGAGCAGTTCGTCGAGCGTCTCCGCAGCGCGCCGGACGGCGTCGGAATGGCCGGATTCGCTCACCCGTTTCATGATTTCGCCCCACACACCGGTGGATTCGAGCGAGGAGATGAACCGGGGCCACCAGATGGCGAAGATCTTTTCGGGGGGATCGAAGCGGGGGCGAAGGCGCTTCAGGCTCTCGTAACGTTCCTGAATTGAGTGGACGGGATCGACCACTTTGACGAGGGGGCCATCGATTTCGCTCGCTCGAAAGTCCAGCAGCAGGCGCTGGCCGATCGCCACGAACCGCACGGCGACGACATCGCCACTGCGGATCGTCTGCGTGATCTCCGCCAGGTTGAGGCCGAAGTCGTTGTCCACGAGCTAAGTGTAGGGGAACGGGAGGAGACGCGCTGGGGGCGAGAAACCGAGTTCCGAGAGGGCCACGACCGATCCGTGAGTTGGGATGTTCTCGGATCTCGGATTTCGGACCTCGGATCTGAATTGTCACCGAAGATTGCGGCGAATGTGCCGATACCAGTGGCATGATTGTTTCATTTCGCAAGGCTGCCGCTCGACGCAAGGTGACCCGGCTCATCCGCGAAGGTGTAGGGGTGCGAGAACGTTCGTGGAGCTTCGATGACCTGGACAGCGGCAGGCGTCACGACCTCGCGACGGAAGTGCTGTCGTGGGTACGGGGTGCGATGGGGACGATGCGGCGGCCCTATGGGGTGGACCACGTTGCGCTGGCGCTTGCATGCCGCGGGGCTGATGGGCGAATGCTGTGCAGCAACGCGCTCGGCGTCAATCGCCCTGAACACTTTTATGAAGACGGGGTGGAGGACCGCATCCTCGCGTTCTTCCACGACGCCGTGGCGGCGGGAAGCGAGGGAGCGGGCGAGATCATCGCTGCCCTACTTTGCCTGGGCGATATCGCCTACGCGATGGAGCCTCCAGCCGCTGCGGCATAGGGCGCGGGCAGATACCCAACTCGCACGACGGAGAGAGTTCCGGTAGCATTTGGCGATGGCTGAACGAGATTCCGCAGGCATCCGCGCGCGCATTGAACACCAGATCACGCTGATCGGCCGGTTGCGTGGGACGGGTCCGAATCCCTTCGAATACAACCAATGGGATGACCGCACGGTGGAGATCCTCGAAGCGTGCTTCGGGGCGGACTCACCCGAACTCGCCAGTTACCTCGGAGCCTCCGGGACCCGCGGGCGGCTTCCTGGCGTGCGCGGGCAGGCGGAGAACATGACACTGAACATCCACGGCCAATGGGGAATTCTGGGTAGGTTGGAACGCGGTGAACGGGTGCTTGTGGGGATTGCAGCGCAGCTGCCACGGGCCGACGTAGTCAGCGCCTGACGGCCACGAACCGCCGACCCAACTCACCGCCACCTCAATCCGTCTTGGACACGCCACGGCGCCCCACGGGAGCGTCTGGCCTGTTCGATTTGCCGCGTCCGCGCCGTAGCCTCCTTCCGCCTGAGGGGCGATACTTGATGGGTGACTGATTCGAACCTTTTCACGATGCTTTCCGCTTACCGGCCGGGCGGGCCGGCCACGCCGTTTGAGAACTATTGCACGACCGCCCTGGCGTATTTCCTTGGGCGCGGGCAACGCATGCTTGGCGCCCTCTTCGCGGAGGCGGCGGGGACGGCGGGAGAGCCGCTGGCGCTCGTCGAAATCCAGCCGAGCCTGGGCGAGGCGGGAATAGCGGACCTTATCTTGACCTTCGAAGGCGGGCGGCGCGCGCTTGTGGAGGTGCAGATCGAATCGGGCGACCACGGCCATGCACTCGCTGGGTACATCCCCGAAGCGAACTCGTGGGATGGGCGACCGGCGTTCGTGCTCCTGGGCCTGGGTTTGGACGCGGTTTCCCCTCCGTGGCACGGGATCACCTGGCTCCACGTGGTCGAGGCATTGGAAGACGATCCCGACCCTTTGGCGAAGGAGTTCGTGCAGTTCATTCTCCAGGATGTGCTCGGCCTCGGCAGCGTGCCGCTGGACCAGGCCATCACCACGAACCGGCTGTATGCGCTCGGCGCGGCGGCGGTACGCCGACGGTTCGGGGAACGGGCGGCGTACGTCAACAGCGCCTCACGGCCTATCGGCGGCAAGTACCGGTATCTCGGCACAACGTTCGGGTTGGATGGCGGCGAGATGCAGTACTGGGTGGGAATCGTGAACGAGGCGCTACCGTTGAGCGAGCATTACCACTTCATGATGGCGAGCAAAGAGGCGCCCCTCCTCACGCCAGCCGAACATCCGCGGGCGACGGGGGATTGGAAGTGGGGGCACTGGACCGGCGCGGGGCGCGTGGTGCGACCGATCACGAGAGAGGCGTATGAAGAATTGCTGGCGCGGCTGATCAAGTGAAATGGAAACGAGCCCGCGATTGGCGGGCCTGTTTCGCAAGTTCATAGTGCCGAGGGAACTTAGCCTCGGAGCGTCTTCAACTGGTTCGCGTGATCGTTGTAGTGATAAGACACGACGCCGAACACCTTCTCGACGTTCGTCTTGCCGAGCGGGCCGAACTCCATCTCGATGGCCAGCTGTTCAGGTTTGAGCTGGGCGAGCACGGCGCTGAGCTTAGCGTGGGCGTCTGGCATTGCGGCGACCGCGTCAGCGGCGTTGGCGAGGACCGAAGGCGCCGACCGAGCGGCCGGGAGTCCCGCCGCTTTGGCGATGCCCGAAGCGAAAAAGCCGCCGGAACCGCAGATGTGCTCCGCGACCTGGCGGGCACACCACGCATCCTCGCCGACGCCACCCGCTTCGGGCTTCTTCTCCCAATCGGCGCCCGCGAGCACGAGTTCCGCCATGTATGTGTGGTAGGCACTGTCGATGCTCGCGCCGATCTCTTGAATTGATGCCAAGTAAAATGGTCTCCTTAAGATACGAACTCTCGCTAGTATCGCGGATCCGGGTACAGTGCGCCAACCTCAGCGAAGGTCGACAAGCACACGTCCCTTTGTTTCGCCCCTGAGGATCCGGGTAACCGTTTCGACGACGCCATCGAGGCCGATCTCTGTGGCAATGGTGTCCATCAGGCCGCGCGGTTTGAGGTCCGCCCCACAGCGGTCCCAGATCTCCAAGCGCAAGGGCATGGGGCACATCACGGATTCAATGCCGAGGAGGTTCACGCCGCGAAGGATGAACGGGAAGACCGTCGTCGAAAACGCGCCACCACCCGTGAGTCCCGAGACCGCGACGGAGCCGCCGTATTTCGTCGTTCGCAGCAGGTAGGCGGTGGTCGCTCCACCCACGGGATCGACCGCGCCCGCCCAGCGTTCCGTCTCCATGGGCCTCGTGCTTTCCGCGCTGACCTCTTCGCGCGTGAGGATCTCCGTCGCGCCGAGGTCGCGCAGGAACTGGTGCTCGGTGGCCTTGCCGGTGCTGCCCGCGACGGTGTAGCCGAGACCCGAGAGCATGCTCACGGCCGTGCTCCCGACGCCCCCGGTGGCGCCGGTCACGATCACGGCGCCGTTCGCCGGGGAGAGACCACAGCGTTCCATCTGGTGGATCGAGAGCGCGGCCGTGAACCCCGCGGTGCCGAGGGCCATCGATTCCTTTGTCGTCAGGCCCGCGGGAAGAGGCACGACCCAGGCGGCCGGGACGCGTGCGAGTTCCGCGAATCCACCGGGATGCGCCGTGCCCAGTTCGTATCCGATCACGACAACTTCCTCGCCCGGCTTGAAGCGTGAATCCGTCGAAGATTGGACTTTTCCGGCGAGGTCCACGCCTGGGGTCATGGGATAGCTACGGATGACGCGGCCCGTTGGGCTGCAAGCCAACCCGTCCTTGTAGTTCACACTGGACCATTCGACGCGGATGGTGACGTCGCCCGAGGGGAGATCCTTCTCATCCAGTTGGGTAACACCCATCGAGAAGTCCTCCCCGGACTTGTTAACAACGAACGCGCGATAGGACATCGGATGCTCCTGAAGGTGATGGCGCTGTAAGCGTCGGTGGTGTCCCGGTTTGCCGCAACGGGGGTACGATGCGCGCGTTCGCTAAAGGCGAACCCATCTTTCGAATGCGGGGTGTGAAATGGTCGAGGAACTGAACGGTGCGCGATTCGCGATCCACAAGGCGGCGCCGCGGGGATTCAACCAGGCGTTCGTGCATGAAGGCGCGGGAGGCGTGCCGCTTTTGCTCGTGCACGGCTGGCCGGAGACGAAACGGATCTGGTGGCGCAACATCGCAGCACTCGCCGAAGCCGGGTTCGAGGTGATAGTCCCGGACCTGAGGGGCTTCGGGGACTCGGACGTGGGACCCGACGGGCTCCACGACGTGGTCTCACACAGTCGCGACCTTTACGCGCTGGTGCATGACCACCTTGGGCACGAGCGCGTGATGGTAGCCGGGGGAGATCTCGGCGGACCAGTGATACAGGACCTGTCTTTGCGATTCACGGGCTTCGTCGATCGAATGGTCCTGTTCAACTCGCCCGTCCCCTTCGACAAGGAGGCGATGGCGGGGATGAACACGCGCGCACCACGCGACGCCGCCGACTACTTTTTGCGACAGGGGACGGACGCGGACGCGCTGGCGGCGGAACTCCATTCCGAGGGCCAGCGACAACGCTACATTGCCACGTTCTACACCTCGCGATTCTGGGCCCATCCCGGGTCGTTCGACGCTGCGGCGGTCGATTTCATGACGGCGCCGTTCGCGGATGGGGCGAAGCTGCGGGCGAGTTTTGGGGGGTATGAGAGCGGTTTTAATCCCGCCAAACGCAGTGAAGCACCAATGGTAGCGACCGTGAAGCGGAACCCCACTCACACGCTGATCCTGTTCGGGCAGTCGGACCACGTGCTCTACCCGGAATTCGATCTGATGGCGGCGGTCGTTTTCCCGGACCACGTCGGACCGTTCCTGGTGCGCAACTGTGGCCACTTCCTGCAATGGGAGGCTGCCGAGGTGCTCAACGGCGCCCTCCGCGCGTTTTGCCGGGACCTTCTGCCGAAGCGCTGAACTCAAGCGACCCCAGGAAGCACGCTGGCGTTGAGGCCTACAACGCCAGAAGAGGTACTATGGCGCTTGTGGATGGATTCACGGTTACTGATTTGGCGGGGCTGCGGTCGCCCATTGTCGTAATGGCGTTCGGGGGCTGGAGCGATACGGGGACGGTCACGACGGACACGACGAAGCGGCTGGCAGACGCATACAGCGCTGAGCGTTTTCTCACGGTGGACCCCGAGGACTACTACGTGTTCACGGATACGCGCCCACACGTCCGCCTGAACGAAGACGGCATCCGCGAAGTGCGCTGGCCGGAGAACGAGGCGTGGGCGGCCAAGCTCGCGGACGCATCACATGACCTCATCCTCGTTACCGGGATCGAGCCCAACCTCCGCTGGCGGACATTCGCGACGCGGCTGGCGGATGCGGTTGCCGCCAAGTGTCCTTCGTTGGTTTGCACGCTTGTTGCGCGCCCGGCGGCAACACCCCACACGCGGCCCATTCCCGTGACTGGTTCCAGCGCGGACGCTGGGCTCGCCGCGAAGTACGGACTTGGCCGTTCGCTGTACCAGGGTCCGACGGGGATCCTGGGCGTCGTCCACGACGAGCTGCGAAAGCGGGGCGTGCCCCTGATTAGCCTCGCGGCCGCGGTGCCGCACTACCTCAACGTGGAAGAGAACCCCCCGGCGACGATGGCTCTGCTACGGGCGCTGAAACCCGTGATCGGCGTCATGCCATCCCTGACTTCCCTCGAAGAGGAAGGCGTACGCTTCCTGGAGCGCGTGGAAGAGGCTTCGAGCGGTGACGACCAGATCGCGCAATACGTCCGCAGCCTGGAAGAGCACTACGGCGAAACGAACGAAATTGAGAGCGACGGCGGGGGTTTGCCCTCCGCCGATGATATCCTGCGCGATGTGGAAGACCTGCTTCGCGGGAGCGGACCATCCTGAACCTGGAGAAAGGGTAGGCCATGGCACTCACTTCGCTTGTATGGAAATTTGCTTCGCCGTACGACGCCTATGTCTCGCACGTTTCGCGGCTCAACGACGCAATCGACCGCATCCGGTATGCAAGCGACCGGGCCCTCAGGTATGAAGCGGGACTGCAGAGTTCGATCCGCATTCAACCAGGGGTCGGCGATTCCGCTGCCCGCGTCCAGCGTTTCCGCGAGCAGCTCGGATCGGCGGCGGAGCAACTGACCGACGAACAGTTCGAGGACTTTATTTCGCACCTTGGGGGCGGTGGCGCTGCGGATGTCGAACGCGACCGCGCCCAGGCCGTGTCACGCATGGGCCATGCTACTCGAGGCCTGGAGGAGTACTTCGCGCTCGCGGGGCACGCGTTGGCAACGCTGGAAAAGCGGGGGTACGCGCCAGGACGAGCAGACGTGGCGCGCCAATTGCGCGAAAACCATCTTCCAACGACAAACCTGGCCGACTACCGCAAGACCCTGAAAGAACTCGGGAAGCGCGTCGGCCGAAACACAAACTAGAACCGGTTGTGTCTGCAACGCCGCCCAGGGACGGTTCCCGGTTGGTTTACTCCACGGACGGGGGCCGCGCCGCAGCGCCAAAGACGCCGAGGGCTGGCTCTCCCGGCCAGCAACCAGTCAGGCAACCGCAAAGCGTACCGCGAGTACCAAACGACGGCATAGTCAGGGTTTCGCGAGACAGCAAGCGTCGGCGCGGGAAGACCGTGACCCTGATCTCCGGGCTACCAGGTGACGAGGCTACGCTGGACGCGTTGCTGAAACAGCTCAAGCAAGCGTGCGGCGCCGGTGGTTCGCGCGATGGACGCCTCCTGGAGATCCAGGGGGACCACCGCGAACGGCTCCAGGCGGCGCTTACGGCGCTTGGTCATCGCGTGAAGCTGGCTGGCGGCTGACCGGCGTTGCCCCCGGTCACCCGGAAGCCACCGCATCGTTCCCTCTTCGCGCATTGTCTCCGGCCTTGCCTCGGTCGATTCTCTTCTCAAGGAAGACCAAGGAGAGGGAAAGGCCATGAGTCTCAAGAAACTACACAAGGCACTCTTGGAGAGGCAAGAACACGACGGTATCGACGAGTCCGGCCAGGGACTTGCCGAATACGCATTGATCCTCGCGTTGGTTGCCGCGGTGTGTGTCGGCGCCGTGGGCGGGCTTGGCAGCGCGATCGCGGCGTCGCCGGGATTCACGTCGCTGTTCTAGGCGAGGAACCCCAAGTTGAGCGACGAACCCGGCGACGACATCGCCGCCGGGGTTCTTTGCGTCCGCGTCCGTCTCAGCCCCGTTAACAAACTGCTCTTGTCGTTTCGGTGGTGGTGGGAACGCCAGGGCTTTCCAGCGTCAGCGAACTCGCGCCTGGGACCAACTTCTTGCAAAGAGTGCGGCCGCACGGAGGGAGCGCCCGAACGCCTCGACAATAACTAACCTTGACGTACGCGTTAATGTTGATATCCTACTATCAAGAGTATGACCAGCGAAGCACCAGCCACCGTCCCCCTCCTTCAGATCGGCGAAGCGGCCGATCGCGCCGGCGTCACCCAGCGCACGCTTCGCTATTACGAAGAAAAGGGTCTGCTGAACGCCCCTTCGCGGATGGAGGGCGGCTTCCGGCTCTACAGCACCGAGGATATCGAACGCATCGAGCGTATTAAAGAGATGCGCGACTTGCTGGGCTTTTCACTCGCGGACATCAAGGAGATGCTCGAAGCGGAGGATGTTCGCCTGCAAATCAAAGCGGAGTGGCGGCGCGACGCGGACAATGCCGAAAAGGCTGTGAAGATGCGCAAGGCGCGGGAAGTCACCCTCGTCCAGATGCGGCTCATCGACCAGAAGATGTCGCAAATGACGGAGATGCGGAACGAACTGGTTGGGCGCCTCGATCGCTACGACAACTGGCTTGCGCAAAATGCCGCGGATACGGACCAGCCTGCCGGTGTTGCCACCGATCGCTAGATCAGGCCGGTTCCACCCGTCGATAGGGGGCCGTAGAAGTTTTGCACAGCACGTGTGGGGTTCCGTTCGCCCTGAGCCTCTCGAAGGGCCGGTCACACGCGAACAATCGGCAGCGCCGTGTTCATCCTTCGACAGGCTCGGACGAACGGGTGTGGCAGGCTGACCAGCGCTCAATCGAACCAAGATAACTCGCACGCAAAACAATACGCCCACCCTTCGTTATGCTCCGCCCAGCATGTCGCCTCAAGAACGGGTACACTGTGACCATGGACGTGATTGATTCCTTTCGCCGACCGTTGCGTGACCTGCGCATCTCGGTCACGGATCGCTGCAACTTCCGCTGCACGTATTGCATGCCGCGAGAGGTGTTTGGGCCGGAATACCAGTTCCTCCAGCGCGACGACCTCCTCACTTACGAAGAGATCACGCGCCTTTCACGAATCTTCATTGCTCATGGCGTTGAGAAGCTACGGATCACCGGCGGTGAGCCTCTGGTGCGGCGCGACCTGGACCAGCTCATGGCAAAGCTGGCTCCGATCGCGGGCCTCAAGGACCTGACGTTGACGACGAACGGTTCGCTGCTCAAGCAGCAGGCGGCCAAGCTGGCCGAAGCCGGGCTGAAGCGCATCACGGTGAGTCTTGATTCGCTCGACGACGACGTGTTCAAGGCGATGAATGATGCCAGCGTGAACGTGCAGACGGTCCTCGATGGCATTGATGCCGCAGCGGCCGCGGGGCTGAGCCCGATCAAGGTGAATGCCGTCGTGAAGCGCGGCGTGAACGACCATACGATCGTGGAACTCGCGAGCTACTTCAGAAACACAGGACACATCGTCCGCTTCATCGAGTTCATGGACGTTGGCAACACGAACGGCTGGCGCTTGGACAGCGTCGTGACGGCGCGAGAGATGATCGAACGCATCGACCGGGTCTACCCAATCGAGCCGGCCACCGCCAACTACGAAGGGGAGGTCGCGAAGCGCTGGCGCTACCGAGATGGCGCCGGGGAGATCGGCTTCATCACGTCCATCAGCGAGCCGTTCTGTGGGAGCTGCACGCGCGCGCGCCTTTCGCCGGAAGGGCAACTCTTCACCTGCCTCTTCGGCAACCAGGGCCACGATTTCCGCTCGCTCCTTCGTGGCGGCAAGAGCGACGAGGAGATCGGCGCGTTCCTTCGCTCGGTTTGGCGCATCCGAGACGACCGCTATTCAGAGATCCGCTCCTCGGACACGATCGGCCTGCGCAAGGTGGAGATGTCCCGCATCGGCGGGTAGAAGAACCGAGATCCGAGATCCGAGACCGGTAACGCCTTCGGTGTTTGATCGCGTAGAATCTGCGGACAGAGCGTGAGGAGAGCACCCCCATGAAGTTCGGAATCTTTTACGAACATCAGATCCCGCGGCCCTGGGCGGCGGACGGCGAATACCGGCTGTTACAGAACGGCCTCGACCAAGTCGAACTCGCGGATGGGCTTGGCTACGACTTTATGTGGGAGGTAGAGCACCACTTCCTCGAAGAGTACTCGCACTCCTCCGCGCCTGAAGTCTTCCTCGCCGCCGCGAGCCAGCGCACGAAGAACATCCGCCTTGGCCACGGCATCATCCAGCTCCCGACAAACCACCCCGCACGCGTCGCCGAGCGCGTTTCGACGCTGGACCTGCTGAGCCGCGGGCGCGTTGAGCTGGGCCTTGGAGAAGGTTCAAGCGTGACGGAACTCCATCCCTTCGACCGCAAGTTCCGCGATAAGCGTGCTGTCTGGGAGGACGCTGTCAAGGCGCTCATGCCAATGTTCCAGCAAGAGGGGACGGAATATCACGGGGAGTACTTCGACTTCCCGCTGCGGAACGTGGTCCCGAAACCATACCAGAAGCCGCACCCGCCGCTCTGGGTTGCCTGCTCACAGCTCGACACGATCGAGATGTCCGGGAGGCGCGGCATGGGCGCGCTCGGCTTCCAGTTCGTGAGCGCGGACGCTGCGACCGCATGGGTGAACGCGTATTACAACTCGTTCACCAAGCGCCTGGACAAGCTCGCCGACTACCAGACGAACCCTGGCGTGGCGATCGTTAGCGGCTTCATGTGCAAGCCCACGGACGAGGAAGCGATTAAGGCTGCCGAAGGTTGGACGTTCTTCCAGTTCTCGCTCCAGTTCTACAACTCCCACGGCCCGGTCGTGCCCGGCACGGTCAACATCTGGGAGGAGTACCAGCAGTGGCGCGAGACGCCCAAGGGTCAGGCGGCGCTGCACAGCTCGAGCGGCCTCATCGGCTCGCCCGCGACCATTCGCGAACGGCTCTTGAAGTTCGAGGCGTCGAACGTCGACCAGGTCATCCTTCTCAACCAGGCGGGCAAGAACAGCCACGAGGACATCTGCTCCAGCCTCGAACTGTTCGCGAAAGAGATCATGCCGGAGTTTCACGACCGAGAGACGGAACACCAGGCATGGAAGCGCGGCGTGTTGAGTGGCGACATTCAACTGCCCGATATCGACACCACCCAATACAACCAGCCCAGCAACCAGACTCCGTCGAGCAAGCTCAAGGCGGCCGGGGTTTCGCCTGCTGAGGCCGCTGTCAGGGCGTAACCACCGCTGCGGGCGGTGAGTTGTGAGCGAAGTCGGAGGATTGGGAGAGATCGGCCAGATCGCGGTTCCCGGCCGTTAACCGCATCGCTCTCACTTCAGGACGACGATCATCTCTTCCGCGCCGTGGATGCCGCGCACGATTTGCTTCTCGATATCGGCGGTGCGGCTGGCCCCCGTGAGGATGAGGGCGTCGTCGTTGCCGAGGTAGTCCGCGAGGTCGTGGGGGTAGTGGACGATATCCTTCTTGTTGAGCCGAACGACGACGCGCGCAGCACCCAAGAGCGGCCGCCTTGCAGCCCGTTCGCCCGTAAGGAGAACGCTCCCTGTGCTCGCTATCCCGGCCTCTGCGTTCACGACGCGGTCTTGTCGAGTCGTCTTGAGCGATCCGACGACGGCCACTCCCAACTCGGTCGCCCGTTGGGTGAACAGCTCAACCAGGTCGGCGGGTTCAACCGGCTCCGAGGGAGTTTCCGATCGCGCGGGTGCTTCGTGCAGCGGTATCATCATGTCGGGGTCGCGTGATGGGTGCATCCCGGCGAGGGGGATTCGGGCGCGGACGCCGCTCGGCGCGAGCGACAGTGCGGCCTGGGCGCCGCGGCCAAGAAGCGCCGCCGCCTTGGCCGTGGCCGGGCTTGAATACGTCGCCGCCCAACCTTTCCACGCGGCCCGTTCCGCGATGCCCGCGCCGCCTTCATCGACTGCGTCGGCGCGCAGGTCCATGAGCATACGGTGCAGCGGTATGCCGACGGGGCAGACCTCGGTGCACCGTCCACAGAGGCTGGAAGCGCCGGGAAGGTCGGCGTAGCGGCCATCCGGCCAAAGCAGGGGCGAGAGCACCGCGCCGATCGGCCCCATGTATGGCGACCCGTAGGAAAGGCCGCCGGCCACGCGGTACACCGGGCAGCCGTTCATGCAGGCGCCGCAGCGGATGCACTTCAGCACGTCGCGGTACCGTTCATCCTCCAGGATCTCGGAACGGCCGTTGTCCACGAACACGATGTGGCGCTCCTGCCCCTTCATCGGGCCAGCGAGGAAGTGCGAGAACGACGTCAGTGGCTGTGCGGTTGCGCTGGGCGCGAGCACTTCGAGGATGGCTAGCGCAGCCTCTTCGTCGGCGACAAGCTTCTCGATACCCGTGATGGCGATGTGGAGTTTTGGATGGCTCACGCCGAGGGAGACGTTGCCCTCGTTTTCGACGATCATCATGCGCCCGCTGCTGGCGACGGCCATGTTTGTGCCCGTGATGCCTGCGTCACAGTCTTCAAAGAAGGAGCCGACAACATCGCGGACGTGGCGTGAGAGCACCGTGGGGTCGTCCGTGTCGAGGTCGGCGCCCGCACGCACGAGCAACTCGCGGATGCGGGCACGGTTGAGGTGGAGCGCGGGCGCCGTGATGTGGCTCGGGCCTTTGCCCTCGATATCGACGATGTACTCGCCGATGTCCGTCTCCAACACATCCATGCCCGCATCGCGGAGGGCGTGCGTCAGCCCCACCTCTTCGCCGACCATCGTCTTGGACTTCGCGACGCGTTTGGCGCTGCCGAGCAGCTTCTTGATGATGCTGTTCGCATCGTCCGCGGTCTTGGCGCGGTGGTAAACGATTCCCCGCCTTGAGGACTCCCTTCGGAAGGTGGCGTGGAGGTCGTCGAGGTTCGCGAGGGCGAATGCGCGAGCGGCGCCGGCGCGTTGGCGGGCGTCCTCGGGTGAACGCGAGAGCATCGCCGCGGAATCGGAGACGAGCTTGCGCATGATCGGGCC
>DAOTTM010000060.1:0-6764 GCA_034437915.1 Dehalococcoidia bacterium | reverse complement strand
GTCGTTCCGCCTGTCACCCCCGTTCGTCCTGAGCCTGTCGAAGGATGAACACGCCGCTGTCCCATGGTTCGAGTGTGACCTGCCCTTCGACAGGCTCAGGGCGAACGGAACTCGGCACGTTGCCGTGCAAAACTCTGACGCCCACCCGGTCAAACCGAGGCTCCTTTGCCAATGCCTACAGCTCAGAAACAGGCGGGACACCCTCCGAGGCCGTTCGTCATTGGGCCAGCCATCCGTAGCCCGAGCGTGAGCGAGGGTTCGCCTGGTCGCGCCCGCGTCTTCCAGCCTGTGTTCACCCCTCAACAAGCCGCACTCAACACGCGGTTCATCGCCGGTGGCGGCCAAAGGCAATCGATGACTGCTCTGAAAACCAACCCCTTCCGCTCTCCCTGAGCCTGTCGAAGGTGAGCACGCTGTCCGACCATCGTCGCGCTGCCCGTCCATGCTCGACAAGCTCAGCACGAACGGGCGATCGGGCGCGCGTCACCCTTTCGACAGGCTCACGGTGAGCGGCATGTGCTCACCTCGCCGCCGGCATCGCGACGCCACGTTCGGCCGCAAGGGCCGTGAGCTGTTCGATCGTCTCGGCGTCAAGAGGGATCCCGTTTGCCGTGCGGTCTCGGCGGGCGGCGTGCTCGGGGTCGCCGGGCATGAGCACCGACGCGACGCCGGGCGCTGGCTTCGTCGCGCGAATGTGGTCGGACATGCGCTTCATCTCGGTGCGGAAATCCGCGGGGTCGCGGAACAGGTCGATACGCCAGGCGGCGAACCAGAAGCCCTGCTCGAGCTGGGCGCGGTCCACGAACAGACCCGAACCGAGTCCCGAGAGGGCGCCCGTGAGGATATCGACCATGAGTCCCAGTCCGTATCCCTTATAAGAGCTGGTGCCGAGGCGCGACCCGAGCGGCAGGAGTGCGCCCCCGCTCCGTAGAATCAGCGGGTCGTCGGAGTCCGTCCCGTCGGCGTTCACCGCCCAACCAGCGGGCAAGCGCTTGCCCTGTCGGGCGGCGATTTCGAGCTTGCCACCAGCCACGGCCGTTGTCGCGATATCGAGGAGGAACGGTTCGTCGCCTTCGACCGGGGCGGCCATGGCGATCGGGTTCGTACCATAGACGCGTTCGAGGCCGCCCGCCGCAACAGCAATCGGCGGAACGTTGCACATCGCCATCCCGATGAGCCCGCGCTTCGCCGCCATGTGGGCGTAGTACCCCGCCGCGCCGAAGTGCCGCCCGCCCGTCACCGTGACCATGCCGATGCCGCTCGCCTCAGCCTTCGCGATGCATGCCTCCATCGCCTTGGGGGCAACGATCCCGCCCACGCCACCCTCCCCATCCCACGCGGCGGAGACCGGTGTCTCGCGCAGCACCTTCACGTCGGGCGTTGCCTTGACGATGCCCCGCGCCAGGCCGGGCGCATATCCCGGGTGCCAGGGGAGGTGGGCGATACCGTGCGATTCGATGCCCGCGAGATCCGCATCGACCAGGACAGTGGCGCCGAGCTCAGCATCGGCCTGCGGGATGCCGAACGAGGCAAATACTGCGGTCGTGAGGTCGCGCAGGTCGGAAGCGTTGTAGCGGGGGCGGTTGTCGTCGGGCATGGTGATGATCCTCCAGGACGTGGTTGGGCGTTTGGTTAGCCCATCTTGGGTTTCATGGCGTAGATACGCGTGACGTCAATCACGACTTCGATCGTCTCGGCGCCCTGGCGCACTGCTTCGGTGCCGGGGACTGGGCACGCCCTGCCGTAGATCATCGCGACGGCGCCATCGAGGTTCTTCGAAAGCGCCACGCGGCTGTTCGCGGCGATATCCCTTGCGCGGACGGCGCCCGTGAACATTCGCATCGTAAGGCGGCCGTCCTCCTGGAAGTCGGCGTGGACGACGGCGATGTGGGGCTGACCCTTCGCACCAACAGAGGCGACTGTGCAGATGCGTTGCGCCGCCCACATCTCAAGGAAGTCGTCAGCGGAAAAGCGCCAGCTTTCGCGCGCGAAAACACGGCCCACTTCCGGCGTGGCGCTGGCAGCAGAAGCATCGAGCAGGTCCTGGATTCGGGCGAGAAACTCCGGGGTTCGAGGCGCGGGCATCGGCGTGGCTCCATCGCGGCGGGTGTCGATGCGCGGATTCTACGCCACCCTGCGCCGGAACGGCCGGAAGCGGGCCAAGGGATGCCCGAAAGCCGGCTGCTACGCCGCCGATTCGGCCCCGCGCTCGCCCCGCTCGAAGACGATGTGTGCACGCCCCACGAGCAGCGGGTCCAATCGCCCGATGCGGTCAATGTCCTTGTTCGCGTAGGGCACCTTGTGGAGCACGTACCGCATCGCGTTCAGCCGGGCGCGCTTCTTGCAATCCGACTTGATCACCGTCCACGGAGCATCGGCGGTGTCGGTGTGGAAAAACACCCCCTCCTTGGCCCTCGTGTAGTCGTCCCATTTGTCCAACGACGCGAGATCGATGGGCGAGAGCTTCCATTGCTTGAGCGGGTGTGACTCGCGTTCCTTGAAGCGGCGCCGCTGCTCGTGCTGACTCACGGAAAACCAGAACTTGACGAGATGAACGTTGCTGCGCGTGAGGTTGCGTTCGAATTCGGGGCATTGGCGCATGAACTCCCGGTACTCTTCGTCCGTGCAAAAGTTCATGACGCGTTCGACGCCCGCCCGGTTATACCACGAGCGGTCGAACAGGATGATCTCTCCACTCGTCGGGAGATGCTGGACGTATCGTTGGAAGTACCACTGACCACGCTCCAGGTCGGTCGGTTTTTCAAGTGCGACGACGCGCGCGCCGCGAGGATTGAGGTTCTCCATGAAACGCGTGATCGTGCCGCCCTTGCCCGCCGCATCGCGCCCTTCAAACAGGATCACGACCTTCTCGCCCGATTCCTTGACCCATGCCTGGAGCTTAAGCAGTTCCACTTGCAGGCGGAACTTCTGCTTTTCGTAGTTCTTGCGCGACATGAGGTTCTTGTAGGGATACCCACCGTCCCGCCAATCGCCGACCAGTTCTTCGTCGGGGCTGACGCGAGATTGGCTGACCGCGGGCGGGGCGTCCTTGAGCAACGCTTCGCGCAGCATCGCTGCGTCTTCTGGCGATGCTCCCGCGAGGATCGCCTCGATTGATTTCGCCAACGAAGGGACATCGTCCCGGGAGCTGTTGATGATGTCCCTGAACGAGACGAGCTTGGATTGCTGAGCCGCGGCCACGGCCTGCGACACTTCATACGCTTCGATTCCGGCGCTCGTCTTCGCCCGAACGATGTCTCCAGCGCCAGTGCGGCGCGGTCGTTCGTTGGCGCGAGGAGAAACGTCGGATT
The DNA here is from genome assembly GCA_034437915.1 of Dehalococcoidia bacterium. GTDB lineage: Bacteria > Chloroflexota > Dehalococcoidia > Tepidiformales > Tepidiformaceae > JACRBT01. The sequence continues at coordinate 3,453 of DAOTTM010000060.1, read as the reverse complement.
GAGAACGAGGATTCGGAGAGGTGTCGCGTTGTGACTGTGGTTTCATGGAACCCCATGGCTTTCTGGAGATCGATCGTGGGCGCGTTCGACGGGTTGGCCCTGCGTCGGCCGGCCCGAACGCGCCGGTGGCGACCGGGGAACTGGAACACTCCTGATGCTCCCGAATATGTCGCGAGTAGATTATCGGCACGACGGTCAGGTTCAAGCATCCGGGAATCGATCGACTGTTCTCCCTCGTCCCGCGCAATTGTCGGAACCAGCCGTCTCCACCAACCCTTCCAGCTACGTGGGGATTCGAGTCTGCGATCGTGGGGCGACACGTGGCCTTGGCTTGCCGCGCGCGTAGGGACCGTTGGAGCCCTCATTCAGTAGCGCGCGCGTCAGCAAGCGCTGCGATGTTCTGACGCGATGAATGCCCGACGTAAACGGACACCCGGACGACGTGGACCGGAGGACGGATCGTGTGCAGTGATGCCACCCCGCTGTCAGGAGAACGGCGGCAGTTCGACGGTCATGCCCGCGAAGCCGCTGTCACACAGCCCTTTGCCGCCGATGCCAACGAGGAAGAGCGCCCGGCCATCGCTGGTCGTGCTACGTATGCCGTCCCCATCGTAGTAGACCGACCAATTGCTTTCGGACCGGAACTCAACCTTGAGGCCATCCGCGAGCAGGAGTCGTGTCAGCCCTTGCGTAGTCACAGAGTTGTCGAAGGTGAAGCCTTCGGCACGCGGCCAGCGGGGAACGCCCTGCTGAAGCTTGCCGCTGGGAACGAGCACCCGTAGTCCTTCAAAGCCGTACTCGAGAGTGCCATCGTCCAACCAGTAATCTCCGATACACGATGGAGTCCCGGTGGTCCGAAGAACCTCGACCCCCGTTGCTGCATCGAACACACGCTGGCCGCCCACGTTGTATGCGTTCGCCACAGCCAGGTATCTGCCGCCTGGCGACCAGCGGAGGTTGAAACCACGTTCTATGCCGCCGAACGGGATCTCCAAGATCCGTTGGCCTGTCGAAGTAACGATGCGCGTTCCAGTGGCAGTCGTCAGCGCGAGGCGGGTGCCGTCGGCTGACCATCGCATCGGCCAGGCTCCACCGTCGATTTTCGAAACCGTCCCGTCGAGGCGGAGGACGATTGTTCCGCGAGGGAGGGCGTTGTCGCCATACCCGTGAGCAACCGAGCCGTCGGGGCCGAACTCAGCCGCACTCATGAAAGTCCCGCCGGGGTGAGGCGTTTCGGCGATCACCCGGCCCGTCTCGGTCTCGATGAGCGCGACGCTTGAAGGGGTGTTGAGCAGCACTAGCCGACCGTCGTTCGACATTCCCGAGGCGCCCGCGGGATTGCCGTGAAGGGTCAGTTGCTGGTCGCGACCCGACTGAACATCGAGCAGGTGAACTCCCGTCGCATTCTTGGCGCTCCACACCACCCAGCGCCCATCGCGCGAAATGGGTCGTGCCCAGTATGTCCCCGGCATGGCCCAGAACTCCATTTCGCCGGTATCGAGTTTGATGTAAAGCAGTCCGTTCTCGGAAGGCAAGGTGGCGCCCGACGGGATGGAGTGGCGCATTGGAGTCGTAGCGACGGGCGCCGGAGTCGGGCTTGATTCTGAAATCGCAACGGTGGAAGTCGCGGATGCGATCTCGCCCGTCGGTGTAGCAACGCCCTTCGCCGGGGAGTTGTCGCAGGCCGACGCAAAGGCCGACACGACCGCCAACACCGCTGCCAACTGGAGACGAATTCTCACACCAATCACCGTCCATCCTACTTCTAGGACGCCGGCAAGAAGCCGAAGGTTCCATGACCCGGCAGCGCGGGCACTCAAAGCTGCCGAACGCGGCGCCGCGAGAGTGGGTGCGTAGGCCCCCGGCCACAGGGCCGTACCTACGGCTTTTGGGGCTTGAGGCCGTAGCGGTCGCCTTTGCGGCCGCGGACGGCGAGGTCGACGGTGGCGAGGCGGCGAGCGCCCTCGGTCATGCCCGTGCCGCCCATGCTCTGCATCGCGATGTAGTCGCCGAGCGAATCGTTGAGCGCCTGCGTGTAGCCCTGGGCGTCCTGGGCCTTGTTCATCTGGACCTTCGCGAAGCGCAGGGAGACCGGGTTGTTCTCGGCGACGCGGTGGGCGTAGGCGTAAGTCTCGCGTTCGAGGTCCGCCTGGGGGAGGACGCGATTGACAAACCCGTATTCGCGCGCCTCGGCGGCGGTGATGAAGCGGCTTTCGAAGCAGAGCTCCTTCGCGCGCTTGACGCCGATATCCCAGGGGATGGACATGTACTCCACGAATCCCGCGAGGAAGAGCGAATCCTCGGCGGCGAAGACGATGTCCGTGGAGGCGGCGAGCATCCAACCGGCGTAGATGCAGTAGCCCTCGACCATCGAGATCGTGGGCTTGGGCAGGTTGCGCCAGTGCAAGAGCACGTCGAGGTTGTACTTCTTGAACTGGTCGTAGCGCGTGAGGCCGGGCAGACTCGGGCGATTGGCGCGCTCTTCCGCGACATCGGGCGTGCCGAGGTCGTGGCCCGCGGAGAAGTCGCCCCCGCTCCCGCGCACGACCACGACACGCACATCGCCGTCGTTCTCCGCGAGCGTGAAGGCGTCATCGACCTCCTGGAGGAGCTGGTAGCTCTGGGCGTTCTTGTACTTCGGCCGGTTGAGCATAATGGTCGCGACCGGGCCATCGGTGGTGTAAAGGATGTCCTTGAAGTCCATGCGCTGTCCTCGCTGCGGGGTGGGTTTGTGGGGCGAAGGATACGCCATCGCGCCGGTGGGAGCTTGGGACGATCAGGGCAGGCTGGCGGCGCGGAAGCTTACGATCGACGCTCTTGGCGTATGTTAATTTCTTAATCCTCTTGACACAATGTCTATCGTCGTGTCAATATCTTATTGGCCTAACAAAATCTTACAGGCCATGGAGAAAATCTTGTCCTCGACCGACATCTCAAGGCTCGACGTTTCGTCAGTGACGGGCGTCAACACCCCGTTCCGCTTTGTGGCCACGCGCTTCAAGCAGGGGGGCCGTGTCATCTATTCCGTCGACCTTCCGCTCGAGCAGGTTCCGGAGGTGCTGCCGGTTCCCGATCCGACTCGTCCAACTCCGGGCAACAGGCGCGTGAACGAGACGCACGCGAAGTCGTTCGGCCGCTACGTTCGGAAGACGGCGGAATGGGTGGCTCCGCCATTGCTCATTCGAGATCCAGGAGCGTGCACCTTCGAACCGCAGGTAACGGTGGGCGGCATGGAGATTGGAATACTCTCCATCCCGCGAAACGCTCGTCAGGCGCTCAAGATCATCGACGGTCAACATCGAATCCTCGGAGTCGATATCGCGCTCAAGGACCTTCTGCTTGAGTTGGATCGGCTCGAAGACGCGCGCGCACGAGAGAAGGACGCGGAGGCGCGAGCAAAACTCGATGCCGACCGTTCGCAGCTAACGACCGAGCGATCCCGGTTCAGTGAGG
>DAOTTM010000059.1:0-1620 GCA_034437915.1 Dehalococcoidia bacterium | reverse complement strand
CAGCGCGCCCGCCGACAGCTCGAAACGGCGCTGCACATGTGGCCCGGCATGGAGGCGTTGCGCATTCCAGGCGGCCCGGCGCTGGGCCTGGCCTACCTCGCCGCCGGGCGCTGGGACGTTTACGTGCACACCTCGTTGAAGCCGTGGGACGTTGCTGCCGGACTCCTGCTGGTCGCTGAAGCGGGGGGAGTCATCACGGAACGTTCCGGGGCGCCCGCAACGATTTTCAGCGACGCTATCGTGGCGGCCGCTCCCGGTGTGCACGCCGACTTTCTTTCGCTCGCCGGTTCGCTTCCGTGGCGCGCATAATGCCGGTCACTTCCCTCAATTCGACACACATTAGCGTCGCGCGGCCCGCGACCGGAGGCATTTCTTGCGCGAAGTAGCTGAACTGAACGGCGACGGCATCGCCAACGAGCTTCGAGATGCGATCCACGCGCTCAACGAAGGCCTCGGTAGCCCGGTGTCCTTTCGCCCGGTCGATTGGACTGTGGAGCGTCGCGAGAACGGAACGACCGCGCTCGAAGAGGGCATCGAGCTGACCCGCGACCTGGGCGCGGCGATGAAATACCCGACAGTGACGAAGTCCGTCAGCCCCAACCAGGTGCTGCGTGATCGCCTTGGCCTGGCCGTCATCCACCGGCCGTGTCGAAGCTACCCCGGCGTGAGCAAGAACTACACAGGGGAGATCGACCTTCATGTTGTGCGCGTCGCGACGGGCGGGACGTACGAGGACGCGGGCCACCGCATCGGCTACCACTCCGCCGTGAGCGTGCGCATCATGGAGCGCACGCCCGTCGAGCACGCCGCGCACTTCGCCTTTCGCCTCGCCGAACGCCATCGCCATAGTGTCGTCTCGACGAGCAAGTACACCATCCAACGCGCCGCGGACGGGTTGTTCGAAGACATCATCGACGAAGTGGGCCGGGAATACCGCAACACCGAGCACCACAAAGAGCTGTTCGACGCGCTCCTCGCGAAGCTGATCATGCATCCGGAGCGGTACGACGTGATCGTCACGCCGAACGAGTACGGCGACTTTTTGAGCGACGCCGTTTACGGATTGATCGGGTCGATTGGTTTGGGAGCGAGCGCCTCCTATGCCTTCACACCGAGCCACCAGGCGAACGTCGGCATCTTCGACCCGGCGGGGGGCACGGCGCCGGATATCGCGGGCAAGGGCATCGCGAACCCCGCTGGCGCGATCGAGGCGTACGCCTACCTACTTGAATACTGCGGGCAGTTCGAAACGAGCCAACGGCTCATCGCGGCGATCCGCGATTGCATCGGAGCTGGCGAAAAGACGGGCGACCTCGGCGGCACGCTCGACACGCTGGGGTTCACCAAATCCATCCTCGGACGAACAAGAGCCGGTTAACCCTCCTGGACATCGGTTCGTCACGTAATCACATCGTTAGAAACGACGGCGGCGGGGGCGATACTATTCTGCCAACGCTCCGCAGAGGTCTATGTCGAGATGCGATTCGTTTCCCAACTTCCGTGGTTCGCGACCGCGCCCGCTCTTGTCGGGGCTGCGGTTCTCGTCGCATTCGGGCTGAACTATTTCGTTGGCCCGTACTTCGAACGAAGCTTCCTTGACGAGCCCGACCCACTGGCCGC
>DAOTTM010000058.1:0-9642 GCA_034437915.1 Dehalococcoidia bacterium | reverse complement strand
TGAGCCTGTCGAAGGATGAACACGCCGCTGTCCATGGTTCGAGTGTGACCGGCCCTTCGACAGGCTCAGGGCGAACGGAACCCAGCACGTTGCCGTGCAAAACTCTGACGCCCACCCTCCTCCCGTTTGGCCAGCGCGATACCGGTGGGCCTTCGCTACACTGGTAGACGTGCCACCGACGACCATCTCCGAGAAGATCCGCAAGCAGCTCGCGGCGCTGCCGGCCAAGCCCGGCGTGTACATCATGCGCAACGCCAAGGGCGAGGTCATATACGTCGGCAAGGCGGCGAAGATGAAAGACCGCGTGCGTTCGTACTTCGGTTCGCCGCGCGGCATGGAGCCGAAGACGCGCGTCCTGCGCGAACACATTGAAGACTTCGAATACATCGTCGTCGGCAACGCGGGCGAGGCCCTGATACTCGAGGCGACGCTGATCAAGCGGCACCAGCCGTTCTTCAACATTCGCCTCAAGGACGACAAGCGTTACCCGTACTTGAAGATCGACGTCCAGAACCCGTGGCCGCGCGTCTACATTACGCGGCGCATCGAGAAGGACGGCGCGCGCTATTTTGGGCCGTACGCCAGCGCAGGTTCCGTCCGCCATACGTTGGACCTCGTGAAGAAGCTCTTCCCATGGCGTTCCTGCACGAAAGAGATCACGGGCAAGGACGCGCGCCCCTGCCTCGACTACTACATCAAGCGCTGCATCGCTCCCTGCACGGCATTCTGCACGCCGGAGGAGTACGCAGAGGTGATCGAGGACGTCATCCTCTTTCTCGAAGGGAAGTCGGACGATGTCCTTCGCCGCCTGAAGAAGCAGATGGAGGACGCGGCCGAGCGGATGGAGTTCGAACGCGCGGCCATGCTACGCGACCAGCTCAAGAGCATCGAGCGCACGGTCGAACGGCAGATGGTATCGACGACGAAGAAGGAGGACCTCGACATTTATGGTATGGCGCGCGACGGCGACCAGGCCTGCCTCCAGGTCTTCTTCGTTCGCGGCACCCAGATGATCGGCCGCGACAACTTCATCGTCGAAGGCGTAAAGGACGAGCCGGACAACGCCGTCCTCTGTAGTTTCCTCCTTCAGTTCTACGAAAGCGCCCAGTACATCCCGAAGCTGGTCGTCGTCCCCGGAGAAGTCGATGACCTGGAGACACTCGAAGAGCTGCTGACGGAGAAGCGCGGGGCGCTCGTGGAGATTCGGCTGCCCGAACGCGGCGAGAAGAAACGTTTGGTGGAACTCGCGAACGACAACGCAACGGAAGCGCTCGCCCAGATGAAGGTGAAGTGGCTGGCGGATTCCACGAAGACGGAGCAGGCGTTGGAGCAGCTGCAGGAGGAGCTTTCGCTGGCCGCGATTCCGCGCCGCATCGAGTGCTACGACAACTCGAACATCCAGGGCACGAGCCCCGTTTCGAGCATGGTCGTCTTCGAGGACGGAAAACCGAACACCAGCCAGTACCGCCGCTTCAAGGTGAAGACGGTAGTGGGAGCGGACGACTTCGCGACGATGGCCGAGATCATGAAGCGCCGCTTCACCCACGCCTCACCAGGAGCAAAGTCCTTAGTCCTGAGTCCTGAGTCCTTGGTCCTTAGTCCTGGGTCCTTAGTCCTCGGTCCTGAGTCCTCCGGCAGTCCTAAGTCCTCGTCCCTCTGGGCATTGCCGGACCTCGTGATCATCGACGGCGGGCCGGGACAGCTGGGGGCGGCGGCGCAGGCGATGCGCGAAATGGGCGTGCACCACATCCCGGTGGTGGGCCTGGCGAAGCGGTTCGAAGAGATCTACGTGCCCGACGAAGCGGAGCCGATCGTGCTCGCGCGCGGGTCGGAGGCGCTCTACCTGGTGCAGCGTCTGCGCGACGAGGCCCACCGTTTCGCCATCACCTTCCATCGCCAGGTGCGCGCCAAGAGTTCCATCCAGAGCGCCCTCGACACGATCCCTGGGATTGGGCCGAAGCGGAAGAAGGCGTTGCTGAAGAAGTTCGGGACGGTCAGGGCGATCCGCGAGGCGGAAGTGGGCGATATAGCGAGCACGCTGGGCTTCACGCGGGCGCTCGCGGAGAAGGTGAAAGAACTGATATGAGCGGGTTCGAACAAACAGCGGCGATGGTTCGTTCGTACGAACAGGTATGCGCGTCGCGATACTGTTCGTCATGCTGATCCTCACCTTCGCGGCGGTGGCGTGTGGAGATGAGGAGGCGCACGTGACGGATTCGGAGGCCCGCTTCCTTGCGCTGGGCGATTCGTACACGATCGGCGAAAGCGTGAGGGAGGGCGAGCGTTGGCCCGCGCAACTGGGGGCGCTGCTCCGGGGCGATGGGGTCGTGGTCACCGAACCCGAATACATCGCGAGAACCGGCTGGACCACGGACGAACTGGCTAGCGCAATCGCGCGGGCCAATCCCCAGGGACCGTATGCGCTCGTCACCCTGGCGATCGGAGTCAACAACCAGTACCGCGGACGTGGCCTCGATGAGTACCGCACCCAGTTCAGGGAGCTGCTGGAGCGGGCGATCGTCTTCGCGGGCGGCGAACCGGGGCGCGTCGTGGTGCTCTCCATCCCCGATTGGGGCGTCACACCATTCGCAGTGGGGCAGGACGGACCCAGGATTGCGCGGGAGTTGGACGCCTTCAACAAGGCCGCGAAGGAAATCGCCGAAGCGCACGCGGTGGCCTTCGTCGATGTCACCGCCGTATCTCGCCAACACCCGGAACTGGTCGCTGGCGACGGTCTCCATCCTTCGGGTGCGCAGTACGCGGCATGGGCCCGGCTCGCGCTTCCGGCCGCTAAAGCTGCGCTTGGCCGGGAAAGCGCACGATAAAGGCTGAGGGACGGGTCATCGACGATCGCCCCGGGATCGCCTACTGTGGAGGAGGAGACGAGATGGTTGACCGCATCGAACGAGAAATCGAAGAGATCCTGGCAAAACTGGACGACCAACTCCCGCCCGGAGGTGGTTCGCAGCCAGAACTCGCCCCGGTGTCGATAGCCAGCGCTCGCAAGAAGAAACAGAGCACGCCGCGCCCTAGCGCATCGTCGTTCCTGGATCGGATTGACCCGCCGTTGCTCATGTTTGCGGGCGCGGGAACCATGATCTTGGGACTCATCGCTGCGAGCTTCGCCGGGGCGCTGATCTGGCTCTCGTTTGCGGGCGTCGTGCTCTTCCTCGGAGCGTTCCTGCTTTCGTTTGTGCGGAAATCGAACCCCGGCCCGGCACGACCCGGCGGGTCCGGCGGCCCCGCCCAGGGAAAGTTCTGGCGGGACCGTTACATCGACTACAAGCCGCCATCGGATAACCCGGTATCGAAGATAAAGAGGCGCTTTCGCAGGTAGCCGCCGTTTGCGCGCGTCTTTACATAGGCGAACGTAAGCTCGTTCACATGCGCATGACTCTGACCACGGCCTTCCTGCTCTCCACGCTCCTGATCGGGGGGTGTGCCGGAGATGCCGCCTCGAAAGCGGACGCAACCCCGGCGGCAAATGTGCGCGCTTCCGTCACCCCGACATCCAGTGCGGCAACGCCAACGCCCCAATCCAACGACCCGAGCGCGACGGCGACGGGAGCGAGCCAGCACGAAACGAAGAACACGATCGCCCACATCCAGAAGCTCGCCGGTGAGATCGGCCCTCGCGTATCCGGTACGGCAGGCGAAAAGCAAGCGGCGGACTACATCGCGGCGCAGTTCCGAGCGAGCGGTTATAGCGTCGAGGTCATGCCCTTCGAATTCGAAGACAACCCGTTCAAAGCGGGGTCGGTGAAGGTTGGGAGCGAAGAATTCAGCGCGCTGGTGATGTCGGGGAGCGGCTCGGGCAAAGCAACGGGGCGGGCGATGTATGTCGGCCTTGCGGATGAGGCCGGGATCGCGGGGCAAGACCTCAAGGGCGCGATCGCGGTTGCCGATCGGGGGACGCTCAACTTCTCGGTGAAATACGTGAACGTGAAGGCGGCGGGCGCTATCGGGCTGGTGGTGGTCAACAACGCGGATGGTCTCTACCCCGGCAACCTCACGCGGACGGCCGATTTCCCGGTCGTGGGCGTCGCCGGCGAAGAGCGGGAGCGACTGAAGAAAGTTGTCGCCGAGAAGGGGTCGATCACATTGGAGGTGGCGACCAAGAGCACGGGCCTAAACGTTGTGGCGCGATCGTCGCCGGACGCGGCGTGCGATGTCATCGTCGGCGGACACCACGACACCGTGCCCGCCGTACCGGGAGCGACGGACAACGCCAGCGGGGCGGCGATGACCGTCGAACTTGCCCGCGCTTTCGCTGTGGACGGGCTGGATAAGGAGCTTTGCTTCGCCACATTCGGCGGCGAGGAATCGGGGTTGCACGGCTCGCAAGCGCTGATCAAGCAGTTCCAGGCTGAAAAGCGAGTGCCGCGGTATATGGTGAACCTGGATGTCGTGGCGACTGGGACGACGATTGAGCTGATTGGCGACCGCGAATTGCAATCGCGCGCGGAAGCGATCGGACAGAAGCAGGGGTCGCCCGTGAACCGAAGCGTGGACCCGGCCAACACGAGTAGCGACCACGCCAGTTTTCTCCAAGCGGGGATCCCGGCCATCTTCCTGGCGGGAGACGACTACTCGATGATCCATACGCCGAAGGACAACGTGGGCGTAGTCATCCCGAAAACCGTGGAGCAGATCGGGAACCTCGCCTTCGCGCTAATCAAGGAACTACAGGCGCAGGTTGCCCGCGGATGAACGGGTGCCTAGCATGAAGCCGATGACCTATCGAATCACCCTTTTCGCGGTCGCACTCGTCCTCACGGTCTTCGCGGCGGCGTGCGGCGGCGGCGGCGGCGATGACGGCGCGGGCAAGGGATCGCGCGTGACGGACCCGGGCAAGGTGCCCACGGCCGTACCACTCCAAAACGCGACGTTGTATCACATCCAGGGGGACCTCGTTACCACGAGTGGCAGTTCGTCCAACATCACGCCGGTCTCCGGGCTGACCCCGGTGGGCGCGGCGAAGAACCACACCGTGGTATCCGGTGACACCTGTAGCACGATTGCTTCGAAGTACGGCATTGGCATCGACGACCTGAGGAAGGTCAATCGCATCATCAACGACGCCTGCTCCAACCTCGTAATCGGTGACATCCTGCGCCTGCCCGCAGCGCCCACGCCGTTCCCCGGCTCAACCGCCTCGCGTACGCCGCAGGCCGGTTCGGGCAAGGAGTACACTGTGAAATCCGGCGACACCTGTGGTGTGATAGCGGCGAGCTACGGCGTGACGGTGGCGAACATCATCGCGACGAACGGCCTGGACCAGAACTGCACGCTCAAAGTCGGCCAGGTTGTGCGGATCCCGTAGGGGGCCGACCAGGCAGGATGCCAAACTGTCGCGGCTCGTTGGTCGCACGATCTGGTCATCGTGGCGGTCGGGCACCATCGGTCAGCGGCCGCGGTCCAGCCGCCAAAGCGAACGCTCCTCCTCTGTCAAAGGGGGCCCCGAGTGTGGACCTCCTCCGCGCGGACTCCAAGCAGCGTCCCAAACCTCCCGCGTGGGTTCCGATAACACGTGACCACACGGGAGGCAGGCGACTGAGTCGTGGTTACGAACGACCGAATGGGAACCGCAGCGCGGACAGTTCATGGCCACCTCGTTTTCCGCGTGAGACTTCAGGCGCTCACCCGACCCACAGCCAAGAGTGTTGGGTGACTAAAGTTTTGGGGGTTGTGCCGCGGCCGGTTTGCGAAAGAGGCGGCGAAGCAGACTTTTGACCCATTCCATTTCAAGCGCTTCCTTTCTAGTGGAGGCGAACATACACCCCAGCGCGCGGATTGTCAGCACAACGCGCACGAATTGGGCAGAATGAGAAGCTGTCGCCGCCTACTGCTCGCACGTTCCGAGGTCATAGTGATCGGCAATCGAAAGCACAGTCACAGTGACGGGAGCGTCTGCACGAGTGTCTCCAGCGGGGCGAAGAGGTCGCCGTCGCGTTCGAAGCGGCGGAGGACTTCGGGGGCTTCGAAGGTGACGTGGCTCGCGTCGCCCGTCGTTGCGGCGCGCTCGACTTCGTCCCAGGACAGGGGCTCGGAGACCGCGGGGTGTGGGCGGGCGCGGAGGGAATAGACGGCCACGGTGGTCTTGTGTTCGTCGTTCTGGCTCCAGTCGATGAAGACCTTGCCGTGCCGCAGCTCCTTGGCCATGCGCGAGACGACCTCGCCGGGCATCTGCTTTTCAAGCAACCGGGCGAGGGCGTTGGAGAACGCTTTGGTCTGTTCGTAGGTCGTCGGGCTGTTGAGCGGGACGTAGAGCTGCATGCCCTTCGAGCCAGACGACTTCGCGAAGACTGTCAGCTCGAAGTGGTCGAGGATGTCTCGCAACGCCAGGGCGACCTTGCAGCAGAGGACGATATCCGCGGGCGGGCCGGGGTCGAGGTCGAAGACGACGCTCGTGGGGACATCGAGAGCGGTCGCCTTGCTCAGGGAGACATGCAGCTCAAGGCTGGCCAGGTTCGCCAACCAGACGAGCGTGGGGATGTCGTCGACGAGGACGTAGTCGATCGTGCGGCCCTCACCGGTGCTCGTGACCGGCACGGTGTGGACCCAGTCCGGCGCGTGCGAGGGACACTGCTTCTCGTAGAAGAAGGATGCATCGACGCCGTTCGGGTAGCGTTTGAGCGTCATTGCCCTGCCGCGGACATGGGGGAGGATGGCGGGCGCGATCTCGCGGTAGTACTGGATGACCTCGCCCTTGGTGAACCCCGTTTCCGGGTAAAGGACCTTCTCCAGGTTCGAAAGCGACAGTTCGCGGCCCTCGACCTCCACACGCGCGGAGGTCACGCGGTCTTCTTCTCGCGTTCGGCACGGCCCTCTTTGGCGGCGGTGATACTCGCTTCCAACGCGGCCATGAGGTCCACGACCTTGGGCTGCTCCAATTCCCTTGGTCCGGCCGCGATCGTTTCGCCCGCAGCCTTGCGGTCGATGAGGTCGAGGAGCTGTTCGCGGTACTCGTCCTTGTACTTCGAGGGGTCGAAATCGGCGGCGAGGACTTCGATCAGCTGCCGCGCCATCGCCATTTCGCGCTTGTCGAACTCCTGCTCCTGGTCGGGGAGCCCGTCGAGTTCGTCGACCTGTAGAACCTCGTCAGGGAAGAAGAGCGTGGACATCGCGAGGGCGCCGCCGGGAGCCGGGCGAATCGCCGTGAGGTACTGCTTGCTGCGCAGGACGACGCGGCCGAGGGCGATCTTGTTCGACTCCTGCATTGCCTTGACGAGGAGGGCGTACGGCTTCATACCGCGCTTTTCCGGCACGAGGTAGTACGAGTGTTCGAAGTAGACGGGGTCGATCTCGCTGAGATCGACGAATTCCTCGATCTCGATGCCCTGGGTGACTTGCGGCGCGAGCGCGTCCATCTCTTCGTTGCTGATGATGACGTATTCGTCCGGCGCGACTTCGTAGCCCTTCACGAGCTCAGCGAATGGCACCTCGGCGTCTTCGGCGACGCAGTAACGCTTCATGGCGATGCGCGACCCGTCGGGCGCGTGGAGCTGGTTGAAGCGCACGTCCTTGCTCTGGGCGGCGCTAAACATCTTCACGGGGACGCTCACCAACCCAAAGCTGATCGACCCGGACCACATTGCACGAGGCATGATTCATCGCCTCCCTTGAGGGTTTCTGACCATAATCTAGCATGTTTGGGTGGGCGTGAAGCCGATATTCTGCGCGAACCAACGAAACTCAGAGGTCTTCTCGACGCAACCCGGTCGCCTTCGCGATTCGAGCGAGCATTCGCGGGCCAACTTCTGCGGAGTCGTGAAACGCGAACACGTAGTCGAGCCTGCCCGCCCGTGACAAGATGCGGTGCGAGCCGGATGAACGCTTGATGGTCCACCCCTGTCTCAACAGGGCGGTAAGGACAAGTCTGCTCGTACCGGGCCAATCACTCATGCAGCCAAAAACTGGACGTTGAGGATGCCCGGCGCCAGTTCGCCGTGTTCTATCCGGTCGGCGATGACCCTGAGGGCGAGGGCCTGGGCGGCGCCCGTCGCTTCCTCTTCGGTTGCCCCGTAGGCGAGCACGCCCGGGAGTTCAAGGACTTCCACAATCCATCGCCCGTCGGTCTCGATATCGACTTCGAGGGTGAGCTTCATGGGATCGAGTCTACCACGCCCTGTGCAGCTCAGCGCTGTTCCAACGCCAGTCCGACTCGCAAGCATGAACATCCCGGCGCTTGCTCCCGCGCGCGCTACGGACGGCGGTTTCGCGGTCCGCGAGATTCGCTGGGTACCGATGAGTTGCTCCTGCTAGTCTGGGAGGCATGCCGGACCGACTGAAGCGATACCGGGAGATGCGCGACTTTGGGCGGACAGGGGAGCCGCGCGGCGAGGGTGTGGTCGCGGAGCCGGGGGCGCGGCTGCGGTTCGTCGTGCAGGAGCACCACGCGACGGCGCTGCACTGGGATTTTCGCCTCGAACACGACGGTGTCATGGCGTCCTGGGCGGTGCCGAAGGGAATCCCGCCGGACCCCAAGGTGAACCACCTCGCCGTCCAGACGGAGGACCATCCGCTGGACTACGCCTCGTTCCAGGGCGACATCCCGAAGGACAGCTACGGCGCGGGCCACGTCACCTTGTGGGATCGTGGTTGGTATGAACTGCACAAGTTCCGCGAGGCGGAGGTGATGGTCACGCTCCATGGGGAGCGCCTGCAGGGCAAGTACGTGCTCTTCCGAACGGACGCAAAGAACTGGATGATGCACCGCATGGACCCGCCGCAGGACCCGACGCGCGAAGCGATGCTGAAAGGTGTCGTGCCAATGCTGGCGAAGCTGGCGCCAGGCATACCCACGGGGAGCGACTGGGCGTTCGAGATCAAGTGGGACGGTGTGCGCTGTATCGCCTATATCGACGGCGGGCGCCTGCGCCTGGAGAGCCGCAACCGGAACGACATATCCGCGCAGTATCCGGAGCTGCGACCACTCGGAGAGTCTTTGGGGGCGTTGGAAGTCGTGCTTGACGGGGAGATCGTGGCGTTCGACAACGAGGGGAAGCCAAGCTTCCAGCGGTTGCAGAATCGCCTGGGGTTGAAGGGCACAGCTGTCTTGCGGCGTTCCAAGGAAGTACCGGTAGTGTTCGTCATATTCGACCTGCTCTACCTCGACGGACATTCGACGATGCCGCTGTCATACCGCGATCGGAGAACTCTGCTGGAACGGCTCGACCTGAACGGCGAAGCGTGGCGTGTTCCAGCGTTTCACGACGACGGCCAGGCGCTTTTCGCGGCGACGAAAGAACGGAACCTGGAGGGCGTGATCGCGAAGCGTCTGGCGAGCGTGTATGAGCCGGGCCGACGCAGCGGCTCATGGCTCAAGGTGAAGAACCACCTGCATCAACCGTTCATCGTTTGCGGCTGGAACCAGCGGGAAAATGCGTCCGGCGACGCCATCGGAGCGATTGCCCTGGGGTATTACGAGGGCGGCGAATTGCTCTACGCGGGCCGCGTGGGCACGGGTTTCACGGAGGAATCCGCGCGGCAGTTGCTGGGCCAGCTTCGCCCGCTCTCGCGAGCGACAAGTCCGTTCGCGAGGGCGGTCCCGGACCCGCCGTCGCACTATGTGGAGGCCGTCGTCGTCGTTGATGTCGAGTTCTTCGAATGGACGGAAGACGGCGTGCTCCGCCACCCATC
>DAOTTM010000057.1:0-3207 GCA_034437915.1 Dehalococcoidia bacterium | reverse complement strand
CACATGGAGACAGGCGGCGAGGCGAATGCCCTGGAGCGGCTTCTCGCGCGCAAAACGGTCGCGGATGAGTTTGAGGACGGGCATCTCGCGCGCCGCCCATTCGATCCGTCGGACGCCTGCCGGCGCAAGGGCAATGTTCGCGATGTCGTGGGGGACGGGCATGGCAACCTCAAATGTCGAAAATCGCAGAACGCCCCACGACCCCGCAAGGCCGTGTCGCGTTCGCGCAGAAGATATCTTCGGCTTCTATCCTGAACGAAGGGAAACGAAAGAGCCATCGTACTTTCGCCCACGAATGGCTGCGCGAACCCGCCGAATGCCTGCTCCGATCCCCGACAGGTCCTTTTTCGCGGCGCTCGCTTCCACCAGTTGGCAGACTTCCCGATAGCCGAGTCGTTCATAGGCGGCGACGGCCGGCCGGTTTCCAGGATCGACAGTGAGCACCACATGTTCGCAATACTGGAGGAGGTGCGCCGTCACGGCGCTCGTCACCGCCGTTGCGAAGCCTCTCCCCCGATAATCCCGATGCGTGAACACGTTCCCAACGACGGCCACGCCCTCCTGGCGCGAAACCACGTGCGTCCCCGCCACCGCCACGAGCCGCCCGTCGGAAATAATTCCGCGGTACACGCCGCTATCGATGTGTTCCGGGATGTAGTAACTCGGGCCACCTTCGGTGCTGTAGAGCGAATTGATGCGGCGAATATCCAGGCCGTTAAGCGCCACCACCGGCACCTCCACCGCCGGCCGGAACCGGTCCGCCATCACGCCCATGCGGATCATGGGTTGCTGCGTCGCCAGGCGATACAGGCGCTTGATGCTTGCGAGGTGTTGCGGCTGGCAGGTAGCGTACGTGTGCGACGGCCCCGGGTGGATCGCCAGGATCGCCGCCACCGCGTCCGGGTCGCCCATCACGAACGTGGCCTCTCCCAGCCCACCCCGGCTGTGGAGCACAAGACCCGTCCCCGTGTCGCCAACGGATTGATACCAGCGCGCCCGCTCAACGAGGCCCGGCTCAAGTTGGCCGAGCGCATACGCCGTGTACTCAATGCGTGGGCGCAAGAGTTCGCGCACGCGTGCGGGGTCGTGCATGCGGCGCACAACGAAATCGAGCCGCGCTCGCTCCGTCGCCTGCCATCGCACTTCCCGTTCTGCCATCAGGCATCCACCTCCGCAAAGTGCGTCAACTGGCGAAACTCCTGGTAGCGCCGCTCCACAGCTTCCCGCGAAAGCGTCAGTAAGACCGCCGGTCCGAAACCTTCGACCTGGAACGACGCAACCGTCGACCCGTAGATGATTGCGCGTCGAACCGCCGCTCGGTCGATGACCGGCTGCCCATCGAGATACCCCATCAGCGCGCCCGCGAACGCATCGCCAGCGCCCGTCGGGTCGATGACCTCCTCGAGTGGGTATCCGGGCGCGACGAAGTAATCCTCTCCGCTCGCGTAGGCCGCGCCGTATTCGCCCAGCTTCACGATCACTCCCTTCGGGCCTGCCGCGAGCAGTAACCTCGCCGCCCGCGCGATGCTCGGGGTGTTCGCCAGTTCGCGCGCTTCCCCTTCATTGATGCAAACCACGTCTGCCGCCGCGAATGTTTTCCGCACATCGTCCAGGGCGGTGTCGATGTAGTACTTGATCGTGTCCACCATCGTCAGTCGCGGCCCCGTGAGGCTGTGAATCAGGTCCCGCTGCGCCACGGGGTCGCCTGCAGCCAGGAAGGCCGTCGATGATTCGTCCCAGCCCGATGGTAACTTCGGGTTCCATGCCGCGTTTACCCCGAGTTCGGTGTACAGGGTGTCACGCGTGTTCATGTCATAATGATAGCGCCCGCCCCAACGACTCGTGAGCCCGTGTTCCACCGTGAGTCCCGCGAGGTCAATGTTCGGACGCTCCAGCTTTCGCCGCTCTTCCGCCGGGAAGTCCTCTCCCACGACTGCCAGGAGCCGCACGTCGGTGAACAATGCCGCCGCGAGCGCCGCACTCGATGCCGATCCGCCCAGTGCCGCGCCGATGCGCCCAAACGGCGTCTCGATCTCGTCTATCGCCACCCATCCCGCCACAAGCAGCGTCATCCGTTCGACTCCATCCCGAGTCGGCGCGCGAGGATCGGCTTGAGCCGTGCACGGGCTTCCGTGGCAATCCTGTCTGGCGGCGTAACAAGCGCACTGTCCAGCGTGGTGCCGCATGCGCAATCAGTTCGCAGTTGAGCAAGCGCGAGTTGCCGTACGACTTCCTGGCTCGCTCGCACGTTCGCAGAAAGCACTTCGAACACCGTGGTCGCTGTCACTGCGTCGTACCCGGCGTGCCACGAATCGTAGTCTGTCACTGCCGCCAGCATCGCGTAACAGAGTTCCGCTTCCCTCGCCAGCTTCGCCTCCGGGAGGGCGGTCATGCCCACAAGGCTGGCTCCCCAGGAGCGGTAGACCTCGCTCTCCGCCCGCGTGCCAAACGCTGGACCCTCGATCACGACGTAGGATCCGCCAGAGTGGGCGGCGACACCGGCCCCGTTTGCAGCGATGCCGAGGGCGCTGCGCAGGCTCTCGCAAAACGGCTCACCAAATCCCACATGGGCAACAATGCCTTCGCCGAAGAACGTCGCCGATCGCTCCCCGCGCGTGCGGTCGATCAACTGATCGGGGATTGTGAGTTCTCCCGGGCGATAGTCCTCGCGTAGGCTGCCTACCGCCGAAACGGCAAGCACGCGACGGACGCCGAGCGATTTGAGCGCCCAGAAGTTGGCGCGCTGCGGGATCTCCGAAGGGAGTAGGGTGTGATGGCGGCCGTGTCGCGCCAAGAACGCCACTCGGCGCCCTTCAAGCGTCCCCACCCGGATGGCGTCGCTCGGGTCGCCAAAGGGCGTCTCAACGCGCACCTCGGCGACATCCAACAAGCGCGGCATCGAATAGAATCCCGAGCCGCCGAGCACCGCAAAGTCGATGGCGTCGTTCACCTGGGGCCTGCCGTTCGCGTTGGTCACCCAAGTCTACGCGCTATTCGCCGTGGCGGCGCGGCTCTACGCGGCACAGGGTGGGCGTCAGAGTTTTGCACGGCACACGTGCTGGGTTCCGTTCGCCCTGAGCCTGTCGAAGGGCCGGTCACACTCGAACCATGGACAGCGGCGTGTTCATCCTTCGACAGGCTCAGGACGAACGGGGTGACAGGCGGAACGACGTGAAAATCGAACCAGGACAAGGCGCACGCAAAACT
>DAOTTM010000056.1:0-4019 GCA_034437915.1 Dehalococcoidia bacterium | reverse complement strand
CGAATATATCCACCGCATTGGCCGTACGGCACGCGCCGGGAAATCCGGTTCCGCAATCACCTTTGTGAGTGAGTGGGAACTCGCCGAATGGGATGCCATCTCCCACGTCGTCGGCGCGGCTGCCCTCGAAGAGATCCCCATGCCCACGCGCTGGGACTAGCCCACCACTTTCGTTCTACGATATCGCCATGTATCGCGCAGCGTTCGACGAGTTTGGGCGGGTATGCGTTGGGAAGATCCTGTCCGGCGTCGCCCTGACAGCCACGGAGGAGCAGCTCTTTGAGATGCTCCTTTCCGCGCGCGAGGCCTCCGGCGAGCGGTTGCTTGGTTCGATGGCCGGCCCGGACGCGTGCATCGACACCGTGAGCGGCCGCTGTGGTCACAGGCCGGTCTTCTGCAACGTTCCCGCGTCTATAGGCGCCGAACCGTAGCGCGCGCGTGAGCAAGCGCTGGGATGTCCAGGCTTGCGAACACTGGTTGCCTAGCCTAACGCGTCGGCGCTCGGCGTACGACCTGGCCCCAACGCCGAAGCGCTCGTTCGCGCCCCGGTTCCGCTATGCTAGGCCAACCCGAACGTGCCATTGGAGTCCACCCATGCAGATCGCCGCTATCCCCGACCTCGACCCCGAAATCAACGATATCCGTCTGCGCACGGCCGATATTGTCGCCAACCAGATCATCCCCCACGAAACGGTCCTGAGCACCCCCAGTTCCGAAGGCAGCGAACTGCGCCAGGCGATCCGCCAACGCGTCAAGAAGGAAGGTCTTTGGGCGCCTCATCTTCCGGAGGAGTATGGCGGCATGGGCATCGGCTTCATGAAGCATGCGTTCATGAACGAGGTGCTCGCCTGGAGTCCCTATTCCAACAACCTCTTCGGCGTCATCGCCCCGAACTCCGGTAACCAGACCATCCTTATCAAATACGGCACGGACGAGCAGAAGAAGAAATGGCTTGAACCGCTGATCGCCGGCGAGATCGAGTCCTGCTTTTCCATGACCGAACCCGAACACGCCGGTTCCGACCCCTACTCCATCCAGACGAAGGCCGTGCGTGACGGCGACGAGTGGGTGATCAACGGGCACAAGTGGTTCACCTCGAACGCCAAGCGCGCTGCCTTCGCGATCGTCATGTGCCGCACGGAAGAAGAGGACGGCGAGGGCGGCACGCGCGACAAGATGACGCAGATCATCGTGCCCACGGATACGCCCGGCTTCAACATCGTTCGCAGCGTCCCCGTCTGGGGGCACACCGGCGGCGACCACTGCGAGATCCGCTACGAGAACGTGCGCGTCCCTGTCACGAACCAGCTCGGGCGCACCGGTTCAGGCCACCAGGCGGCGCAGGACCGGCTCGGCGCCGGGCGCGTCTTCCACTGCATGAATAGCATCGGCCAGATGTGGCGCGCCTTCGACCTCATGGTGAAGCGCATCACCACGCGCGAAGTGCACGGCGGACTGCTCGAAACCAAGCAGTTTATGCACGGTTTCATCGCGGACTCCTATATGGATATCCAGGCCTCCCGGCTTATGACCATTCACACTGCCCAGGTGATCGACCGCGGCGGCGATTCGCGCACCGACATCTCCGCGATCAAGATCTTCGTGCCGCTCGCCTTCGAACGTGTCGTCGATCGCGCAATCCAGGTCCACGGCGCCGCCGGCGTCTCCGGCGATTTCCCCCTCGCGGGCATGTACACGGGCGCCCGCACCCTCCGCATCGCCGATGGCCCGGACGAGGTGCACAAGATCGTGATCGCCAAGAACGTCCTCAAGCAGTACCACGCGGGCAAGAGCTGGGACTTCGGCGTCTAAAACGAGGGTGAACGAGGCAATCGGAGCCGGGCGCGTAAGCAAGCGAGCTGGGCCAGGCGATGAATTCATGCCACGCGGGCGTTGAAACGTGTTCGGCGGGTTGGCCGCCGAACACGGCCGAGTAAACGCCCAGCCTACGTCAAAGCGCCAGCCGCCGCATACTCCAGCACCTCTGCCTCGCTCAGGCCCAACAGATCGCGCAGGACGTAGTCCGTGTCTTCGCCGAGGCACGGGGCTGCTTTGCGCATGCGCATCGGGTTCCCTGAATGCAGCGTGACGGCGCCGTCGTATGGGGTCGGCCCCATCGCGCTGTGCTCAAGCGTCACAAAGAAGTTGCGATGGGCAAGCTGGGCATCGTGATAGAGATCCGTCGGGCGAAGCACGACAGACGCGGGCACCCCCGCCGCCTTCATCCGCGCACTGAGAACGAAAGCATCTTCGTCCCTGCACCATTGGCGCAGGGTGTCTTCGATCGCAGACGTGGCCATCTGTCGTTCGTGCAGCCAATCGAACTTCGAATCCCGGAACGCACCGAGCGGCGCCACGGCAGACAATGCACGCCATTGGTCGGCGGTGCTCGTTTCGAATGCAATATACCGCTCCTCGCCAGCGCACTGGTATACGCCGTGCGGGCAGGCCAAAGGCGAGCTGTCTCCCGCGGGGGGTGCCACGCGGCCGTTGACCTCATAGTCCAGGAGCAGCGGCTCCAGGAAGTGGATGCCGCATTCGATCTGGGACACGTCGATGTACTGGCCGAGGCCGCTCGTCTTCCGCTCAAAGATGGCTGATGCGAGGGCGGCGAGGCTGTATCGGGGCGCAATGAAGTCCGTATAGGCGCCCCACGGCCCCCAGGGCGGCCGGTCTGGCCAGCCGGTGATGCCGTGCAGCCCTGCCAGCGCCGCCCCCTGTCCTCCGTACCCACCATACGTGCGTTCCGGTCCGGTCTGGCCGCGCAGGCAACTACTCAGCATGATCAAGTCCGGGCGGCCTTTGCTGATGTCGTCCCAGCCGAGGCCGAGTCTCGCCAGAGTACCCGGGGTGAAGCTCTCAACCACCACGTCCGCCCAATCGATGAGCTTGTGGGCGATCTCTCGCCCCTCCTCTGTGCCCAGGTCGCAGGCGAGGCCGAGCTTCGAAGAATTGAAGTCGGCCATGAACTGCGTACGGTCATAGCCGACGATCCCATCTTTATACGGTCCGACCTGTCGCAAGGTGTCGAGGTGGAGCGTCGATTCGACATGCACGACCGTGGCGCCATGGTCAGCCAGCGCGCGCGTGACGATGGGCGCCGCCCCAACCCAGGCGAAATCGGCCACTCGCAGCCCTTCGAACGCACCATCTGGGCGACTGCGCGCGGTGCTCGCCGCGTGCCGGGCAGGCCAAGCAGGAAAGTTCTTGGCTTCATTAAGCTTCGCGGGGGCGCCCAGCCGGATCGGCGTGCGTGAAAGCCTCGCAAACGCACCAGGGTAGGTGCGGCCTTCGATCTCTTCCCAATACCCGCGCGCCTCCAGCTGGGGGTCATGACGGACGTCGGCCACGGTGTTGATGGGCGCCAGCAGCAACGAGCCGGGTATCGCCCGGTCCATCAACTCGCGCTTGGTCTTGGTCGCGAAAAAGATCGGGAGGCAGGCGAGGGCTTCTCGCGCAGTGTCCAGCGGCAAAGACCCGGAGGCGAGGTCGAGCGACCACGTCAACCAGTTGATCCCGTGGAAGGGGGAAGGAAGGACGGCTTCTTCCTCCATCCAACGCATCAGCCCATCGAGCGTCCTGGCGCCGAGCACACCAAGATAGGGCGAGGCTATGATCCAGCCGTCTTTGCATGCCCAGAGCTTCGGTGGGTTCGGGATGCCGGGCACGAGTTGGACTGGCGCGGAAGCCCGCGCGGCGCCCGTGTTGGGAGGCTCACCACCCGTTTGGGGCGGAAAGCCCGTGGCGTGCATCAGCGTCCACACCATGGCGGCCTGCATCGAAACATCCAAGTGCTGCCCCATTCCGGAGACGGCGCGTTCGTTCAGGGCGACGATTACATCCGCAGCCGCTTGGACTCCGGCATGAAACGACGCCTGGGGGTATCCAACGGGCACCGGCGGGCGATCGCCGTCACCCTGGAGCCCGATGAGTCCGCCTGCCGCCTCGAGCGTGAGGTCCGTGGCCGGGAAGTGGGCGTCCGGACCGGTTTGGCCATACGGCGTCACGGAGACATAGAG
>DAOTTM010000055.1:0-3878 GCA_034437915.1 Dehalococcoidia bacterium | reverse complement strand
TGGGCAGCGCATCGGCGGGCCCGCCGCCATCGTCATCGTCTCCGCAGCCCACGAGGGCGGCGGCGCTGAGCCCGGCACCGGCCACGCCGATGCCCTGGATGGTACGGCGGCGGCTCAGCTTGCGACCGTTCAGCTTTTGCCAGTACGTGTGCTCTTCATGGGTCATAGGTAATCCCTCCATCTAAATCCCCGCCCAAAAAGGAATACGTGCGGCGGCGGCGTTCGGATTGCTGCACACTACGTGCAAGGCCGATCCTTGTCAATTTGGCACAAGGAAATCGATAGCAGGCACTGACCCCGGGCGCTGTTTACCGAACGTTAAGCAAGGGCCCGGCCAGGCCGTGCGATGGCGGCGCTGGCCCGCGACGCCGCCCCTTCCCCGTTTTCGCCGCCTCCCCCACCCTTTTGCGCATGAACTGGGTGAGCATCGTCGTTGTCGCGGTCGTCGTTGTCACGACGTGGCGGGCCTATCGCAACGGCTTTGTGCGCGAACTCGTCTCGCTCTGCGCGATCATCCTCGCGATCCCCATGGCCGGCATCTTCTACGACGACATGTACCCCAAAATCCTGCCAATCGTCGATAACGAGGCGCTCGCCTATCTCCTGTCGTTTCTCGCTATCCTTATTGGCGTCATCATCCTCGGGCAGGTGGCAGCCCACCTTTTGAAACAGGGGGTCAACCTGCTCAACTTTGGCGCGGCGGACCAGCTCGCGGGGGCGGCGTTCGGCTTGCTCAAGGGCGTCCTCATCTGCCAGGCCGTCCTCATCGCCCTCGTCCTCTTCCCGCGCCCCAATGTGCGCGACGATATCGATGCTTCGCCCGTGGCGCGCGCGATGCTCGATGGCGCGCCCTTCGTCCTCACCATCCTCCCCGGCCACTTCGACGACGGCGTCCGGCTCTTCCTGCGGAAGAGCGAGGACTTAGGGCTGGGGACTAAGGATTGAGCCGCTTTCCGCCGGCGCCAACACGGAGGTTGGCGTTCCCGGGAACCCACTCAGTGTTCCGCCCAAGTCCTGAGTCTCCTCGTTTCCGCACGAATGTTCCGAACACCCCTTGACGATAATCACCGAATCTGAGTTAATTGGCACGAACATTCGTTCGCAAAGGCCGACGCCGTGGAAAAACTCAGCGATAAGCAGTCCCAGATCCTCGATTTCCTCCGCGATTTCATCGAAGAGAAGGACTATCCGCCCAGCATTCGCGATATCCAGGATGGCTGCGGCATCAGCAGCACCTCCGTGGTGGACTACAACCTGCGCAAGCTGGAAGAAAAGAACTACATCAAGCGCGGTCGCGAGATCTCCCGCGGGATCGAGATCCTCGGGGCGCGCGGAAGGCGCCCGCGCATCATCGATATCCCCCTGCTCGGGCAGATCGCCGCCGGCCAGCCGATCCCCGTCCCCTCCGCCGACCGCTTCGGCGCCGATGTCGAAGAGACCGTTTCCGTGACCGAGGACATGGTGCGCGGCCGCACGAACGTCTTCGCCCTGCGCGTGAAGGGCACCTCGATGATCGAGGACCTCATCGATGACGGCGATATCGTCTTCCTCGAACCCGCCCAATCCGCCCAGAACGGGGACAAGGTCGCGGTCTGGCTGAAGGACCGGGGCGAAGTCACGCTCAAGCGGTTTTACCTGGAAGAGGGGCGCGTGCGGCTCCAGCCCGCGAATAGTACGATGGAACCCATCTACACGACGCCCGAAAACGTAGAGATACAGGGGCGGTTCATCTCCTCTCTCCGCCCAAGCGAATAAGAATTTCCCGCCGATGGCCCTGCCTCGGAGAGCCGGGAGGGTTCCATGGGAAGTGCTGAGTTCTTAGTGCTTAGTCCTGAGTGCGGTTCAGCCAGCATCTCCATGTTCCGAGGCACGCCTGGCATCCCGCCCTCACCCCCAACCCCTCTCCCGACTCGCTGCGCTCGCGGGCGAGGGGAGAAGAACTTAGAACCCAGAACCCAGAACTCAGCACTGGTGCTTCCATGAGCGAAACGATCCTCAGCGTGCGCAACCTCTCCGTCCGTTACAAGACCAAAGAGACGACGGTCCACGCCGTCGATAACGTGTCGTTCGACCTCGAACGGGGCAAGGTGCTCGCGCTTGTGGGCGAATCCGGCTCTGGCAAGACGACGGCGGCGATGTCGATTCTTCGCTTGCTCCCCCAGGAGGCCGAGATCGTCTCTGGCCAGATCCTGTTCGAAGGCCAGGACCTCGTCGGACTGCGCGAAGACGAACTGCGCAAGATCCGCGGCCGCCGCGTGGCCATGATCTTCCAGGACCCCGTCGCTGGCCTAAACCCCGTCATCTCCATCGGCGACCAGGTGGCGGAGATCCTCACGAACCACCTTCCCTTGAATAAGAAGGAAGCGAAGAAGCACGCCGTCCAGATCCTCCACGATGTCGGTCTCGCCGACCCCGACCGCGTGGCGAAGGCGTATCCCTTCCAGCTTTCGGGCGGCATGTGCCAGCGTGTCATGATCGGGATAGCGACGGCGCTGGACCCGGACGTGCTCGTGGCTGACGAGCCGACAAGCGCCCTCGATGTGACAATCCAGGCCCAGATCCTGCACCAGTTGGATGAGCTCCGTCACCGCCACGGCACCACCATCCTCCTCATCACCCACAACTTTGGCGTGGTCGCGCAGATGGCGGACGAAGTCGCCGTGATGTACGCGGGACACACCGTGGAAGCGGGCGACGCGTTCGCCGTGCTCAAGCGCCCGCTCCATCCGTATAGTCATGCGCTCATCGCCACCCTGCCGCGCCTGGACCACCGGCGGGAGATGCTGCACGCCATCCCCGGCCACGCCCCGGACCTTTCCGCGCCCGCCGAGCACTGCCCGTTTCTCCCCCGTTGCAACAAGGTCACGAACGACTGTCGCAACAACCCATCGCCGCTGCTCGTGCCGATGGAGAGCAATCCGCCCGGGGAAGCAGCCGGACAAGGACGCCTCCTGGCCTGCTACAACCCCATGTGGCAGGGCTAGGCTCCCGGGAATGCCCCTGGGAAGGCCAACCTCCGTGTTGGCGCGGCGCGGGGCGTCTGTTCGGTGCCGGGCGGCGGGCGCCCCGGGTATG
Source organism: Dehalococcoidia bacterium (assembly GCA_034437915.1). GTDB lineage: Bacteria > Chloroflexota > Dehalococcoidia > Tepidiformales > Tepidiformaceae > JACRBT01. The sequence goes on along the minus strand of DAOTTM010000055.1, from coordinate 803 downwards.
GGCAGGCGTCGGGGATTGGTGGCGTTTGCCCCCGAACACGGCGGTCCGTGACTACAGATCGGCTCTTCCCCGTATCATGTTGGGCATACCCCGAGGAGGCGCCGATGGAACTGTACGACGTCATGCGCACCACCTTTTCCGCGCGCGAATTCACGGACGCGCCCGTCCCCGATGAGACGCTCCAACGCATCTTCGAAAACGCCCGCTTCGCCTCCAGCGGCGGCAACCGCCAGGGCTGGCACGCCATTGTCGTGCGCGACCCGGCGGCGAAGGCGCGGCTCTCCGAGTTGGCCAGCCCGGCGGCCAAGCGCTATGTTGCCCAGCGCTCCGCCGGCGAAGGCCCTTGGAACCCCGTCGCGCCGACGGCCGTCGATGCCGAGACGATCGCGAACACGCGCGTGCCCCGAATGCTCACTGAGCCATACACGAAGGCGCCGGTCGTCATCGTTGTCTGCGTGGATCTGCGTGTCGTCGCCGCGGTGGACCAGGACCTGGAGCGCATCGGCGTCGTGCCCGGCGGCTCGATCTATCCGTTCGCATGGAACGTGCTCCTTGCGGCGCGCAACGAAGGACTGGGTGGCACGCTCACGACCATGCCCATTCACGAAGAGCCGCTGCTGAAGGAGCTGTTTGGCATCCCCGATTACGTCGCCGTCGCCGCCATCATCCCCATGGGGGTGCCCGTGCGCCAGCTGCGAAAACTGACGCGGAAGCCGGTGAGCGAGTTCGTGACGAGGGAGCGTTGGGATGGAGCGGAGTTCTGAGGCCATTGTAGTCACGGCCCCCTGTGGCCGGGGGCCACG
>DAOTTM010000054.1:0-13103 GCA_034437915.1 Dehalococcoidia bacterium | reverse complement strand
TCGAGGGACGAAGGACGAAGAGCGAGGGACTTTCCTCACCCCGTCAGCCGGGGCACGACATAGCCGTCGTACGTCACGGCTGTGAGCACGGCCCAGGCGCCGACGGCGAGGATGAACGCCGCCTGGAGGCTTCGCGAAAATAGCCCCGGCCCACGCGTCATCACAAGCGAGGCGGCGACAATTACGGCTGTTACCGCGCCCGCCAACGCAAACATCGGCACGAGCACATAGCTCGCGATCAGCGCCGAAAGCAGCGCCTGCCCGGGGTCGAGGTTCGTATCGGACGCAGCCAAGCCATGGCCCCTCGCATAGGCAAGCACGACGACCCCCACGGGCACGCCGATCGCCACGAAGGATGTCCGCAGCGAAAGGTCCGTGAGGCTCCCGAGGAGACCGCCACGCCAGATCGGCTCCGGGCGATAGGGCTGCTCGTCACTCATTCCGGAGCGCGGCGATCGGGTCGAGGCGACTCGCGCGATAGGCCGGGTAGCTTCCGCTGGCCGCGCCAATGCCCGCGGAGACGAAGAACGCGACGGCGATGCTCCATGGCTGGATCACCGTCGTCATGGGGCTGCCGGCGATCTCTCGACCGTTGATGCCCACCGCCACGCCCACGCCGATGAGGATGCCGAGGATGCCACCGCCGATGCAGAGCGCCAACGCCTCCGTCACGAACTGCGTGATGATGTCCTTCGCGCGCGCGCCGACGGCGCGGCGGATGCCGATCTCCCGCGTGCGCTCCGTCACGCTCACGAGCATGATGTTCATCACGCCGATCCCGCCCACCACGAGCGAGATCCCCGCTATCGACCCGAGGAGGATAGAGAGCGTCCGGCTGACATCGCCCGCCGCGCCCAGCAGGTCGTCCTGGCTCTTCACCGTGAAATCCTGTGTTGCCGAGGTGTGTCGCTGGACGATGAAGCCGGTGATCTCCGCGACAACAGCGTCATTGTTCGCGTTTGCGGTCTTCTGCACGTTGATCTGGTTGATGAAGAGCTGCCCTGTCGTGTTGCGGTTGAAATTCAAGCGGCCCTGGAGCGTGGACACGGGGATATAGGCGTACGTGTCCTGCGTCCCCCCGCCGGATCCGCCCTTTGCCGTCATGATCCCCGTCACCTTCATGTTCAGGTTGATCGGGCCAAGCGAAAGCCGCAGGTTCTGGCCAATGGCGCCGCCATCGGGGAACAGCGTCTTCGCGATCTCCGCCCCGAGCACGATGTTGAGCGCCTTCTTGTCTATGTCCGTGGTTGTGATGAAGTCGCCTTCCGCCACGGCCACGCTGCGCACCTCGGGGTATTCCGGAGTCGTCCCGATCACCGTCACGCGTTGGTTCGTATAGGGCGAAACCGCCTGGACATCGATGCTGAGTTGGGGCGCCACGCCCTTCACGCCCGGCAATCCCGCCGCCGCCAGCGCGTCCGAATCCGCCTTCGTCAAGGCGTTCGCCGAACCCGCTGCGCCCCGTGCGCCGCCGTTGCCCGCCCCGGCCTGGGCGGCTGGTTGCACGAAAATGAGGTCCTGCCCGAGCCCGCGGATCTTGTCCTGCACGCCTTTGTTCGCGCCCTGCCCAACGGCGATCAAGACGATGACCGAGCCCACGCCGATGATCATGCCCAGCGTCGTGAGGACGCTGCGCAGCCCGTTCGCCGCGATTGCCCGGAATGCCACGCGAAGCGCGTCGATCAGACTCATCCCGATGCCTCCGCCTGCAGTGGGGCCGTCGTTCGGCCTGGCGTCGCCGGGTCAAAGGTGGTCGGCACGGGCGTCGAATGCGGCCGTCGCTGCACATCGTCCACGACCTTGCCATCGCGCATGCGCACCACCCGGTCCGCGTAATCCGCGATGTTCTGTTCGTGCGTCACGAGGATCACGGTGATTCCGCGCTCGCGCACGAGGCTTTCAAGGATCTGCATCACTTCATCGCCCGTGCGCGTATCGAGCGCTCCCGTCGGTTCGTCCGCGAAGATCACCCGCGGGTTCATGGCCAGCGTGCGCGCGATCGCCACGCGTTGCTGCTGCCCGCCCGAGAGTTCCGTGGGCTTGTGGTGCATGCGGTCGGCGAGTCCCACTAACCGCAGCGCCTCCTTCGCGCGCTTCCGGCGGTTGGAAACGTGTGAATACACCATCGGCAGCTCGACCTGTTCCACGGCGTTCATCCGCGGCAAAAGGTTGTATTGCTGGAAGATGAACCCGAACTCACGGCTGCGAAGGCGCGCGCGTGTGTCGTCCGACATCTTGCCCACGTTGTGGCCTTCGAACGTGTAGATCCCCGAGGTCTGGCGGTCGAGGCAGCCGAGGATGTTCATGAGCGTGCTCTTGCCCGAACCGCTCTGGCCCATGATTGCGATGAACTCGCCCCGGTCGATCTCCAGGTCGACTCCGTCGAGGGCATGCACCACCTCGGAGCCGGTACGGTAATACCGCACGAGGCTTTCGAGGCGGATCATCATCTCACGCCCCCCGTGCCCTGGTTGCCGCCCGCGCCGCCGGGCCCGATTGCGCCACCGGCGCCAGCGGCTGGAGTGCGGCTCGTTGCCGTCCCGGTCGCCGCCGTCGTCCCGAGCAACACTTTCTCGCCTTCGACGACTCCCGTGGCGATCTCTGTGTTCGTGCTATCCGTCCCGCCGACGGTCACCACGCGGACCTCCGTCGCCCCGTCATCCTTCTTGATGTTGACGATCTGCGTCGTCCCTTGCCTGCGAATCGCGTTCGTCGGCAACAGCAACACATTCTCCTTGAGGTCGAGGACAATCGTGATGGTTGCGTTCATGCCCGGCGTCGGTGGCGCCGCGTTCAAGAAGCCCGCGATCCCGCCCGCCCCACCGCGGCCACCGCCAGCACCCTGCCCACCGCCCGCGAACGGCGTGCCACTTGCGATCTGCGTTTGGACAGCTGACGGGGCGCCACCAGCCGCGCCTGGCGTGCGGCCGGCTGCGGCGCCGCCCGTTCCTGGCGTGCGGCCAGCTGCGGCGCCGGTACCCGTGGCGGCCCCCGCGGTACGGGCCCCGCCAAGCAGCGCCTGCAGCGCGCCCTGGATGTTCGCGAGCTGTGACTGGTTCGCGGGGTCCTGAAGCGCAGGTCCTCGCACGATCTCGGCCTGCGCGGTGTAAGTCACCACTCCCTGGGTCACCGTCGCGCTGTTGCTGATCGCCGTGATCTTGATGAGGTAGGTGTTGCCCGGCAGCGCGTCAAAGGTGGCGATCCCGAACTGGCCCACCTTGAGGTTGCGCAGCTCGCTCTCCTGCACACTGAGGTCCACGCGCACCGCCTGCGGATTCGTGAGCGTGAAGGCCGCGGTCGCGCCGCCAACAACGTCTCCTGCCGTCACGCCGACGGCGGCGATCGTGCCATCAAAGGGCGCCTTCAGCACGAGCGCGTCCACGACATCCACCTGTGTCTGGTAGGAGATCTCCGCCTGCTTCACCGATTGTTGCTGGAGTGCGATGTCCGTCGCCGTCGCCGAGCCCGCGACGACCTGATCGTACTTTAAGCGCGCGATGTCGAGGTTCGCCAGCGCCGTCGTCACGCCGTTCTGGGCGGTCGTGATCGAATTCTGGGCGTTCGTGATCGAATTACGCAGCGGGATCAAAGTCGTTTCGTCTGGCGGGAGCGACAGGTCAGCCCGTTTCCGCTTGGCAAGGTCGAGGGCCTGTTGCGCCGTGGTGACATTGGCAAGCGACGTGTTGTAGCCATTGTTCGCGCTCAGGAAGGCGTTCCCCACCTTCACCACTCCGGCGACGTCTTCCTGTTTACCCGCGACAGTCGCCACGAGGTTTTGGATGCCCGCGACGTTCGCTGCCGTCAACGGGATATCGCTCCCCCCACACGGCTTCGGCGGGTCGAGCGACATGAGGTTCGCATAACAGTAGTCGCGCTGCGCAGAACCGAGACTTGCGAACGCCGTCGCGACGCTGTTCTGGGCGTTCGTCACCGACTGTTGCGCCTGCGAAACGCTGTTGTCCGAGGCAGCGATGTCCGTCGCTGTGGGACCCTTAAGCGCCTTGTCCAGGTTGGCTTGTGCGTTCGCGAGGTTGGCCTGTGCGTTCGCAACGCCGATGTTCGCCGAAACGATCTGTTGTTCCGCTGTGCTCACCGATTGTTTCGCGGTCGCGAGGTCGGTCGCCGTCGGCGGCGCGGTGAGTTGAGAGAGCCTGAGTTTCGCCGTCTCCAGGCTTGATGCCGCGCTCTCGATCTTCCTTCGCGCGTCCTTATCGTCGAGTCGCGCCAGCTCCTGGCCTGCCTTCACTTCCGTCCCCACCGTCACGCTTACCGCCTTCACCGTGCCCGAAGAAGAGAACGTCAGCTTCGACGTAAGCGTCGATTGCGCCGTTCCCGTCGTCGCGAACGTGCTCACGAGGCGGCCCTTGGTGACCAACGTTTCCTGCTGCACGACCGCCGCCACCGGCGTGCTATCGTCCTTGAGGAAGTAGCGCCAACCCGCGTAACCCACGCCCGCAAGCACCGCTCCGATGATTGCCAGTGTGATGATGCGACGAACGAGCGAACCGCCCTCTTCAAATCCGTCGCCGAATGCGCCAACTTCTGTCGCCATGATGGATCCCCGTATCGCATGAACTTCGTTCGGATCTGTGCGCGCAAAGCTTGCGCGTCCCGCCGTTTCGCCGCAACCAGGGCCGCGGCAGGTAACGGCCCGGGGGACCGCCATACCGCTCATTACAATACGCACCCCACGCTCAGAAGCGTTGCCAAAGTGTAAAGGCCGCAGCACCGTGAAGACGTTGCGAGGATGCCCGGCTCGATGCCCTTCCAGCATCGTTGCCCTGAAGGATGGGAAGCCACGCGCGGACGCCAGCGAAAGAAGTCAAAGATCATCCAATCGCCCTGAGTCGGCGATAGCCTTCGGCCACAACCAGGGATGAAACGCTGCTTCAGAGCAGAGTCATCGTCCGTAGCGCGACCGTCAGGGAGCGCTGGGCTGCCAGGCATCGAACACCCGTTCGCCCAACTGCCTGACGCCCAACTCATCGCCGGGGCCATTTTTAGACCAGCCTGTCGAAGGATGAGCACGGCGTTCGACCCGCGGTACGGCGCCAGCAATCGGCTCTCAGACCAGCCAGGGCGACCACTCCCAGGTGTACAATCCCGCCCATGCGCATCCACTTCTTCGGCACTGGCGCGGGTTCCGCCACTCCCGGCCGCGCGGGCAGTTCGATGCTCGTGCGCTCCGGCGGCCATTCCCTCCTCCTCGATTGCGGCCCCCGCGCCGTCGATCGCCTCGTTGATGCTGGCCTCGCCGATGACCCCATCGAGACCATCCTCATCACGCACCTCCACCCGGACCACGTCCTCGGTCTCCCTGCGTTTCTGCACTCCACCATCTTCCCGGCGTTCCGTCCCCCCGCGATTTTCGGCCCCGCTGGCACGGCAGAGTACGTCACCCGGACATCCGGGATGCTCTCCCTCACCTCCGGCCCGCCCGGCCAACCGTGGGGCAGCCCGCTTGGCATCGGCGCGACAGAAGTTGCGGGTGGCGCCGAGTGGGAGACGGCGGCCTTCACTGTCCGCTCGGAGGTTGTCCACCACGTCCCCTACCTCGTCGCCATGGCCCACCGCCTCAGCGCCGCGGGCCGCCGCATCGTCTTCAGCGGCGATACAACTCCGCTACCCGGGGTCATGGTCCCCCTGGCCGACGGTGCGGACGTGCTCATCCATGAATGCTGGTCCACCACGGGCATGGACCGCTGGGTCGCGGGCGCCGACCCACGCCGTGCGAACGCCATCCGCCGCGCCTTCATGGAATCTCACAGCGAGGTCACCGCCGTCGCCCAAATCGCCGCTGATGCGGGCGTCAAACGCCTTGTGCTCACCCACCTCAACCAAGGCGAACTCGCAGGCGAGTTGATCGCCGAGGCCTCCCGCACATTCCCCGGCCAAGTCATCGTCGCCGAAGACCGCCTCGCCATCGACGTTTGAGAAAGATCCGCTTTGCCCTGAGCCCGTCGAAGCGTGGGCCACGCTGTTCGACCCCGTTTCGCGCCGAATCCAACGTTCCGTAGCCCGCGCGTAAGCAAGGGTTACCGCCCGGCAATCGGCCCTTGGTTCCAATCCTGTGAGCCGAACCCTTTGTCCGTAGCGCTCGCGGGAGCAAGCGCCGGGATGCTCAGCCGTGGGATTCTGGTTGCGAAATTGACGGCTGGCCGCCTTCGCATCTTGGGGTTAGGCCCGCGCTCATACCCAGCGTATGCTTTCCCGATAGACCAGCATCCTTTCCGCGCTTATTCCTGTTCCTTTATCATCCATCCAGTACTGCGAGGCCAGATATGTTCGAAAACATCCTGTTCGAAAAAACGTCCGGCGGAGTCGCCATCCTCACCATCAACCGCGAGGCCACCCTCAACTCGCTCGACGGCAAGACCTCGCGCGAAATGCACGAAGCCGTCAGCGATTTCCGCGATGACGCCGCCCTGCGTGTCATGATCGTCACGGGCGCGGGCCGCGCCTTCTCCACGGGCATGGACCTCGTCGCCCGCAACAACGGCGACGACCAGTTCGCGCCCGGCGCCGCGCCCTTCGGCGGTTTCACGAGCAACGTCACGGTCTACAAGCCGATCATCGCCGCCATCAACGGCTTCTGCCTGGCGGGCGGTTGCGAAGTCGCCCTCGCCTGCGATATCCGCATCTGCACCCCGGAGGCGCGCTTCGGTCAGCCGGAAGTGCGCTGGGCCATCATCCCCGGCGCCGGCGGCACGCAGCGCCTCCCCCGCGCCATCTCCCAGGCCTGGTCCAACTACATGATCCTCACGGGCGACCAGATGGACGCCGAGACCGCCCTGCGCACGGGCCTCGTCTCCCACATCGTCCCAAAGGAAGAATTGATGGATAAGGCGATGCAGATCGCCAACACCATCTGCGAGCGCGGCCCCCTTGCTGTCCAGGCCGCCAAGGAGGCGATCCTCCGCGGCCAGGACATGCCCCTCGAACACGGCCTCGCCCTCGAAAAGCTCCTCATCGAGAAGATGTTCGCGACCGAAGACGCCGTCGAAGGCCCCAAAGCCTTCGCCGAAAAGCGCAAGCCCGAATACAAGGGTCAGTGACACCCGTGGCTACGCGCGAAATTCCCGCTCCCCTCGCCCGCGAGGCACGAGTCGGGAGGGGGGTTGGGGGTGAGGGCAGGCTGCGTGCCTTCGCGATTGTCGCAGTCGCCGCGCTAGCTCTCGCCCTCTCCGCCTGTAGCAGCGGCAGCACCGAGAAGGGCAGCGCCCCACCAAAGCTCGTCTCCGCCGAGGCCCGTCGCGATGTCGTCAGCGGCACCGCCCGCCAATCCACTACCATCACCGTGAAGTTCGATCGCGCGTTCGTCCTCTCGTCCAAACGGCTGCCCCTCGCCAGCTACTTCGAACTCGAACTGGCCGATCCTCGCGCCTCCCAGCCCCAGCGGGCGCTCGTGAAGACCGCAAAGATCGATGGCGACTCCAACAGGAGCGTGACCCTGACCGTCGATCGGCTCATTCCCCAGGACTCCAAACTCAAGGTGGCGAAAAAGGCCTTCGCCAGGGACGCCCCGGGTGACCTTGAGATCGCCGTTGCCAGCGACATGTCCGAAATCGGCTTCATCCTCGCCACCAACGCCCTTGAATTCACCGATCCGAAGGTCTTCGACGAAGCCGTTATCGCCCCGGTGACGGACGCTGACCGCGATCCCGCCGCGATGCGCAAGGTCCTCGAACAACACTTCGATGCGCGCAAATCGCCCGAGGAGATGAAGAAGGCGGGCCTCGCCGCCTACGACCAGATCGCCGTTGCCACTGTCCCCTCGCCCAAGGCCCGCGCCGCCCTCGCCGCCCTCACCGGCACCTTCGCCGAGGCCGCCCTCCAATCGCTCTTTTCCAACGACAACTGCACGGGCAAACCAGCGGCCCTCATCGCCTTTCAGCCCCCTCCCGAGCTCCCGGACCTCCTCGCTCGCGCGACGCTCGCCCGCGACGGCCGCCGCATCATCTCCCTCAACCCCAAGATCGAGGGCGAACGCATCGAACCCCTGATGAGCATCCTCGCCCACGAAGCCATTCATTGCGACAACAAGGGCAGCCGCATCGAGGAGGTCGCATCGACCTCGTTCGACACCTTCTTCTATCTCGAAATGCTCTCCGCTTTCCCGGAACTGCCCGCGACGGGCACGGTGCTTGTGCGCGAACTGAACATCAACGCCCTCGCCATGATCAACAGCGGCGCGCGTTACCCGGAATCAGTCGGCATCCTTCGCAGCGCCGGGTTCACCACCGCCGTGCCGGGCACCTCCGCCCCCTACCCCTCATTCGGCGACCTCGTTGTCGCTGCCTATAGCCGCGTCCCCGAGGCGGATTCCCCCGAAGAGCCCGTCGCCCACGCATACGTCGTCGCCCTCGCCGCCCGCTCCGGCCTCACCCCGAAAAGCGCCTTCGATATCCGCTACCTCGATGAACTCCTCGGCCGCTCCCTCGATATTCGCACCCTCACCCTCGCCATCCAGGCCCTCAAACTCGCCCCCGTGTGACTCTTGCTCCCCTCTCCCGCGAGGCACGAGTCGGGAGAGGGGCTGGGGGTGAGGGCGCGATGCCAGGCCGTGAACCTCGTGCAGCCGCCGGCGTTTCCGGGGCCATTTACAGAGCAGCCAGTCGAAGGGTGAACCCGCCGTTCGACCAAGCGCGTTCTTGCTCCCCTCTCCCGCGAGGCACGAGTCGGGAGAGGGGCTGGGGGTGAGGGTGCGATGCCAGGCGACGATTACCGGCTGGCGCCTGCACCACCATGTCCGGCTTACCCTGTATCATCCAACCCCATGACATCGCCGCCCATCATCGATCGCCTCCAGCCCTCCCTCGAAATCCTCCGTGCCGGCGCCGTCGAGGCTGATCGCGAAGCTTGCTTCCCCGCCGAAAGCATGGCCGCCATCCGCGACACCGGTTACATGCGTTTCTCGCTCGGCAAACACCTCGGCGGCGAACAACTCAGCACCCTCGAACGTATCGATGCCCACCTCGCGATCGGCAAGGCCGACCTCTCCGCTATCTGGATCATCGGCAACTACGACAGCCACACCTGGGACCTCAGCGGCCACGCCGCGGAGCCGTTCCCCGGCGCGAACGGTCTCCTCCGCGCCGGAACCGCTTTCTGCGGCACCGTGGCCCCAGTCCCCGGCAGCGTCGTCGATGCCAACGAAATCATCCTGAACGGCCGCTTCCCCTTCGCCACCGGCTGGAAACACGCCACCTGGATGCGCTCGAACGTCCTCCTTCCAGGCCCAGCCCCGGAATCCCCTGGCAGCGAAAGCAAGTTCCACGTGCGCCTCATGCACTTCCCGCTCGACCGCGCGGAAGTCCATGTCGAACCAACCTGGGACGCCGATGGCCTGCGCGCGACGCACACCGACACGGTCGTCGTTGAGGGCCTGCGCCTTCCCTACGCGTGGTCCACGCCATACACCCTCGACCCGATGCGCGCCGACCCATCCTTTGCCGCCCCTTCGCCCTTTTACAAAGAGCCCGGTTGGGCGCTTTCGAATTCAAAGGCTGCCGTTGGCCTTCTCGGCGCCGGGTTCGAACTCTTCGAGCGCGCCACCGAATACGTCAGCGGCGGCGGCCGCGCGAACCAGACGGGCCAACCCGCCGCGCGCTTCCCCGGCGTCCGTTACGCCATGGCCGAGGCGTTCATCGAGCTGCATTCGGCCCTCGCCGCACAACGCGGCACGGCGGCTGCGTCCGATCAGCGCATCGCCACCGCCACACCGTGGACTGGCGCTGATGAACAGGCCATCTGGGCCGTGGGCACTGCCTCCGCCCGCGCTGCCCTCCGCGCCGTCGATGAGATTTCGCTCGCCCTCGGCGGCACTGGCCACCAGCGCGCCCTTCCCTTCGAACGCATTATCCGCGATATCCGCACCGGCGCCGTCCATATCGGCATCCATCCGAGCCTCGTCAAAGACCGCATCACCGCCCACCTCTTCCCCGGCATCCGCTGAGACCGGCGACGAGCCTCACCGCTGGTCTATTCGACGGTGATCTTGCCCGCCATCGAAGCGCCGTGAACGCCGCACTGGTAGGGAAAGCTGGAGCCGCCGCCCCGGAAGTCGCGCTCGAAGAAGCCGGAGCCGGTCTTCTGTTCGCTCGCGTTCCCGGAGATGAGCACGGAGTGCGGGTTACTCCCGGACCACTCCCAGCGAACCTTCGTCCCTGCCTTAATGGTCAGTTCAGCGGGTTCGAACTTGTTGTCCGAGATCTTGATGACCACCATGGGCGGTGGTGTCTGGGTGGCGGTGACTCCCGAATTGATCAATTGCGTTGTGCCTGCATCGCCGCCGCCGCCGTCATCCCCTCCGCCACAGCCCGCGAGCGCCGCGCCGACGACGGCAACCGCGCCGACACCGGCGGAAATCTTCAGACCTCGCAACAGCCAACCGAACATGCAAGCCCCCTCAACCGACAACGCCAGCCCGTCGCTGCCTCGTAGCCGGGACTATACGAGCTATCGATATAGTTTTGCGAGGATGGTTTCTGTGGGATGAATTATCGAGGGGTCAATGGGCGTCTGCCGGCGGCGAAGAGGGTGAACGGAAGTACGACACGGGCTTCGGCGCGGGTGCGGATCTGTCCCAGGGTGTCCGATGCCTGGCATCCCGGCGCTTGCTCCCGCGCGTGCTACGGACGGGCCGCGCTATGGACGGGGCGCAGTGCGATCGATGGCGGCGCGGATTGCGGCTTCGATGCGGACGCCGCGACGGGCGAAGCCGAGCGCGGCGATCGCCTCATCGAGAAGTTCTTCATCCGTGCGCAGCAGGCCATCCGAACGAATCCAGGCGACTACCTGGTTGAGTTCGTGCGCACTGTATTGGTCGATGGAGTCTCGTTGAGCGATGTGCGGACGTGGCGCCCGGCCCGGCGTCGCAACGATGGTAGCCGGGAGCGGCGCTGACGGAGCATGTTCTGCTGCCGCCGGAGCGGGTGTCGCGGACACAACGGCATCGGCGATAGCGTCGCGGGCGGCCGCAACCGCCCGCTCGATCGCCTGTTCCCGCCGCAAGAACCAATCCGTGGACCAGATACGGTGGAAGCGCCAGCCGAGGGATTCGAGCTGCTGTTGACGCAGGCGGTCGCGGTCGCGCGCCGTCGGGGCGGAGTGGTAGGTCGCGCCATCGCATTCGATCGCGAGGACGAACTGGCCGGGGCGTTCCGGGTGCCGGACGACAAGGTCGATCCGGTAGCCCGAGGCGCCCCACTGCCCAACCACATCGAGGCCGTGGGCGCGCAGAGCGTCGGCGACATCCGCTTCGAACGGGTTCAGACCGATATCGCTGGCGCTGCTTTGTCCAAACCGCGCCCCACCGCTTGCGACGTACTCCAGGTATCCGCGGAGGAGCGTTGGCCCACGTCCCTTTGCGCGCTCGGGGTCGATGTCCTGGTGGGTGAACGAGGAGACAAGCGTCATGCGCCGGCGCGCCCGCGTAATCGCGACGTTCAAGCGGCGCTCGCCACCCTGTTGATTGATAGGGCCGAAGTTGTGTGACAGCTTGCCCGCGGCGTTCTTGCCATAGCCGACGGTGAGGACGATGGCGTCGCGCTCGTCGCCCTGGACGCGCTCCAGGTTCTTCACGAAGAAGCGCTCCTGGCGGTCTTCGACGAAGAACGGGTCGAGGTCGCGGCGACGGGCGAGGACCTGGTCGAGGGCGAACTCCACACGGCGGGCGTGCGGGATGCCGAGGGCGATGACGCCGAGCGTTTCGCCGGGACGCTGTTCGGCGTGTTCAATGATCAGTTCGACGACGCGACGGACCTCGGCGGAGCTGCTCTCCTCCTGCCCGTCGCTGGGGATCGGCTGTTCGACGAGGACGTGGCGCAGGTGCTGCCCCTGGTTTCCCGGGCCCGGGAATGTGACCAGGCGGCCGTCATAAAGTTCTCGGTTGGAGAATGCGATGAGCGATTCATCGCGGCTGCGGTAGTGCCATTCGAGCATCCAGGGCGGCAGGAAGGAAAAGCTGTCGAGCAGGCTCTCGAAGCCGGCGGTCGGGTCCATGACAGGGTCGAAGTTGGGGTCTGGGTCGGGGTCGGGGTCGTTTCCAGAGGCAAAAAAGGTGGTAGGAGGGAGCTGCTTGCTGTCGCCGGCGATGGCCGCATGGCGCGCGCGGACGATAGCGGGGATCGCGTCTTCGGGAAGGACCTGGCTCGCCTCATCGAAGATCACGACATCGAAATACGTGCGCGAACCATCGAGGAGCTGACTGACGGAGAGCGGGCTGGCCATCAGGCACGGGGCCAGCGCTCTGACCACGTCCGGGGCGTTCGCGAACAACCTCCGCAAGGGCAGGTGCCGCGCTTTCTTCGCCGCCTCCGCGCGCACCAGGGCCGCCTGTTCGGGAAAGTGGTTCATGGTCTCGACGGCCCGTTCCGCCCAAGCGCGGCGCACGCGACCGCGTGAAAGTTCGAGGCGTTGGCGGTCGAGGGCGATGAATTCCTGTTCGATACGTGAGTGGGTTTCGCCGATAAACCCGGCCAGTTCGGGGTCGGCCAGCCTGGCGTCATCAAGGCAGGAAGCGAAGTAAGCGTAATCGAACGCGAGCGGCCATTCGATGCGTGCGAAGCCGGCGAGGGACGCGTCGCGCAACTCCGCGATGAATGGCCCCGCCCCACGGCGGTCGAGTTCGCCTTCGACCTGGGTGCGCAGGGGGATGCGCTGAGCCGTGGCGGCGTCCGCGGCGAGGGCCGAGAGTACAACGCCTAACTCGGACAGCGGGAGCGCGGCAGGCCCCTGTGCGCTGAAGAATTCGGCCAGCATGCCCAGTTCGCGGGCGAGCGAAGTAACCGCGTCCAGCGCCTCTTCCGCGCCGGGCGTTGCGCGCGGTGGCTTTGTGAAGCCGACGGCGGACCATTCGGCGAAACGCGCTTCGGCGGCCACGAGCTCGACACGCATGACTGACGGCGATGCGGGCGAGCGGCGAAGGCTTTGCCCGAGGTGGGCGCCTGCCCGATAGCGGCGGTTGAACAGGCGCGCAACCAATCGCCCCATCGCGTTTCCGGCGGCGGGCGCGAGTGCCTCAATCAAAGCGGAGGGTGGTCCAGCTTTCGAAGGCATGGCTCCCACGGCGCGGGCTTCGATGGCAGCGACAACTTCGGGCC
>DAOTTM010000053.1:0-11464 GCA_034437915.1 Dehalococcoidia bacterium | reverse complement strand
TTCGAGGACGAGGTTGCCGATCCAGTATCGGCGGTCACGGTTTCGAGAGAATTCGCTCGCATAGGCGGAGAGCGCGGCGCGACCGGTGACACTCTCCGCACGGTTCGAAAACACCCCGTCCCGCGTGAAGCAGGCGGCCCACGCCTCGCCGTCGCCACGGTGAATCGCGTGATTGTATTCCCCGTACAGCCGTTCAATAGCGAGCCGGTCGGGCGCGGAAATCGTCGTCATAGCATGTTTGATGGGCGGACTGAGACGTCTTCCGCCAACAGTTCCCGGACGGTGCCATCGGCGAGCGTAACGACGAGTGCGCCGTCCTCGCGAATCGCGCTGGCGCGAGCGAAATACACCGACCCGACCGCTGGCGTCACGGCGATTTCGCGCCCCAGCACAAGGCTGTACCCACGGTAGGCCTCGACGAGGGCGGCCGCGCTCTCCATCTTGAGGTTCCGTTCAAGCGCATTGCAGATGTTTGCGAGCAAACGCGGGGCCGAAATCGCCCGCCCGAGTTCGCGCTGGAGGCTCGTGGCGGTAGCGCGCAATTCCGGGATCCCGGTCGGGTCGCCGTTGACGTTGATGCCAACGCCGGGCATTGCGAGCGGGCCATCCGGTCCGAGGGACGCGTCGATGAGCATGCCGCAGAGTTTGCGTTCGCCCACCCAGATGTCGTTGGGCCATTTGATCCGCGAGTCGGCGCCCTCCACGCAACACGCTTCGCAGACGGCAAGGGGCAGCGCCACGGGAAGGCGTTGGTGTTCGGCCAGCGGGAGCCGGAGCACGAGTGTGAAGTAGAGGTTGTCGCCCGCGGGACTGGCGAACGACCGGCCCCGCCGCCCACGGCCCGCCGTCTGTTCATCCGCGAGAACAAGCGTTCCGTGAGGTGCGCCCTCATCCGCTTCGCGTCGCGCGAGGCGCATCGTGGAGTCGATCGTGGGACGGTAAACGAGGAAGCGACCGAACGCCTGAGTCGTCAGGAGATCCTGAAAGGTCCTTGCGTCGAAGCCTGGTGGCGGTGGCATCGCTCAGGTGTACGCCGAATTTTGGACAAATGAAAGGGCCGGGCGATAGATTGCCCGGCCCAAAATTCGCAGCTAAGACCGAAGTCTCAGAAAGGAGCCACCTCCGTTGCAGAGACACCTTCGTAACTACGACTGTGAGAATCCATGCACACCACCTCCTTTTCTGCCATCCACAATAGCAATTCGAGGAATAGACCGTCAAGTGGAGAAACGAAGATGTAACGTCGCCCATGCGGATTGGCATTGGCCAGCGCTTGCCGGTGTGACTGGGAGGGCCGCAGCGCCTTCCGTGAACCAGCCTCCGCCGCTATGCTGGCAAGGCATTGTGTGCGAACGGCGGCGCGTGGGCCTTCCTCGGAGGACCAAATTTATGCGCCGCACTCTTGGAGGCTACCCCTGGTTACCCCTGTCAGCATGAAACAGTTACTGGAGGCTGGTGTCCACTTCGGCCATCAGACCCGCCGTTGGAACCCGAAGATGCGCCAGTTCATCTTCACTGAGCGCAACGGCATCCACATCATCGACCTTCAGCAGACCGTGACGCGGCTCGACGACGGTATCAATTTCGTGCGGGACGTCGTTGCCAACGGCGGCGAAGTGCTCGTTATCGGCACGAAGAAGCAAGCGCGCGAGACGGTGGAGATGGAAGCCGAGCGCGCGGGCATGCCCTTCGTCAACAACCGCTGGCTCGGCGGCACGCTCACGAACTTCCGCACCATCCAGAGCCGCATCCGCCATCTCACGCAGATGGAAGCGGCACAGGCCAAGGGTGATTACTCCCGCCTCACGAAGAAAGAACAGCTCGACATCAGCAATGAGATTGAGCGCATGAACCGTTATTTCGGCGGCATCAAGAAAATGGAACGGCTGCCCGCGGCAGTCTTTATCATCGACACGGTGAAAGAACAGATCGCCGTTGCCGAATGCAAGCGCCTGAACATCCCCATCGTTTCGCTCGTCGATACGAATTGCGACCCCGATCCTGTCGCCTATCCCATTCCCAGCAACGACGACGCGATCCGCGCCATTAAGCTGATCCTCGGCAAGATGGCGGACGCGGCAGCCGAAGGCCGGGCTGCGCGGGAATCTGGCGTCGGGGCCGGTGTCCACGCCGACGACCTCGTGAAGATGACGGAATCGGCCCTGGAGTCGGGTTCGTTCTCGGCCAGCCCTGAAGAAACAGCCACGGTGGCGGCGGAAACGTCCGTCACCGTTATCTCTGCCGCGGCCCAGGCCGCGGTGGAAGCAACCCCCCAGGAGTAGACCCACGGTGGCGGAAATCACAATAACAATGGTCAAGGCCCTCCGGGAGGCAACCGGGGCTGGTGTCATGGATGCGAAGCGGGCGCTTGAAGAAGCTGCGGGCGATGCCAAGCGCGCCACGGAGATCCTTCGCGAAAAGGGCGTCCAGGCCGCTGCAAAACGCAGTGCCAAGGACGCCAACCAGGGCGTGCTTGAGGTGTATGTCCACCAGAACCGCATCGGCGTACTCGTCGAAGTGAACTGCGAGACCGACTTCGTGGCCGCGACGGAGGACTTCAAGACGCTCACCCGCAACATCGCCTTGCAGATCGCGGCGATGAACCCGCTGGTGGTCGCCCCGGAGGACCGCGAAGGCAAGGACATCGTGGGGACGGACGCCGAAGTCTGTCTCCTCAACCAACCCTTCATCAAGGAGCCTTCGCGGACGATAGGTGACCTGATTGAGGATGCGATTGCGCGCACCCACGAAAACATCAAGGTGAGGCGCTTCTCTCGCTTCGAACTGGGCCGCTGAAGCCCACGGGAGGCGCCATGCAGGGTCGATACCGTCGCGCACTCGTGAAACTCAGCGGTGAAGCGCTGATGGGTGAGCGGGTGTTCGGGATCGACCCGGACATCCTTACCGACCTCGCCCGGCAGATCGCCCGTGCGAGCAACGACGGCATCGAGATCGCTATCTCCATAGGGGGCGGCAACTTTTGGCGTGGCGCGACCGCCGCGGAGACCGGCATGGACCGGGCGACGGCGGACTACGCCGGCATGCTCGGGACGATCATGAATGCGCTTGCGTTGCAAGACGCCCTCGAGAAGGCGGGCGCTGTCGTGCGCGTGCAGACAGCTATACCGATCGCCCAGGTGGCCGAACCGTACATCCGCCGTCGCGCGATGCGCCACCTGGAGAAGGGTCGCGTGGTCATCTTCGCCGCGGGCACCGGCAATCCCTTCATGACCACGGACACGGCAGGCGCGTTGCGGGCGATTGAGACAGACTGCCAGGCCCTGCTGATGGCGAAGAGCGGGGTGGACGGCGTTTACGATGCGGACCCGCGCAAGGTGCCAACAGCCAAGCGCTTCGACCACCTCACCTATATCGACGCGATTCAGCGTCGCCTCGAAGTGATGGACACGACCGCCTTGAGCCTTTGCATGGAAAATCACCTGCCAATCGTCGTGTTCGATGTCAAACATCCCGACGGGATCTACCATGCCCTGAAGGGCGACCATATGGGCACGATCGTTTCGGCCCATCCCGAAGCCGAGCCTGTGAAAGCGTTCTAGCACAGAACACCCGGAGGAACAGCGATGGTTGATGCGGAAGATGTCATGCTTGGAGCGGACGAGCGCATGGATGGCGCCGTGGACGCATTGCGGCGCGAACTCAACGGTGTACGCACGGGCCGCGCACATCCCAGCCTGATCGAGACGATGTCTGTCGATTACTACGGCGCGACGACTCCGTTGAAGCAGCTCGGCACGATCAACGCGCCCGAGGCACGATTGTTGACGATCCAGGTCTGGGATCGGGGCGCTGTCCGCGCGATCGAAAAGGCAATCCAGTCGTCCGACCTCGGGATCAACCCCGCCATCGATGGCCAGACGATCCGCCTCCCGTTTCCGCCCCTCACGGAACAGCGGCGCAAAGAGCTCGTGAAGATGGTCCACAACAAGGCCGAGGAAGCCCGCGTCGCGGTGCGAAACGTTCGACGGCACACGCACGACGAATTGCGGAAGGCCGAGAAGGATGGCGGCCTCTCCCAGGACGAGCTCAAACGCCAGGAAGATGAGCTTCAAAAGATCACCGATGGCCACATCGCAGTCGTGGACCGCGAAGCGAAGAAGAAGGAAGGCGAGCTCCTTGAAGTCTGAGTCCGCCGTGGAATCCGGGACGGAGGCCGCGGACCACCTTGGTGACGTGATTTCGCCGATTTCCGGCGGGCGGGTGCCCCGGCACGTGGCGATCATCATGGATGGCAACGGGCGCTGGGCCTCCGCGCGAGGACTCTCCCGCGCCGCCGGGCACCGCGCGGGCACCGAGAACATCCGCCGCGTCATCGAACGCTTTACCGACCACGGCGTCCAGTACCTGACGCTTTACGCGTTCAGCACGGAGAACTGGAACCGCCCGAAGCCCGAAGTGCGCGCGCTCATTCGTCTGCTGCGCTACTTCATCAAGCGCGAACTCGACAACTTTCGCAAGAACAACGTGAAGCTGCAGTTTCTTGGTCACGTGGAGACGCTTCCTGATTGGCTCCAGAAACAGGTGCTCGACGCGATCGATGTCACGAGCGGCAACACGGGAGTGGTGCTCAACATCTGCTTCAGCTACGGCGGACGCGACGACATCGTGACGGCGGTACGCGCGATCGTGGAGGCGGGAGTCCCGGAAGCTGAAATAACCGAGGAGACGATTTCCCGGTATGTTTCCACGGCGGGCCAGCCGGACCCGGACCTCATCATCCGTACGGCCGGCGACCACCGCATCTCCAACTTCCTTCTCTGGCAGTGCGCCTATGCCGAGCTCTACTTCACTGATGCCCAGTGGCCGGACTTCGGACGCGAAGATATCGATATCTCGCTGGCGGAATATGGCAGGCGCAAACGCACCTTCGGCGGCTTGCTCCCGGAAGATATCGAAGCGCTGCGCCAGGCGTGACGGACGCCCCGCGCATCGCGCGCCTCCCCAATCTGCGTTTGCGGCTCCTCACGGCCGCGGTCGGACTGCCCTTGGTGGCGGTGGCAACGTGGGTCGGGGGCTGGACTTTCGCTTTGTTCGCGGGCGGAATCGCCCTCCTTGCAGCCGCCGAATTCACGCACGGCTGGCTCATCCCCACGCAGCCAATCGCCCGCGTGTTCACCATGGCGCCCGCCTTCGGCGTATCCGCCATCATCGTCACGGGCACGCAGAGCAGCGCGGGCTTCGCGGTGTTCGGCGCAATCATGGGTGGCATGCTCATCGCGAGCGGGTACCTCCCCACCCAGTCGTTCGGGCCGCGCAAACCATTCCGCGTGCTCGGCGCGTGCATCCTCTATGTTGGGGTATTGTTCTCCTCTATCATCGCTCTCCGTGGCGTGGAGGGTGGACGGGACTGGGTGTTCATCGGCCTCCTCTCCACCTTCGCGGTCGATACCGGGGCGTATGCGGTTGGCAAGGCGATTGGGCGGCACAAGCTCGCCCCGCGTATCAGCCCGGGCAAGACGCGCGAAGGGGCCGTGGGCGGCTGGGTCGCGGGCGTTGGGGCCGTCCTCGCGCTGAACGGAGCGTTCGACACCGGTGTGAGCGCTGCCACGATCTTGCCGTTTGCGCTGGCGATGCCAGTCCTCGCCCAGGCGGGCGATCTGTTCGAAAGCTGGATGAAGCGGCGCATGGGCGTGAAAGATGCCTCCGGGCTCCTGCCGGGGCACGGCGGATTCCTTGACCGCATGGACTCGGTCCTCTTCGTAATGCCCGCCCTTTACCTGTTCGTGCGCCTGCGGGTGCTCTGATAGGCTGAACGAGGGTGACGGTTCGACCGTCGTAGGAGAACCGGGAATCGTGTCGATGCCTGAACCCACCAGCAAACGCATCCCGAAGCCATCGCTCGATGAGTTCGTGTTCGACGGCGAAGAGATGCCACTATTGCTGCGCAGGCGCGTCATCATCGGAATCGTGCTGACGTTTCTAGCACTCGCCGGAGCGTATATCGTTTTGTCCGAAGCGCTCGGGCTGTCCTACAACATCGACGCGGAACCGTTCCGGGACTGGGTGGAGGATCGAGGACCGCTCGGTCCCATCGTTTTCATCCTCGTGATGGCGTTCTCGGTGCTGTTCGCTCCGATCCCAAACGTCCCCATCTTCATCGCCGCCGGGCTGGCCTGGGGACCCATCCTCGGCACGATATATTCGATGATCGGGATGATGCTGGGTTCGGCGATGGCGTTCTACGCAGCGCGCTGGCTCGGACGCAAGCACTTGCCGCGTCTGATCGGGTCGAAGGCCGCGGGGCGGATCGATGGCCTCGTCCAAAACATGGGCGGACGTGTGGTGTTCTGGTCGCGCATGCTCCCGGTCATCAACTTCGATTGGGTCAGTTTCGTCGCGGGGTTAACCGGAATCCGGTTCCGCACGTTCTTCGTGTATAGCTTCCTCGGAATGCTGACGCCGACCATCGTTGCCGTCGTCGCGGGCGACACGTTGAGGAAGGATGTGCGGATCACACTGGCCATCGGCGGCTTCTGGATGCTGGGGATTGTCCTCAGCGCAGCCTTCTTCTGGTTCCGTCGGCGTCGCGCAATTGGACGGCGGCGAACAGCAGCGGCGGCGCAGCTCGTTGCTGAACCTGCGAACGGCGCGATGGAACGATCAGGGGAAGCCCCCCGCGCGTAATACGGGATGGAGACGTTCGCGAGTAGGGGATGTTCCTATCCGAGCAACGTCATACGGCGAGCACAATGCGCCCAACCCGACAATTCGAGACGATGATGAGCACCGAACGATTTCCCGCCTACCTGCGATTGCTCCAGCCCGTGGCCGATGCGCGTGAGTCTGCGCACTTGCCCCCGGTCGCCCTCGTGCGGCCACCGCGCGGTTGGGAGCGGGACCGTCTCTGTGGCGTCGCCACGCGCCAGGCGTTGATTGAACGGCTTGAGACGCTCGCGGAGCTGTCGCCCAACGCGCCACTCTCCTTCGCCCTCGTGAAAGTGCACGGGCTGGCGGAAACGAACCGCGTGGAAGGCTTCCAGGCCGGGGACGCCGTATTGCGTGGCGTCGCCGCAAAGGTGCTCGAATTCACGCGCGCGACGGACTTCGTCGGGCGTTTCACGAGTTCGAGCTTCGGCGTGGTGTTGCAGGGGTCGGGTGCCACGGCGGCTGCAGCGGTCGCGGGAAGGCTGGAGCATCACCTGCGAACGACGGGGCCGAGCCGGACGTGGATCGATGTGTCGGTGGCTACCGGTCGTGGGATGAATGCGACGATGCTGCCACTCGCTGCCGTCGATTCACTCACGGGAGCTGGCTAACCCGACTCCGCAGGAGTCCGTCAATCCCGTTCGTCCTGAGCCTGTCGAAGGATGAACACGCCGCTCCTGATCGTTCGCGCGATAACGGCCTCAAGCCTCAGCCGGCGGTGAGGTGGACCTCGACGGTTGTCTGGTTGGGCAACCCGGCAATCGTTGCCAGTGCGTGGACAATCTTGCCGACGCCATCCGGGCTATCGAACGAATCACCGCAGACCGACCGCAGCCACGCCCGCCGCACTTCCGCTTCCAGCGCCAGGCCCGAACCCGTTGCGTTCGCGTTATCGTCGCTGAGCGTGACGGTGACGCGCACCGTGCCGGGTTCTGACCCGGGATGCAGCATGACCCGACCGTTCATCGCGAGGTGCGCGAAGCTCACGTCTCCCGGCTCGCCCGGGAGCACTTCGGTGAGCGCGTGATGCGCCGCTGCTGAAAGAACCAGGTGTTCGGAGTTGTGAGTTTCCGCGGGGGGCGCCTCGTCGGATTCCGCGAGGGCCAGTTCATCGAGCCACGCCGGCTCCACTTCGTTCCGGATTGCTACAGAGATGGACATGCTCACCTTCCCTGATCACCATCGTACCACGTATGCATCCTATCGAGGGCAGGCGCGGGAACGGTTGAGTGAACGTGTAGAGGTTCTTCGCCCGTTGGTTGCGATTTTTCCGCGATTCTGGCACGGTAATCCCAGACGCGGGGCCAACTGTCGGAGGTGACCCATGTTGGAGCCCAACGAAGCCACGCTCGGCGCCACGACGTTGCGGCGTGTGGAGTTGCTCAGGCATCTCGCGGACTTCAGGAACGAACCGTACGCCGCCGAGCAAATGAGCATCAGTGTCAGCGGCGTCCGCAGCCACGTCGAGGACCTGAAGATCATCACCGGTTGCGAAAGCGTCGCCGACCTTGGCCGCTGGTGGCTTGCGAATCGGCACGCCTGGCTGGAGTTGATAGCGGGACAGCTGGGATAGAAAAGCCGCAAACAAGGTAGCGATGAACCGGGAAAGAGGGTACGAAGCGTATCCCGATTGGCGCGCTGCCAATCACGTACTGTGTAGCTATGTTCGATAGGGAGTTGGACTGCCCCGGCCCCTGGGAGCGGATGACACGATCGCGATTGAACGGAGCAACATTCGCGTAGACCCGTACGTGGGAAACCCGAAGCTCGAAGGAGTGCGCAGGGTGTCCGCGAACGAGGTGACGCTTCTCATCGCGGCAGGTCCCCTCTCGCCTGGTACAACGCGCCTGGGGTGACGATCGCCGAATACGTCATTGTCCCGGGCGCTGGCGACGGGAAACGCATTCCCGGTCCTTGGACGGTGACCGGGCGAACAGTCCCGTCCCGTCCAGCAGCTTCTCACCTTGGCGAGGTTCGCGGTGGGGACGTTTTCGGCGGACGCCGGGGGTGGCCTGCGATTTGTTATCGACGACGCTGCATACGACGGCTACGTTCTGCGCCTGGGGTACCACGTGGAGGGCGATGTCGTTGATGTTTTCATGTTCGCGTCGCCTCCCAACGAAGCGAACGCGATTGCGCTTCCGCTTCTCGGCCCGGCATCCGGCTCGCGGCAAACCGTCGATGTGCGATTGGAGACAAACTCTCCAACTGTTCAGATCATATTTCCGCGCCTGGTACGAACCTTCAAGCACCCGGTCGAAGCCACGCTGATGCGGTCCACGGGCGGCGTGTTCCAAGGTACCACAGCGGTGCAACCTGATGGCAGTATCCATCCGCAAGCGACAAAGGCCGCTTCTTTGTACCGCATAGTTCTCCAGGGCGCGGGCAACTTCGTTATAACCGAATGGACGAACGGCTTTGTGTTGGCTGACGCGGACGCTCTCTTGAACGGCGGCGCGGCGTTGGTCCCGTTTCGCCATTCGGCGGTTGAGGGATTAGTCGTCTCCACCGTTGGAGCACACCATGATCGCCCACGCGAGTCTCGCGATAATCGCACTCTTGTTTGCATTCGTCGCATCGCGAAAACTGACTGTGACGAGTGGGTTTAGGTCTGCCGTTTCGTCCTGGGTCGTCGTTCCCAGGCGTTGGCAGCGTTCGGTCGGGACGGCCATCCCCGTGACAGAGATCGCAGTTGCGGCCGTCGCGGCGCTCGCGTTGGCTGGACAACCTCGCTTAGCTCCACTCGCGCTAGGACTGGCCGCGACCACGCTGGCCGTCTTTGTGGCCGTTCAATGGGTTATCGCCGCGCGAACAGTCGACGCGAATTGCGGGTGTCTGGGCACGGGCCAGCGGATCGGGCGGTCATCCATTATTCGAGCGAGTGTGCTTGGACTCGTCCCAGCGGTTGGCCTGCTCTCGCTATTTTCCTAGCGCTGCCGTTGCACAAATCGCCCGATACGTTCGAGGGCGCGTTCGATCTGTTCGTAGCTGGTGGCGTAGCAGGCGCGGACGTGGCCTTCGCCGCCCTGGCCGAAGGCGTTGCCGGGCACGACCGCGACGCGCTCTTCCTGGAGCAAACGTTCGCTGAAGGTGACGCTATCGAGGCCGGTGGGGGCGATGGAGGGGAAGGCGTAGAAGGCGCCGCGCGGTTCGAAGGTGGGCAGCCCAATGGCGCGGAAGCCATCGACGATCAGGCGGCGGCGGCGGTCGTACTCCGCCACCATCTCCGCCACGAAGCTTTCGCCGTGGTCCAGCGCCGCGACACCGGCGTACTGCGCGGCCGTAGGGGCGGACATCATGACGTACTGGTGCACCTTCATCACCGCTTCTGCGAGGGGCGCGGGCGCGGCCACCCACCCCAGCCGCCAGCCCGTCATTGCGTAGGCCTTGCTGAAGCCGCCGAGCAGGATCGTGCGATCGCGCATGCCAGGGAGGGCGGCGAAGCAGGTGTGCTTTCCGTCGTATGTCATGCGGTCGTAGAGTTCGTCGCTGATGACGGGGAGGTCGTGCTTCTCCGCGACGGCGCCGATCGCCATGAGGTCCTCACGGCCCATCGTCGCGCCCGTGGGGTTCGCGGGGTACCCAATGAGCACCGCCTTGCTGCGGGGGGTGATCGCCGCTTCGAGATCGCCCGCGAGCAGGCGGAAGTCATTCGACGCATAGGTGGACACTGGGGCGAAACAGCCGCCCGCCATGAGCGTCGCGGGGAGATAGGCGACATAGCAGGGGTCCGGGCAGAGCACTTCGTCTCCCGGGTCGAGGAGCGCTCGCAGGGCGATGTCGAAGGCTTCGCTGGAGCCGCTCGTGATAACGATCTCCGTAAGCGGGTCGTACTTGACGCCGTAGAGACGCTCGATGTGGGCGCTCAGCTTTTCGCGCAGTTCGAGCAGACCGTAGTTCGAGGTGTAGTGCGTCTCGCCGATCTCGATGCTGTGGATGGCGGCGCGGCGGATCGGCTCCGGCGTGACATAGTCCGGTTCGCCGATGCCGAGCGAAATGACGTCCTCGATCGTGCTGAGAAGATCGAAGAACTTGCGGATGCCGCTCGGTGGTACGGCCTGCATGCGGCGCGAGACGAAGCGCGTGGAGTCGTTGGTGAACGTGGCTGTCATGGCAATCTCCCTTTCCCCCGCCGCGGCAGCCCGTGAAAAAGGCCGCCCAAATGGCGGCCCCGTTGTGTCCCCCGACACGGGATGCGTCCTTGCGAACCGCCTCTATTCAGCCAGCGCGCAACGCGCCGCGGCAGCAGCAGCGGCGTGGGCGAAAGCGGAGAGGGCGAAAACGCAATGCATCGTGTTGGAAACAATCGGCAAGATGGGCGCTACCGTCAATAGGTGTTGGACAACCGGCGTTTCGGGGGCATCGCCGGTCGAAAGCGATCTTGGCCGCGAGCGAGCGTGGCCAAGGCGTCGGCGGACCAAAAGATCACCGATGGGCCGCCGGTTGGAAGCGCCGCCGCCCAGGCCCGCGAAGCCGCCGAAACGCGTCCGGTTGTCGCCATAACCGCGACTGTCGCGCCGACTGCGACAGCCGCGCCATAAAGTTCCCTCACCTGGGCTGGAGTCACCGTCGCCGTCGCCGCATATCGTTTGCACTGCACCGCCACGAGCTGCTCGCCATGGAACGCGAGCAGGTCGAGTCCCTCGTCCCCGCTCCCGCCGCGATGTTCGACCAGCCACCCATCGCGCGCGAGCCACGCCCCCACCGCGCGTTCGAAGGCGTGGGGCGAAAGCGCGAGGAGCTCGGTCTGCCGACGTCCCACCGTGAGCGCGAGGACGACAGTCACCGCAGCCGCACA
>DAOTTM010000052.1:0-2770 GCA_034437915.1 Dehalococcoidia bacterium | reverse complement strand
GTCAGCGGCGTCCATGAAAGGATAGTGCGCTTCGCCGTCGCGAAATGCGGTACGCTGGCAGACGATGCAACCACGCGAACCCGAACCCGAACTCGGATCTCGGATCTCGGATCTCGGATCTCGGAAGCCGGAGTGGCTCAAGGTGCGGTTCCCCATGGGGCCGAACTACGGTCGGCTGCGCGACTTGATGCGCGCAAAGGAGCTGCACACCGTCTGCGAAGAGGCGCGCTGCCCAAACATCGGCGACTGCTGGAACCGCGGCACGGCCACCTTCATGATCCTCGGCGATACCTGCACGCGGTCGTGCGGCTTCTGTGCCGTCAAGACGGGCCGACCGGGGACGCTCGATCTCGGCGAACCGCTGCGCGTGGCGACGGCGATCCAGCAGATGGGCCTGAGGCACGCCGTCATCACGAGCGTGAACCGCGACGAACTCGATGACGGTGGTGCGCACATCTTCGCGGAGACGATCCGCTGGACGCGCCGCCTTTCGCCCGAGACGACGATCGAGGTGCTCATCCCGGACTTCCGTGGCGACCGTGACGCCCTCGCGACCGTGCTCGCGGCGAAACCCGAGATCCTCAACCACAATACGGAGACCGTCCCCCGCCTCTATCGCCTCGTGCGCCCCCAGGCGGTGTACGAGCGCTCGCTCGAACTCCTGCGTCGGGCCAAAGAGATAGCGCCGACGGCCCGCACGAAGAGCGGGGTGATGGTGGGCCTTGGCGAAACGCGCGAGGAGTTGCTCGTTGTTTTCTCGGACCTCGCGGCGCAGGGCGTCGATATCCTGACAATCGGCCAGTATCTGCGGCCGACGCTGGCCCACCTGCCGCTCGTTCGGTACTGGCATCCGGACGAATTTGCTGAACTCAAAGCGCGAGCGCTTGAGTTGGGGTTCGGCCACGTCGAATCCGGGCCCCTGGTGCGTAGCTCTTACCACGCCGAAGAGCAGGCCGCCTCGGGCGCGGTGGGCCGTGCAGGCGATGAGTTGCTGCCTGTCGTCACCGCGTAGGGCTTGACAGCACATCAGTATTTTCTGATATCCTGCTTTCGAGGGATGGGCCGTGTGGACGTACTACGACTTTGTCGAGGCGGGCCACGGTTCCAGAAGTCGTTGGGGTTGCGCTGGATGTCACGCTCGACCTACTCGGCGGACTTGCACCGGGCGAGTGGAAGCGAACGTACACGGACGATATCCATGGCTTCCCGAACGTGCGTGAGCTGAGGTTCAAGGAGGAACGGGTTCAATGGCGGCCGCTCTATTGTTTCGGCCCCGGACAGATGGAAGCGACACTCCTTATTGGTGCGTCGAAAAAAGGGCAGTCATGGGACCCCCGTAACGCCCTGGGGACGGCTCAGGGGCGAAGCGAACAAGTTCGAACGAGCGGAGAGGGAAATCGACATGTCACTTTCCACGAACGTGCAACGTCGGCGAGAGACCGTTAGGGCGCTCGCCAGCAAGTCGTACCGCGACACGTACGTTGCCCAGCACATCAAGAGAGGGATCGCTTTCCAGCTACGGGCGCTTCGTGAAGCACGAGGCTGGACGCAGGAAGACCTGGGAGCGCGAGCGCAAAAACGACAATCCTTCATTTCCTCAATCGAAAACCCGGACAATGGCAACTATACGATCAACACGCTGAAGGAATTGGCCTCGGCATTCGATGTGGCTCTTGTGGTGCGCTTTGTGCCGTTCAGTGAACTGGTCGACTGGACCACGAGCATTTCGCCGGAGACGCTCGCACCCTCTCCGTTTGCCGGGGACGCGGGCCTTCTCGTGGCCGATGGCACCGACGAGGTTCTGGAATCGAGGCGCGTGAAGACGGGATGATGATGGCGGCCTTGCAGCCCGCGAGAGCATTCAATGGACCGTGATCGGGTAAAGTCCCTATAGCAGCGAGCCGACACTCTCTCGTACGCTTGTCAGGTGACTATGTTGGCGACCATGCATGGGGACCTCGGCGAAGAACGCGAACTCTATCGGCGCGAGGCGATGGGCGCCTTCGCCCACGAGATCCGCACGCCTCTCACCTCCATACGCATGGTGATCGAACTCGCCCGGCGCCAGGCCGATGATGGCGAGATGCTGCTCGATGCAGAACTCGCCGAGATGCTGGTCACCTCCGTCGATGACCTCCAACACCTGGCGGACGACCTCCAGGAATCGAGCCGCCTTGAGCGCGGACGCCTCTCGCTTTCGCGAGGTCCGACGGACCTCTCCGCCGCGCTCGATGCCGCCCGCTCCCTGGGCGCGCCCCACGTGATCATCGACGGGGCAGCGCCCGCCGGGCTTGAAGGTCCGTGGGACGCTCCCCGCCTCGTGCGTGCAATCGCGGGATTCGCCGAAACGGCCAATCGTATCGGCAACGGCTCAGGCACGATCGACTTCGAATGCGAACGTGGTGAAGATGTCGTCCTGCGCTTCCTTAGCGGCGAGGCGAACGAGACGCGCAAGGCGATTGGGGCGGACGCCGGTTTCGCCTACTTCCGCTCCCGCCAGTTCGTGATCGCGATGGGCGGGACCGTCGAATGTGCGCGCGGCGACCGCTACTGCTCTTTGACGGTTGCGCTACCCGGGTAAGGCGGGGGGAGATCCGCGCGGTTTGGCCGGGACAACACGGCGGTCACGTAGGTTGCCCTGCCAGCAAGCGCTGTCGCATCGACGCCGGTAGGAACGCCCATCTGCCGGGATGGTTCACGCTTTCGCTTGGGCGCCCTCATGCACCAAGCTTACCCCTCGCCGCGAAGTGCCGGTACCGCCCGATACGCC
>DAOTTM010000051.1:0-3982 GCA_034437915.1 Dehalococcoidia bacterium | reverse complement strand
CCTCATACAGCAGTTCGTTCATTGCGTCCGTTTCAAAATTGGCGTCCCACTGCTCGAAGGTCAGCCCCATCGCGAACCAACGCGGTCGCTTGGTCAACAGGTCCGCCATCCCGAACGCCCACGGTGCCAGGTGCGCGATATGGTCCTTCACGGACCATCCGGCCGCATCGCGCAGCTCCGTGAGCTGTGCCTCGCTGTGTTCGGCGAGCAGTTGCTCGACGAGCCCAGCCCGCTCTTCCATGCGTCTGATCAGCTCTGTCCTGGTCGGTGGCTTCGTGTTGTCGTCCATCCCCGAGACAATCGCTGATGTCACCGAATGAGTCAAACCTGGCGCCGGGGCGAATCGAAATGCCAGACTCTTCCCGCCTCGCGGACGAGTCGGCGAGGCGGGAGGCCAATATGGCTTGCCGCCAACGAGAGAGATGAAAGTTGACGAGGTCTTGCTCCCCTCTCCCGCACGGTCGGGAGAGGGGCTGGGGGTGAGGGCGCGACGCCAGGCAATGAAAAGCCCGGGTCGCCAGTGGGGGGTCTCTACCCGCCTACCGTTCCGTGGTCCGCACCTCAATGTCGTAGAGCGCCTGTATCCCGATAGTCTCGCCCATCTCCCGGACAACGCCCATCACCTCCGCGCCCGCCATCCCAAAGCCCACGCCGTCGCGAATACCCTCGTACCCTGCCTGCATCGCGCGGTACGCTAGGACCTGCGCGCTCATCGGGTCGACGGACAGCGAATACCCACTCGACAGCATCTGATCGACCGGCCGACCCGGCCCGATGACCATCGCCGCCAGCGGAATCCGCGTCGCTCCCGAAGCAGCGGCGAACTGTTCATCCGTGCGGCCAATCGGCATCAACAGGTCCGCCCCAGCCTCTGCATACACGGCCAACCGCTCCAATGTCGCCTCGATACCTTCATGCGCGAACGCGTTGCAGCGCGCGATGATCAGGAAGTCGGGGTCGCGCCGCGCATCAACGGCGGCTTTTATGCGGTCGGCCATCTCGCCTGCCGTCACGAGATGCTCGACGCCCTTATGGTGGTGGACCCGCTTGGGCGCAACCTGGTCTTCGATTTCGACCGCCGCCGCCCCCGCGTCCTCCAGCATTCGCATCATCCGCGCGAGGTGCACCGGGTCTCCGAATCCGATTCCCCCATCGACAACCACGTTCACATCCACCCGTTCCGTGATCGCCCGTGTCGCCTCGCACAGCTCCGTCGTCGTCAGCAGCGCCTCCGTGACCGCGCGCTGGTAGCCGAGGCCGCCGCCGCCCAGGTAGACGGTGTCGAACCCCACCCGCTTCGCCAACGCGGCGGAGAGCGCGTCCAGCGCCAGCGGCGCGACAACGAGTCCAGTCGCTGGCCGCGCAAGTCGAGCATGAAATTCGCGTCGATTCACCATGCACGCCATCCTACTCCAAAACTCCGACACTCCCTACTCCGACACCGCTCCGAACCCTCTTTGAGATCCATGTCATGCGCCCCATCTGCTACCATCCCCGCATGGCCCGCGCACCCGCATGACGCACCGCCAGTAAGACACGTTCCCCTCCCAGGTTGACCGCTCGCCCGTCTCATCGACCATCGTTCAACACCTGGAGGTTTTTCCATGCGTCTCTATTCCGAAGATGCGAACTGGTTCCATCTGCTTACGCACCCCGACGACTATGCCATCGAGGCAGCCGACTACACACGCCTGATCAAGGACGCCTGCCCGGACGCCACGACCCTGCTCGAACTCGGCTCCGGGGGCGGCAACAACGCTTCCCACATCCGCGTCGAACTCGACCACCACGTTTGCGGCCTCTTTTCCCGCGAAGACTGGGTAGCCACCCTCGAATCCGCCGGGTTCAGCGTCGAAACGCCTCCCTTGGATCCTGTCGAACACGACGAACAGGTTGCCTTCGTCTGTAAGCGGCCCGTGGCATAGGCGCCGAGAGGACGTCGCCTGATCAGGGTTTGTTAGGGTAGCGGGCGCGTCATCACCGGCGGGCCTGCTACCCTGCTCCTCATGACCACGCTCGCCGAACTCGACCTCGCCACGCCCGGGCCACTGCTCCTCGTCGCGCCACCCGATGCCGTCCTCGCCGAAGCCGGGCGCATGCAGCCACGGCCATCGACCGCGAGCACGATCCAGACCGCCGAACCGAGTGCGCGCATGGTCTGGTGGACCGAGCAGCGCTTCCTCGCCCCCGGCCCGCTCAGCCGCCTCCGTTGGATGCTCGAAGCCGCGAACGGCGACGCCTGGGTCATCTTCGACCCCGCCGACGAAGGCCTCACGTCGGAGTTCGTTGCCGCTGCCCTCGCCACGGCCGGCCTCGGTCCCACCGAAACCCGCGCCCTCAGCACAGGCGAGTTCGCCCTCAACGTCCGCCCCGGCGCCCCCGCGACACTCGAATCGGAGCCGCGCGCGTAAGCAAGCGGTGCAATGCCCGGCACCGAACCAACCCGGGTGTCGCCACCCTACGCTCGCGAATCCACCCGCGTCCCTACACCCACGTCAAGACTCGCCGCCACGAAGTCCTGCACAACCTGCTTCGCTGCCTGTTGCGCCCCAATCGCCCCCAACCGCGCCTGCACTCGCACACTCTCCGAGAGACCCTCGAACATCCGCGCCGTGTTTCAGGTGCTCCCCACGCAAGACATCGCCATGAATTGATCTTCGGCGAGGAGCCACACGTTGGACAGCCCGGCGCTACAGGTTAGAAGATCCGCTCGCCCTGAGTCGTGGATGGCCTCTGGCCGCAACCAGGGATGAAACGTCGGCAGGTATCGGAGCCGCGCACGCCAGTAACGTAAGCGGTGCGATCCCCGTCCGCGATTGTCAGAGCGGCGGCCAGCACGCCGGGACTTACCCGCGAAGGACGTCTTCGAGGGCGTCGTTCGCATACCAGACATATGACCCGTGACGGGCCGTGGCGCCAATCGAGATCGTGGTCGCGCATGCCTTCCATTTCCTGCAACTCGGGCCAGGGGCGGCCGTGTTGCGGGAGGGAAACTCGGCTACTTCACCGGCGTCGGGATGCGGGTGCGTGTTCGCATGGGACGCTTGGTGGGCGGATGAGGCTGGGCGCCGCCTTCATGGTCATCCGGCCAGAAACCCGGGTAGTCACGGTATTCGGATATCCAGTTCAGCGAATCCCGCCCGAAATCGAGCTGGCGCTTGAGCGCGGCGAGGCCACGTTCGCGCGAGACAGTCGCATCGACCTGGACGTCGATCCCCTGGGCGGGAGAGCGGTCGTACCTGAGTAGTCGCAATTGGCCAATATAGCGGTCTTCAAAGAGGGCGGTCTTCAGCGAATCGAGGTCGTCCCGCGCCACGGCGAACTCGATCCCCAGCTCGACGAGCTGTTCAACCGAACGGTCCAGCAGGGCGATCGTCCAGCCAACACGAGTTGGGAATCGCGTATGGGCGTAGAGTTGTTTCACTCATGGTCTCCAGCGAAACGGACCTTCACTATTTCACATCCGATCTTAGCTGTTTCATCCTCGGTCCGCACGTCGCTTCTCCGCCTGCCACCGGACCAATTCGCCCGCAATGGGTGACCGCTGGCGTCAGGTGGGAGCGAAGTAAAGAACTCGATCCCAAATTCACCGGCAGGCAAAAGACCTCGAAACGCCTGGACCTGGGGCCAGATTCCGTATGCTGGAACGGTCCCCCAAATTTCCCCGCTTGCCAGCTGCATGCGAACGGTTTCGTCCGTCTGTGTCGGGCTGAAGAGCCGGTGAAACGGGCCGTACCGGCGTGGAGGCTGATCGCTCACGGACGAAGCCTACGGGATCGGCGCATTCCCAGACAGCGCGGGTCACGCAGTCGAAAGACAGCGGTACCTCCCGCGCGGCCGGCTCCCTGGGCCGTCAGATATCCTGGCCGCCGCCCAGGAATTGCTTGCGCCGCTCGAGATTGTCGCGCACTTCCTGGAGATCGACGCCCGGAGCAAGCGCCTCGATGATTGCTGGCTTCTTCTGGATGCTGTCCAGCGACGC
>DAOTTM010000050.1:0-27236 GCA_034437915.1 Dehalococcoidia bacterium | reverse complement strand
AATCGCAAACCACATCGGCGCCGATTGACTCCCTCCACGCCCTTCCCTATCGTTCAGCCCACCAGAACACACATCGCGTCGCCCGCTCGCACGCGCCAAGGAGTCAACATGAAGGTCGGTGTCACCCTCTTCGCCCAGAACTACGTCGATTGGGACCGCTTCGAAGCCGCCGAGGCCAGCAGCGACAACGAATCCCTCCCCCAGCTCGTTCCCGATTCTCAGATCTACCAGGAGCAGTTCCACCTCGGGCGGCTGGTCGAACCGCTCGGTTTCGATTCCCTCTGGACCGTCGAGCACCATTTCACGCCTTACACCATGGTCAACAACCCCACCCAGTTCCTGGCGTACTTTGCGGGGAGCACGCAGCGGATCGACATGGGCACGATGGTCGTCGTCCTCCCCTGGCACGACCCCATCGCCGTCGCCGAGGGATACGTCGCCCTCGACCACATGCTCAATGGGCGGAACATCAAGGTCGGCATGGGCCGCGGCCTCGGCATCCGCGAATACAACGGCCACCGCGTGCCCATGGAAGAATCGCGCGAACGCTTCGGCGAATCGCTCGAAGTCTTGCGCACCGCGCTCTCGCAGGAGTGGTTCTCCTACGAAGGCGAATACCACCACATCCCGCGTACCTCGCTTCGCCCCCGTCCGCGCGCAGGGAGCACGTTGCTTGAGAACCTCTATATCGCCTGGGGCAGTCCCAGTTCCATGCCCGTGGCCGCGAACGAAAACTGCAAGCCCTTGTTTATCCCCCAGCGCCTCTGGGACGACCACCGCAACGAACTCGGCGAATACAACCGCATCCGCGTCGAAGAGCACGGCTGGAAGCCCGAGCGGCCAACTGTCGTCTGTTGGGTCTATTGCGCGGAAACGGACGCCGAAGCCGCCGAAGGCGCACGCCAATACCTCCCTGAGTACGGTGACAGTGCCCTCCGCCACTACCAGTTCCTCGGCGAACACCTCCAGGGCCTTAAGGGCTATGAGTACTATGCCCAGATGGCCAAGCTCCGCGCTGCCCTCCCACCCGACCACGACACCGCCGCCATCTATCTCCAGAACAACGTTTGGGGCAGCCCCAAGACCTGCCTCGAAAAGCTTGAACGCATCAACAACATGATGGGCGCCGACGAATTCGTTGCCGTCTTCTCCTACGGCGCCATGCCCGTGGATAAAGCCGAGAAGAGCATGCGCCTCTTCGCCAAAGAAGTCCTCCCCACCACCCAATCCTTCGCCCCCGCCGAAGTCCCCCTCCTCGTGACGTAGTTGACGCGCTGATCCCGCAACCCGAGCCGTGCGCCACCGTAGCCCGCGCGCCATCCGTAGCCCGCGCGTAAGCAAGGGCTCCCGCCAGGCAAAGAGCGACGGTTGGCGCGAATGCCGAGCGCCCCTATACCGCCGAAGCCCCGCCGCGCCCGCCGCTCACCTCCAGGATAGCCCCCGTCGTGAAGCTGCTCGCATTCGTCGCAAAATACAGCGCCGCCCCCACGACCTCCTCCGCCTCGCCTCCCCGCCCCAGGGTAATCGTGGACTTCGCCCGCTTGTTGAAGGCATCGAGGTCCCAGGCCTTCGAAATATCCGTCAGGAACGGTCCCGGCACGATGCAGTTCACCCGCACCTTCGGCCCGAACGCCTGCGCAAAGCCCACGGTCATTGCGTTCAGCCCCGCCTTCGCCGCCGCGTAGGAAATGACGTTCGCCCCCGGCGCCAGGGATGCCGTGCTCGAAACCATGATCACCGACCCGCCTGCCCCCGCTGCCATCCTGCTTCCGACGAGCGCCGTCAACCGGAACGGGCCCTTGAGGTTCACCGCTAATACCTTGTCGTAGAGTGCCTCGCTCACGTCCTCCACGTGGTCATAAATCGGTGACATGCCTGCGTTGTTCACCAGTACATCAACGCGCCCGAACTCCCCGTAGGCCGCCTCCGCCAGCGCTTCCACCTGGCCCCAATCGCCCACGTTGCACGCCACTGGCAGCGCCCGACGCCCCGTCTGTTGCTTGACGAGCGTCGCCAGCTCTTCGCAGTTCGCCAGCTTGCGGCTCGCGATCACGACATCCGCCCCGGCGTGCGCGAACGCCAACACCATCTCCCGCCCCAGCCCTCGGCTCCCCCCGGTCACCACGGCCACCTTCCCCGTCATATCGAATAGCTTCCCATAGTCCATCGAAACACCTCGTTTGTTGGGCGGATCCTAAACCATCAGCTCCCCGGTGGATAAACAGAGTACACCGCAGTTCCCCCGGTTCCGCCCATCATCCATCGCCTGAAGCAGCCGAAACTCCTGATATGGACCGTTTCCGTCGCGGGTTCGTCATCTTCGTGGCCGCTGTCGCCGTTGCGATCGTGCCCTCTGCCGTCTTCGCCCAGCCAGCCTCTATCAACCAGTTCTCGGATTCATATTTCACCTTCGATGTCCCGAATGGAACACTCTCGGCGAAGGTGGACCTCACTGTCCAAAACGCCTCAGCGAAGGACGTGACCAAGGTCTCGCTCTTCGCCATGCCCAAGGCTCAGGACCTCGTCGTCAAGCGCGGCGATGTCGTTCTTGAAACGAAGCTCACTCCCATCGCCGACGCTGCCGGCTTCCCGACGCTCGTCGCCGCGACCTTCGATAAGCCCCTCAAGAAGAGTGCCAGGACGAACCTGACCATGACCTACACGGTGCCCAACCAGAAGAGCGAACTGGTGCACATGGCTCCCGGGGTCATGGAACTCATGCTCACCAGCCAGGGCAAGGGTTCCTTCGTCTGGGTGGATATTCCCAAAGACGCCGAGAACTACTTTGACCCCGGCTGCTTGAGGGCTGCCGACCAGCCAGGCAGCGTGAAAGACGCCGGCAACGAGCGTTGGATCTGCGGCGATACCCTGTTGATCGCTTTCGCGAGCGAAGACCATGAGCAGTTGCGAAAGTGCGCCGGCGCCGACGACCACTGCCGCCAACGCTTCGGAAACGCCACGCCCTTCTCGGCGTTCGCCCAATCCGTTACCGATCGCTCGTCGCTCGCAAACCTCGAAGCGGATGTTCAGCTCACGACCAAGACCGTGAAACTCAACTTCAGGTACTTCAAGACGGATCAAAAGTGGGCGGAAAAGCAATTCGCTGTCGCCCAAAAGGCACTTCCCCTCCTTGAAGCCACCTTCGGTTTCCCGTATCCCCACGACCGCGTCCTGCTGCGGCAATCCAATTTCATTGAAAAGGGCGGGGCTGCTGGCCTGGCCTTCACCGACGACGGCGATATGCTCCTTTCGCCCAACACCGGCGGTATCGACGAAGAGGTCACTGTCCATGAACTCGCCCACCAATGGGCCGGACGAAACCTCGAAACGAGCTGGCTTTGGGAGGGGTTGGCTGAATATGGGATGCGCACCGTCGCGCCCGCACTGGCCATCAAACCCGCGGACCTCGGTTGGGAGAAGTTCGGATACAAGGACCCCCTCGCAACCTGGTGGCATGGCTCGACCGTGACGAACCCCTCCTACTGGTATGGCAAGGCGGGCGCCTTCTGGTTTGCCTACGAAAAGGCCGTTGGCGGGCCAGCAGTCATGCACTCCATCCTCTCACGCATGGACGACGACCCAAAGCGCTATCCGCTCGATGGCAAGTGGTTCATCGATATGGGCGAAGCCGTGGGCGGCAGCAATCTCGACGCCCTCTTCCTCTCCTGGGTGTTCGATGCGGACCATTCGGCCGCCCTTGTCAAGGAGCGCCGTGCTGCCCGCGACCTCACGTTCCAACTCGCTCTCCGCGCCGAGAGCTTTGGCCTCTCCAAGGCGATCCCGACAGACCTGACTCAAAACCTCGATGTCTGGGCATTTGGCGGCATCGCACAGGAGGTGACCAAGGCCAACGCCGTCCTCGATACCTACGCCGCGACTGTTGAGCAAGCGGCCAATGCCGGCCTTCCGGCCACTGAAGCAGTCGGCAAATCCTGGGGAGCACAGACACTTGCCCAGACCACCGCGCTCGTCGAAGACCAACGCCAGGCCACCCACGCGATCGTGGACGCCGCCGCTCGCCTCGTCGATCAACCAGCCGAGTCGGTCTCCCAGGTGCGTCTCC
The DNA here is from genome assembly GCA_034437915.1 of Dehalococcoidia bacterium. Taxonomy (GTDB): domain Bacteria; phylum Chloroflexota; class Dehalococcoidia; order Tepidiformales; family Tepidiformaceae; genus JACRBT01. Next base: position 23,173 of record DAOTTM010000050.1, on the reverse strand, counting down.
AGTCTGCCCGCGAAAAGTACGCCGAGAGCGCCTTCGCCGAAGCGGAAAAACTTGCCGCCAGTTCAACCACCGCTGTCTTCAACGGAGCCACGGCAGTCAAGATCATCGCCGCCGCCAGGGAGAAGCAAGCACACTTCAAGCCGGGCTTCATGGCGCGTATCGGCATGATTCGTGAGCACCCCGCGAGCGAACTCGCTGCCGCCGAAGCCTCCCTCGCCGCCGGAGACCCTGAGCGCGCGCTCACTCAATCTCGCGCAGCCTATGACACCTGGCAGGACGCGGAACGGCGCGGCCTCCTCCGCCTCGGCATCCTCGCCGCCGTCATGACTGCCCTCTCAGCTGGCGCCTTCTGGCTCCTCAAACGTCTCGACCGCCCGGAGACGCCTGCCTTCGCCCCCGCCAAGGGCGCTGCCGGCGGCCATGTCCTCCTCCCCTCCGAAGACCGTGGCAAGTGGAAAGACTGGGAAAACACCGGCACGCCCTAAACCGTTTTCTCCCCTCGCCCGCGGGTGCACTTGGGAAGTTCTTGCTCCCCTCTCCCGCACAGCCGGGAGAGGGGCTGGGGGTGAGGGCGCGGCGCCAGGCCATCGACGACACGTCGCCTCATCTATTCCCTCTTGAGCGAGACCCCGACGTCTGCCTTGCCCTTGGGCCTTCCCGACCGCGCATCTCGCCTGTGGTACGATCCCACCAATGATCTTCTACCTCTCGGAACTCGCCGACAATCCTCGTGCCTTCCTCGTCTTTTTCGCCGCCTTCGCCGTCGCCATCCTCATCGGCCTCTCCTTCCATGAGTTCACCCACGCCTGGTCAGCGAACGAATTGGGCGACGACACCGCGGCCCGCCGCGGTCGCTTAACACTCAATCCATTGGTGCACCTCGATCCCCTTGGCACGGCGATGATCCTGCTGATTGGGTTTGGCATGGCGAAGCCCACGCCAGTCGATCCCGGGCGCCTGAAATACGGGCCGATACGCGGGAATGCCATCGTCGCCTTCGCCGGCCCAGCCTCGAACTTCTTCTTCGCCGCCGTCGCGTCGATACCGCTCCGCTTCGGTCTCATCGAATCCCGGTACGATGGGATTGGCCGCACTATTGCCAACGCCTCTTCCCTGGAAGAATTCACCTTCATCTTTTTGTACTTCATCGTGCTCTACAACGTCCTCCTCGGGATCTTCAATCTCCTTCCCATCCCCCCGCTCGATGGCTTCAAGGTGCTCGGCGGCCTCGTCCCGCGCGAGGTCGCCATCCAGCTCTCGCGCCTCGAGCCCTACGGCATGGGCATCCTCATGACGCTCATCGTCATCAGCTACGTCACGCCCTTCTCGCCCATCGGCTGGCTCATCGGCGGTGTCAGCAACACCATTTTCGAACTCCTCGTCTGATGTGGCAGCGCCTCCGCCAGTTCCGCGAAGCCTCGCGTTCGCCCTCCCCCGAAGACGACGCCCTCGCCGACGCCCACCTCTCATCGGCGCTGCTTGCCCTCTTCCGCGCCCAACATCCCCGCGACATCGCCCACAGCGCCGCCACCGCCCGCTGGCTCATCGAACGCCGCCACAACGACCCCGACCCGGATCTCCTCGCCGCCGCCCTCCTCCACGATATCGCCAAAGGTGAACAACGCCGCGGTGATCGCGTCGCATACGTCCTCGCAGCCACATTCGACCCTCTGCCCCGCATTCTCGGGTCGCAATCCTCCGCGCTCGCCTGGCGCTCGGCCCTCTGGCGCTCCCACACCCACAGCGAACGCGGCGCCGCCCTCCTCGCCCAGGCTGGCGCGACGCCCCGGACCATCGAACTCACGCGCCTTCACCATGCGAAGGGCCACCGGGATGGTATGCTAGCCCTATTGCAAGAGGCCGACGCCGCCAGCTGACGGGCCGGTCAAAAAGGGCGCCCAGTCATGGCACAATCCCAGCTCGCGATTATCGGTACCGGCCTCATCGGCACGTCCGTTGGTCTCTGCCTCGTCGGCCGCAAAAACCGCAACTACGAGATCGTCGGCGCGGACCGCGACCGCAGCCACAGCAAGGAAGCGAAGCGCATGGGCGCCATCGATCGCGAGGTCGGCTCTCTCGAAGAAGCGGTGAGCAAGGCCGGCCTCATCGTTATCGCCACACCCGTCATGGCGGCAAAGCGCATCCTCCAGGAGATAGCGCCCTACCTTCAGCCCGGTACCGTCATCACCGACGTTTGCAGCACGAAGACCGACATCATGGCCTGGGCAGAGGAACTCCTCCCTCCCGAAATTCACTTCATTGGCGGCCATCCCATGGCAGGGAAAGAGACAAGCGGCCCGAAAGACGCTTCCATCGACATGTTCAAAGGCGCAACGTGGGCCGTCACACCCTCCCCGCGCGCCCGCGCGGAAGCTGTCGATGTCGTCCTCGGCCTGATCGAAGTTGCCGGAGCGAACGCCCTCTATATCGACCCCGGCGAGCACGACCAGTACGCCGCCGCCGTCAGTCACGTCCCGATCCTTCTTTCCGTCGCCCTCTTCCGCATGGTCCGCGATAGCGCCGGCTGGGAGGATGCCTCTCTTCTCAGCGGCCCCGCCTTCAAAGACCTCACGCGCCTCGCCAGCGGCGACCCCACGATGTCGCGCGATATCGTCGGCACGAACCGCGAAGCCGTTCTCCACTGGCTCCGCCGCTTCCAATCAGAACTCTCGACGATCGAGACCGCCATCGAACTGGGCGGCCAGCCCGTCACTGACCTCTTCGCGAGCACCCACCTGGACCGCGAATCCTTCATCATGAACCCACCGATCCGGCGTCGCCCGGAAGGCGTCGAAGCCCCCAGCGCGCAGGATGCAATGGGCCGCCTCTTTGTGGGCGGTCTGTATGACAAGCTCAAAGAAGTGACGAACCGCCGCCCGGAGCTGCGAGGGGATACCGAACTGCGTCGCAAGCTTGGCGTCCCGGACGACGATTGATGCCAACGGTCAGCCGTCCGGTCCGCATCCGCGCCGAGATCGACATCCCGTCGGACAAATCGATCTCCCATCGCTCGCTCATCTTTAACGCGGTCAGCGATGGCGAAGCGCGCATCGACGGCCTCCTCGATTCCGAGGATGTCCGTTCGACCGCGAGCTGTCTTCGTGCGTTGGGCGTCGATATCGCCTGGGCCGAAGAATCTTCAACCGCCAATGTCCACGGCCGTGGTCTCCATGGCCTCTTTGAGGCCGACGATGTCTTAGACTGCGGCAACAGCGGCACTACCATGCGCCTCCTTACCGGCCTTCTTTCCGCTCATCCCATCCTCACCGTCCTCACGGGCGATACCTCTCTGCGAAGCCGTCCCATGGCGCGCGTCATCTCGCCCCTGCGCAAGATGGGTGCGCATATCTCCGCCCGCAAAGGCGATACCCTCGCGCCGCTCGCCATAAAGGGCGGCAACCTCTCCCCCATCGCCTACCAGAGTCCAGTCGCCAGCGCCCAGGTGAAATCCGCTGTCCTGCTCGCCGGGCTCTATGCGGAGGGTGAGACGTCCGTCACCGAACCCGAGCGTTCTCGCGACCACACCGAGCGCATGCTCTCGGCCATGGGCGCCGCTGTCATCGAACGCGAGGGCGGCGTCAGCATCACACCGCCCTCGCGCCTCACGCCGCTCTCCCTGCGCGTCCCCGGCGATATCTCCAGCGCCGCCCCATGGCTCGTCCTCGCCGCCTGCCATCCAGACGCAGAACTCCTCTTGAAATCCGTTAATACGAACGTCACCCGCACCGGCATGCTCGATATCCTCCGCTCCATGGGCGCCGACATCCAGGTCCTCGAAGAGCGCGTCACCGGTGGCGAACCCGTCGCCGACATCCTTGTCCGTTCCTCGAAGCTCCACGGCACCACGGTTAGCGGCGCCCTTATCCCGCGAGCTATCGACGAACTTCCCCTCGTCGCCCTCCTCGCCTGCTTCGCCGACGGCCCCACCGTCGTCAAAGACGCCGCCGAACTGACCGTCAAGGAGACCGACCGAATCGCCGCCGTCGTCCGCGTCCTCGGCCGCCTCGGCGCCAAGGTCACCCCGCATCGCGACGGCTTTTCTATCGATGGCCCGCTCACCACGCTCAAGGGCGCCCGCGTCGATGGTGGAGGCGACCACCGCGTCGGCATACTCGCGGGCATCGCCGGCGCCCTCATCCCCGGCGAAACGCGCATCGAAAACGACGCCGCCAGCGTCTCCTACCCCGACTTCTGGCACGAACTCGCCCGCGTGACAGGCCAGTGACCACGACCTCCGTAGCCCGACGGTCACGGAGGGTTCCCCGGCAGACCGCGACCTACAAGACCTCGCAGCCCCGGATGCCTCTATGAGCCGCTCGCCCGTCGTCATCGTCCTCCACGGTCCCTCCGGCGTCGGCAAAGACTCCCTCATCGCCGCACTCCAAGCCCGAATCGCCATTCACCGCCCGACCAGCTCTACCAGCCGCGCCCCTCGCAAGGGTGAACGCGACGGCATTGACTACCACTTCCTCACGCGCGACGAGTTCGGACGCCGCATCGCCGCCGGGCAGTTTGTCGAACACGCCACCGTCTACGATGACCTCAAGGGCGTCGAAGCATACGAAATTACGCGCCCGCTCGCCGAGGGCCGGGACATGGTCATTCGCACCGATGTGCAGGGTGCGCGCACCTGGCGCGAACAATTCGAGGGCGCGGTCTTCATCTTCCTCATGGCCGAAGACCGCGAAGCCCTCCGCGCCCGCCTCATCGCCCGCGAAAGCGAAGACGCCGAATCTCTCGCCGCCCGTCTTGCTCAGCTCGAAGAAGAACTCGCCGACATCCCCAACAACGACCACCTCGTCATCAACCACCACGGCAAGGTCGCCCAGGCTGTCGATGATATCATCGTCATCATCGAAGCCGAGCGCGCCAAACCCCACCGCCCCGCCCCCCGCCTCCGCCCGCCCGCCCAATCAGAGCCGCGCGCCTGAGCAGCGGGTCAACGCCAGCCAATGAACACGGATCTCGGATCTCGGTTCTCGGTTCTCGGTTCTCGGCTCTCGGATCTCGGATCTCGGATCTCGGATCTCGCTTCTTCAGACCTCCGCCCATCGTGTCGATCCCCTAAGGGGGGTCCCTGTGAACAGCACGATGATCCTGGGTGGATGTGTCCTCGCCGCCGTCGCCACCGCTTATTTCGGCACTCGTGGCGGCGATGCTGCGTCCGCGCCCCCGACCGTTACCATGCCACCCCACGTCTCCGTCCACGAAACCGCGCCGCCAAAGTCAGCCGAAACTCCCCTCCCCGCAAGGACGTCATCCCCGGTTGGCAGCCCTTCCCCGACCGCCAGCGCCACCGCGATCCGGATGTCCGCCCGGGATCTGTTCCCCAACGGCGCCCCCGCCACCCGCGTCCCGCCCGGGTCCGGGCCACCAGTTCCTCCTCCCCTTCCCGTCGCCACCCCCGCGCCCGTCGGTTCGCCGCCACCTTTACCAGAACCGTCCGTTACAGCGGTCCCAATCGCGACGCCCCCGGTTCTCCCGCCGTTGCCGACGCCGACGCCGACGACCCTCCCGCCAACACCCGCATCAGAATTCCCAACCCCACCGCCGTTGCCAACGCTCCCGCCCGTTGCCCCTGGCAACGAATTCCCCACGCCGCCACCGTTACCCACACTCCCGCACTAAGGCCGACTCCGACACTCCGCGACTCTCCAGGCCGATACTCGTCCTACGGTATGGACGCGTCGAAGTCCATGGCAATGTGTCCCGCCTCGATCAGGCGCTGATACTCCGCGTCGTCCACGCCGAGCAACTCTTTGTACACGTACTCGTTGTGTTCGCCAAACGCCACCGGCGCCTGCCGCACGGTGAGCGGCGTCGCCGGGAACCGCACAAATGGCGAAGCAAAACGGTATGGCCCGATGCCCCCATGCAACGTCTGCGGCTGAAACAGGTTCCGCGCCATCACGTGCGGGTCATCGAACGCTCGCGAACCCTCCAGCACCGGCGCCGCGGTTACACCTGCCGCCTGGAGCCTGTGGAACAGCTCGTAGTCGTCGAACTGCACGGTCCATTCGTTCAGCCGTGCATCAATGAGGTCGTGGGCGGCCATGCGGCCTGCGTTCGTATCGAGCGTCCCCTCCTCCGCCCAAGCCGGATTCCCCATCGAGCTTTTTAGCGCCCGCCATTCCTCGTCGCTCGAAACCGTCATGGCGATCCAACGGTCGCCGCACTCTTCGACCGTGCCCACGCTCTTGCAGGGGTAGACTCCCGCCGGCGCCACGTCATAGAGCGAACGGTTCCCGCGCCGCTCCTGCACGCGCCCATTCAGCGCGTGGTCCATGAACGCCTGCGCCAGCATCCCCGAGGCGTTTTCCGCCTGCCCAATCTCGACCAGCTGCCCTTCGCCCGTTCGGTTGCGATGCCAGACCGCCATCATCACCGCGAGCGCAGCCTGCGCCCCCGCCAGGTAGTCGCCCGAAAAGATAGCGCTGTTCTCCGAAGGCTCCAGGTCGGCGTGGCCGCGCAAGAGTGTGTGGCCCATGACGCTTTCCAGGTGCACCCCCAGCGCCCGCGCCTGGTTGTATGGCCCCGTCGAACCGTACGCCGGGATGCGCACCATGATGATGTCGTCGCGGTATTTGCGAAGCCATTCGTAGGTGATCCCCAGGCCTTCCATCGTCTCCGTCGCGTTGTTCTCGACGACGGCGTCCGATTGCGCCACGATCCGCCCGAAGATTTCTTTTCCTTCTTCAGTGCGCAGGTCAACGGTGAAGCTCTTCTTGTTTCGGTAGAGTTGGACGAACGTCGGGCTGTAGTTGAATGGGCGCTCGCCCGGGTCGTTGTTGGGATAGCCACCCGCCGCCGCGGGGAGCCTGTCCGCCAAATCCTTCGAGACATGCGCCATCGTCCCTCGTGTCATCGGCTGCATCACATGGGGGTTCTCCGCCTTCAATATCTCTGCCCCCAGGTCGCCCAGCAGCAGCGTCGAAAACGGCCCCGCCCACACCACGCAGAGGTCGATGACGCGCAGGCCCTCCAACGGCAGCCGTGCCGGCCGATCCGGCCGTGCCGCCACTTGCGCCGGCCGCTGCTGCGCGATCGTCGCCCGGATCGCCGGGCCGTGTTCGTCCAGGGTTGGCGCCGGACGGCGCAACGCCCACGGCGTCTTCGGCATCGTCAGCGGGCGTCCCGGGATCTCAACATCGCCGAGCACCGCGTGCTTCGCCGTGGTCCAGAACCCGCGATCACGAAAATGCGAATCGGTCTTGAGCTCTTCCATATCGAACAGCGGCCCGCAGAGCACCTTTGCGCGCCGCGCTTCGGCCCAGATCTCGCGTTTCGTGTGCTCACCCAACCACGCGTAGAAATGCCCCTCGATCTCCGCGACGTTCTCCGGGTCCATCAATGCGCCGCGCACGTACCACTTTGGGTCCGTCATCCACTCCGGGTTTCCCAACATCGTCGCGAATCGGTCGATGCGTTGGGATGCCGCGGTGAATTCCACGTACCCGTCCGCGCACGGGTACACCCCCGACAACGCGGGGCGGTTCTCGCGCGAAGCCCGAACTGTCTTGCGCCCCGAAAACTCATAGGCGATCGTGCTCACGTGCCGCCGGTCAGCCCCGCAGAAGTGGCTATCGGCGATGGAGAAGTCCACGTGCTGGCCGATGCCTTGTTCGCGGCTCGCGATGATCGCCGCGAACGCCATCGTCGCCGCCGCTGCCCCCGATTCGATCAGCGACGCCGTCCCGTACATCGTCACGGGTTCGCGCTCGGCGATGCCCATCGTGTACATCTCCCCCGCGTGCGCGAAGAGTGTCAGTTCCGAACCCTTGTAGTCGCGATACGGACTCTCCTGCCCATAGTTCGTGATCGAGATGAGCGGAAGATCCGGTCGCCGCATGTGCAGCAGGTTCCAGCCGATGCCCAGCTTGTCGAGCACGCCTGGCCGAAAGCTCTCTACGACGGCGTCGGCGTGGTCCACCAGCGCCAGGAAAGCGATCACTCCCTCTTCGCTGCTGAGATCGAGTTCAATCGAGCGTTTGTTCGTGTTGTAATAGAAGAACGTCCCGCTCTTCTCGCGGTGCGGCATATCCCCGGGAAATGGCCCCAGGCTCCGCCCCGGATCGCCGCCCGGCCGTTCTACCTTGATGACATCCGCCCCAAAATCCGCGAGCAACTTCGTGGCGTACGGTCCGCACACATACTCCGTCAGGTCGATGATGGTCAGGCCGTCGAGTGGACCGGGCATGGCGCCTCCAGGGACTAAGGACTCAGGACGAAGCCCGCCGCTTCTCGCCATCGATGTGCCAGATAGGCCACCTCAATGGCGCACCGCATCGTAGCACGCCACACCCCGACGGTGCCTAATCCAACCGCCCGCCGGGGTGGGCGTCAGAGTTTTGCACGGCAACGTGTGGGGTTCCGTTCGTCCTGAGCCTGTCGAAGGGCCGGTCGCACTCGAACCATGGACAGCGGCGTGTTCATCCTTCGACAGGCTCAGGACGAACGGGGGTGACAGGCGGAACGACGTGAAAATCGAACCAAGACAAGGCGCACGCAAAACTTTGACGCCCACCCGTCGCAGCCTTCTCATGGCCGCGTCCGCCGCGTCCGCGTTATGCTGGTATACAATCGCGAGAGTTCACCCACACCCGGAGGCCCACCCCCATGGACGAAATCATCGACGGCAACCTGCGCGTCATCTGCGATGGCCCCGCTGGCAGCTTCGCCAACAACATCCACATCGTCATCGATACCGTGACGAACGACGCCGCCTTCATCGATGCGCCCGCCGAGCCCGAGAAGTGCATTGCTGCCGCCAAAGCCGCAGGCGTGCGCCCCAGCGCCATCCTTCTCACGCACTCCCACAGCGACCACACCGCCGGCATCGAAGCGCTGAAGGCCGAGTTCGGCTGCACGCTCATCGCCGATGCCGCGGAGCCATGGCTCAAGGAGGGCCAGCTAGAACGCGCTGTCACCCACGGCGACGTCGTCAAAGTGGGCGGCCTCGAGTTCAACGTCCTCAGCGTCCCCGGACACACGCCCGGAAGCACGACCTTCGTCCACGGCAAGCATGCCTTCGTCGGCGATACGCTCTTCCCCGGCGGTCCCGGCCGCACGCCTTCGAACGACGCCCTCCGCCAGGAACTCGAATCGATCACGACCCACCTCTACGCCCTCGATGGCGCGACAACCGTCTACCCCGGCCACGGCAACCGCACCACGATCGCCTCCAGCAAAGCCGAACACGCCCCCTTCGCCGCGCGACCCTGGAACCCGGAACTCAAGGGCGACGTGACCTGGGCGGGATAAGACGAGTTCTGGAGTTTCTAAGGTTCTAAAGTTCTCAGTACCGCGCCACGCCGGAGGGGCAACGCTGGTCTCCGTTCACCCTGATCCTGTCGAAGGGTGAGCGGTTGGAAACCATCGTCGCGCTGCCCGTCCATGCTTCGACAAGCTCAGCACGAACGGGCGATTGGGCACGCGTCCGTCTTCCCCCGGCTGTGAAAATGCCGTTGCATCCCTGGTTGTGGCCAAAATGCCATCTATGACTCAGGACGAAGCGTTTGGTCAGGACGACCGGTTGCCACCCCGCCATTGACCCGAGTCACAGCTTGCGCGCGAACCAATCGAGGATGACTTCGAAGCGCGCCACACGGTGGCTCGGGCGGCCGCTTCGGGAGAGTTCGTGGCTCTCATCCGGGAAGCGCACGAATTCCGCCTCCTTGCCCATCTGCCGCAACGCCACCCAGAGCTGTTCGCCCTGGGAGATGGGGCAGCGCAGGTCGTCCTCGGAGTGGAGGATGAGGACGGGCGTGTTGATGTCCTTCGCATAAGTCAACGGTGATTGGCGCAGCACCGCTTCGAGGTCTCCCTGGATGACGGCGTCCTCGCCCAGGTAGCGGCGGTTGAACCCCGCGCCGATATCGCTCGTGCCCTGCATCGTGTACCAATCGTTTACGGCGCGCTCGCTACAGGCGGCCTTGAAGCGGTCCGTGTGGCCGATGATCCAGCTCGTCATGAAGCCGCCGTAGCTCCCGCCGATCACGCCGAGGCGCGATTGGTCCGCCCAGGGCATGCGCTCCAACGCCGTCTCGAAGGCCGCCATCACATCCTCGTAGTCCGGTTCGCCCATGTGCCCCACGACGGCGCGCGCGAACTCCGTCGTTTGCCCGGAGCTGCCGCGCGGATTGCAAAACACGACGCCGTAGCCCGCCCCCGTCATCACCTGGAACTCGTCGAAAAAGGTCTCGCCGTACTGCCCGAACGGCCCGCCGTGGATGTTCAGCAGCACGGGGTAGGTCTTGTCCGCCTCCATGTTCGCGGGCTTCATGATCCAGTAGTCCACTTCCACGCCTTCCGCAGTCGAGACAACAAAACGGTTGGGGATGGAGACTGAGAGTTCGCTGTCAATCGGCTCGACGGTATCCGTCAGCTGGGTTTGCTTCCCCGATTCGAGATCGAAGGCGAAGACTTCGCCGGGGAAGCCTGCGGCCCCCTGGACAACCGCGGCGGTGCGCCCGTCCTTCGCCGTGGAATACCAGTTGATCGTTCGGCGGTCGCTCCCCACGAGCTTCGTCGGCTGGCCGGGCGTCGCCAGGACGGCCTTCCTTGCGCCGCGGTCGTCGCACAAGCTCAGGAGCGCCCCGTTTGGGAGCCACGCGGGTTTGGCGACGGCACCCGGCACCGCGCCAGCCCCCGTCTGGCGGTCGAACGCGGGATCGGCCCAGCGCCCGTTTCGCCCCGACACATCGATCAAATGCAGCCGGCTGTTCGCGGGCATCTCGTATGCGTACAGGTGCGCGATCGTCGCCCCATCCGGCGACCAGGATGGCGCGCCGCAACTCCCCTTCGAATCCGTGACCTTTCGCGCTTCCCCGCCCGTGGCGGCCACGACGTAGAGGTCGCTGATGCTTTCAAACTCGCACTCCGGTTCGCGCGCCGAGACGAAGACGAGCTGCGTCCCGTCCGGTGACCACGCTGGCTGCGAGTCGTCCCAGTCGCCGTCGGTCACCTGCGCGGGCGCCTCGGCGCTCTCGATATCGGCCACGAAGAGGTGGCGGCGACGGTCATGGGTGAAGCCCTCGCCGTTCATCTTGTACTTCACGGAGGTGATTCGGCGGTAGGGCTTCGCCTTCTTCGGGTCCGGGTCGGGCGGCGTGCCCGTGCGTGCGCTGAAGGCGATGCGACGGCTATCCGGCGCCCATTCTGGCACGCCCGCGCCGAAGGGTAGCTTCGTGACCTGCCGCGATTCCCCCCCATCGGCGGGCATCACGTAGAGTTGCGGCTTGTCTTCTCCGCGCTCGCTGAGGAACGCCAGCCAGCGCCCATCCGGCGACCAGCGAGGCGACGAATCGCGTTTCTGTCCCGCTGTGAACCGGAGCGGGGCCGGCAGTCCGAGTGCCGTGCCATCTTCGTCGAAGGTGTCCCCCGTCGTGGGCACCACCCAAATCGCGCTGAGGTAGCCATCGCTCTCGCGGTCCAGCTTCGTGGCAACGTAGGCCACTCGTGCCCCGTCCGGGGAGATGTCGCACTCTCCCACCCACGTGATTACGTAAAGGTCATCGGGAGTCATTGGTCGCATGGCTGAGTATCTCCTGAGGATGCGCGTATTCTGCACGACGTTGGCGGATCGTGGCGAACCGCATTCCGGTGGACAACGCCTGATACCATGTCGCGCATGGCTGGACCGCCCAATCTCCTCCTCCTCGGCTATGGCGTGTTCGATTCGCTCCAGGTCACGGTTGAGACGCAGCAGTTGCTCGCGCGCTATGGCAGCGCCTATTCCCTCGGATTGCCGCCGAACCTGGCGCGCTACCTGAAGTCGCAGCACATCAAGGTGACCGACCTCTCCGATCGGTTCGCGCCGGAACGGCCTTTCAGCGATGTCTACCTGGAGATCGCCCACTTCCTCATCGAGCGCACGGCGCGCGAACTCCCCGTCATCTTCCTTTCGCCCGGCAACCCGCTGGCGACGAACGCCATCGGACGTTACCTCGCGATGGAGGGCCCGCGCCTCGGCCTCACCGTCCAGGCAGTGCCCGGCGTGTCCCAGCTCGACGCTATGATCTCCGCAATTGGGTTGGATGTGAGCACGTTCGGGCTACAGGTGTTCGATGCGACGAAGCTCGTCGCTCGCTCGCACACCGTGAACCCGCGGGTGCCCATGATCGTGCTGCATGTGGGCGGCTTCGGCCTCGAGGCGGCGCCCTTGCATGGTGTCAGCGCGGACCTCGCTCCGCTGGCCGAGTACCTGCTTCGATCGTACCCGGCGGCTCACCCCGTGGTGCTGATCGCGATTGAAGCCTCGCCGCCATCGCTCACGACGCGATCCGTGCCACTGGGCGAGTTGGCCGCGCCAGGTGTCCCTGTCTCCCTGGGAACTCACGTCTTCATTGACGCCCCTCGGGCCTGAGGCCCCGACCACCGCCTGCCGCGCGTGAGCCAGCGGCGCGCCCGATGCTCGTCGCCGCTGCTCCCGAGCCTTCAGCCTTTCCCGCTATTCGCCTCCCGAATGTGGCATACTTCACACTCTGGCTCGTCACCTTTTCCGCCCACGACGCCATGGGAAGATGGGAAACACAATCAGCCAGGAGGACGCCACCATGTCGACACAGTTGGAAGCCCAGGGACATCTCGCGGAACGCGACGGTATCTTCTATCTTCTCGCCGGGAGCACCCTCGGTCGCGGGACTGATTTCACCGGCGGCACGACGGTAAACGAGGGGGCCATGGCCCTGGGCAACTGGGAAGAAACCCGCGACCGCCTATTGGCGGGGGACTACAGCCGCGTGGGACCCGATATCCACAATAGCCTGGCCAGCGTGCATAGCCGCGAGGACCTCGTGGCGCTGCTGGGCGCACCACAGCACGACGGCATTCTCGTTGCGCTGCTGTTGCCCGCCATCCGTTCTGACCACATTTCCGGGGACGGGGTGGACCAGGACGACGCGATCGGCGCACACGCCCTCGCGCGGACCGTACCAGGCGTTTGGATGGACATCGATCGAACGCCCCCGGCTGCCCGCGCCGTTGGGAATATCGCAGTCGAGAACGACGAGACCGACACAATCGGACATGACGCCGTTGGGAAGTCGCATCCGCGCCCCATCTTTGATGACACCGACATCGTCCATGTGCGCGTTGCCACAGGCGACGTGAACGGCGATGGCCGTGCCGCCTTCCACAGCCAAACGCAGCCCCATGCCGATGGGCTGGTGGGCAACTCCAGCGACGACCTGTTAATCGCGGGCACCATGGTGCGCGACGGAACTTCCAACAGGATCCCCTTGGGCAATGCCGCCGCCGACCCGGACGACGGACCGTCCACACTCCTCCACCACACCGGAGACCTCGCAACCGCAGGGGACGGGCGTATCATCGACCCGGGCGACGCGATCAATTTCGCTTCGCCTCACGGCCAGGGCGGCCACGAGAACGATTCCCTGGTCGCGCCTCATTCTCAGCCGCACGAGTTCGCCCACAACCTGCACATGCCCGACCCCGCCGACAGCCTTCCCGAGCACGACGCGGGCGATATCGGCCACATCCATCACCTCGACGTCTAGGGATGCCAGGGAAGTGGGGCCGAGCGGATCACGTACCGGCTGAAGCGGCGCCACCGGCGCTTTGGCTGCTCGACCAGGTCAGCAGCCAGCGGCTGGTACGCGTCGCCGCGGAGATTGGGCGCACCCCCGTCCCGTCGCCGCCCGCCACGCGGGTCACGGAGGTGGACCACTCCCTGCGCCGCCGCCGCCAGGTTGGTCTCGGCTTCTTCTTCCTCGCTCTCAGCCTTTTCGCGCTGGGCGGCATGGTCTTCCAATCGGTCACGCTCGGCGAAGACGGTTGGGGCTGGTGGGAGGGCATTCAACTCGCGCTCATGCTCACCCTCCTCATTGCGGTGTTCGGCCAATCGCGCGGACTGCTGCGCGCTCTGGGGCCTGGCCGCGGATTCTTGTCCGCCGTCGGAAGCGGTCGAGACTTCCTTCTTCGGCGTCCCGGCCCAGGGTCGGTCGCGAACGTCCTCCCGATGCCGCCCGGCCTGGCGTTGCTCGATGCGACATCCCACGGGCAGCTCGAATCCGCCGGCCTCCCGGCTCAGAGAAGGCAGCGTTCCGGGCGACGTCGTCCGCGCTCGGTCTCGCGCCAGGCGCACATGGCGCTCCTGGTTTTTTCGCTCGTCGTCTCGGTCGGCGCTTTAGTGGCGGGGCTCCTCCTCATCCCCTACCTCATGGTCCGCCTCGGGAGCTTCGACCCCGCGGTGCTGCTCACCGTTCCCTTCACCGCCTTATCGGGGTATGCCGCCTACCAGTTCGTGCGAGGAGCGTTCCGGTCCTCATTTCGCGGGCGCACGTACTACCTCGCCAGCCGTGCCTTCCGCGATTCCATCCGCGCGTGGGGCAGCGGCAGCTTGCTCGCCCGTGTCGCGCTGACGGGCACGGCGGCAGCCTCCGTCGCCGGGGTCGGATTCACCAACTTCGTCATTGACCGGCCCGTTCGCGCCGACCTCCTTGTCTTCGATTCGGGCGACGCCACCCTGCATCGTATCAACCTGGGCGATGGCGCGAACGTCACGATCGGAGAGGCCGCGCTCGGCGTGAACGTCCTCTCGATGGTGACACTGCCACGCGACGCGGTTGGTGAGTCTGGGCGCACAGCGCCGAAGGCCGCGGTCCTCGCGCTCGTGGCCGGACCCCGAAGCAGCCAGGCACTGGCCGTGTTGTCCACTGGAGGCGCTCGGGGCTTCGTGCTCAGTTCGCTGGCGACTGCCCTTTCCCGGCCGATGCTCGCCGTGTTCCCCAACGGGCAACTGTTTGCGATGGACGGCAGCGGGACGGTTTGGCGCATCGACCCTTCGTCCGGGATAGCGACTCAGGTGGCGGCGACAGGCCTTCGCGTCAGCGCCTTCGCCTACGATCCCGGCGCGCGCGCATTCCTCGCCATTGCGGGTCCGCGCGCCGTCCATATCTCCCCGACCGGCGCCGTCGCCGACGTCACTCTCCTGGGGCTGACGGGGCTCGACGTCTGCAGCCTGTTGTACACGCCATCGGGCTGGTTCGCCGGTGATCGCCTCAGCGGACAGATCGTCGTCCTCGACCCGGCAACGGGCGTCAACAGGGGCGTGGTAGTGGTGGATGGGCAGACCGCGTTCGCCCAGCCCTGTTCACTGACCCTTGCCCCGCCGCGCGGCAAGGTCGAGCAGCGCGCCGTGGCCACGCCGCCGCCATAGGGGACTACTCCGGCTCCCCGCCCTCCGGACCCCAGAACAACACCCAGCAGGCGAAGTCGGCGCTGAAGTTCTCGAAACGGTGCGTCATGTTCGCGGGGACGAAGAGCAGGTCGCCGGGCGCGAAGGGCACACGCTCGTCTCCGCGCACGAAATCGCCGCTGCCCGAGAAGACGATATAGACCTCGTCGCGCGTGTGCGGCTCCTGGTGGTCCTCGCCGCGCGGAGCATACATCCCCGCCAGCAGCGTCGCGTGGGTTAGGACCGTGGCGAAGGGAAGACGCCGCGCGAAGTCGATACGGCTCGACGCGTCCGCCGCGGATATCGCCCAGGAGGGGGTGTTCATTGCAGCCATTGTAGCCGGGATGCGATCCGATAGGGCGGCCACGTCGCACCACGGGTGGGCGTCAAAGGATGAACACGCCGCCGCCGATTGTTCGCGTGTGACCGGCCCTTCGACAGGCTGCTCTGAAAACCACCGAAACACCGCTCGCCCTGACCGTGAGCCTGTCGAACGGTCGCAGGGTGAGCACGCTGTTCGACCATCGTCGGGCTGCCGTCCATCCTTCGACAGGCTCAGGACGAACGGCGAACTCGAACCCGCAACGACGCGCGCCGGAAGCCAAGCCGTTTCATCCATGGTTGTGGCCGCCGGCCATC
The DNA here is from genome assembly GCA_034437915.1 of Dehalococcoidia bacterium. Classification (GTDB taxonomy): domain Bacteria; phylum Chloroflexota; class Dehalococcoidia; order Tepidiformales; family Tepidiformaceae; genus JACRBT01. The sequence goes on along the minus strand of DAOTTM010000050.1, from coordinate 7,338 downwards.
AACGACTCAGGGCGAACGGGACCCCCAACACGCGCTGTGTAAAACTTTGACGGTAACCCTCGCACCACGGCGTCCCAGGCCTTTACAACGTAGTGCCCCTCATTCCATACTGCCGCCAATCGACTCAGGAGGAAATACACATGGCAGTCTTCAATGGCGCGTTCCCAATCCTTCCCGGCAAAGAAAAGGAAGCCCACGCCTTCGCCGAGGAGGTCAATGGGCCGCGGCGAAATGACTTCACCGCGATGCAGAAGCGCGGCGGGCGTTCCCCATCCAGGCGATCATGTTGCCGAGCAGCTTGTCGTTGTTGTTTGTGATGGCTGCCGTGCTGGTCAAAGTGACCGCGATTATATCGATATCGGCGAACAACACCGCAAGCCCGCAACCCACGTCCTGGCGCTCGATGAAGATCGCTTTCGAAGTCGCGTCAACGGCGAGGACGGTCGCACCGTCGGTCTCGGGGAAAGTTGCATGCGCCCCTGAAACGGCGAGGCCGGGTAGAGCAACGCCACCGCTGAAGGGCGCGGCCGCGGCAAAGATGGGGTGGGCCTGGCCGGCGGCCGTGGTCGTGTGAGGATTCGCGGAATTCGTGCTGGGATTGTGCCCGAACGCGCGACAAACTTCGGCGTACCCGGTCGCATCGCAGGAGATGATGAGGCGGCCCCCTTGTGCGACCCAGGCGCGCATCGCCTGTAGTTCTGCCGCTGTGAACTTGTTTGTGCTGCCGTCGTACAGGTAGCCGATGATGAAAACGTCGAATTTCTGTAACTCGGCAACGGTCACCTGGCCGACTTCGGCGCGCGACGTCGAGATCTGGACTGGCCGGGCGACCGTGCCGGCCGCGCCGAAGTTCGCGGGGTTCTGGAGTTTCGCCCTCGTGTTGTTCAGGCTGCTTCCATCAATCGTCCAACTCGATTCGAAGCGACGGTCAGGAATCCCTCCGACGCGGATCGCGTTCGGATTCGCGGCTGCCGCGGTGAGGATGGATATCGTCTGGTCGTCCTCACCCGGGTTGTTGTTGTTCGGCGTCGAATCGGGGTCCGGTTGCCCGGCGGCAATGACTTCCAGCTTGAGCGCAATCGGTCCCGGGGCCGCGACCACGAATGTCAGGTAGATCTGCGTTGAGCCGTCGTTTCCGGTGGTCGGTGGGTCCCAGATGTGGGTGGCAGAGTCATAGGCTCCCTGGCCCACGGCCGACACGAAAGTCAAAGCGGCGGGAACGGTGACCTGTACCCTGGCGCCCGTGGAATTCAGCGGTCCTGAGTTCCTGAAGTTCAAGCTATAGATCAGATAACCACCAACCACGGGCGCCTCGAGGTTCGCCGTGAGTGAGAGCGAGACATCTGCCTTAGTCGGATCAACTCCCGTTACCGTAGTTCGAACACAGTCGTCCTCCGCAACGTCGGGCGCCCCGGCTGGGCAGTTCGCGGCGTTCGAATCGGAATCGCCGCTGGGCTGGGCAGTCACTTCCGCGTGGATAACCTTGGCGCCCAACGAACTGACCGAAACATAGATGGTCAGCGAGTCTCCACCATCCGCCCCGACATCCACGGTCCAAACGCCGGTAACGGGGTTGTAGGTACCGCTCCCGGCCTGGGCGGGCGTGGCGGTAGGCGCCACGTCAGGGGGAAGCGTCACCGTGACTTGCAGTCCCGAGGTAGGCACGTCGCTGTTGTTGTAGGCATTCACGGTGATCGAAAATTCAAGACCAACGCCGGGCTCCGGATCGCTCGAAGACAGGCTGAGCTGGACGTCCGGGAGTGTAGCCCGCCCGGTCGTCCGTGATGGGGGCGGCTCTTGCTGTTGGCCGTCGGCCGCTGCGAGCGAAGTTCCGCCAGCAAGGACCATCAACAGAGCGCTCAGGGCGAGCAGCCCCAGCAGCACCGCCTTCCCATGGTTGGCGTACGAACGAGTAGAAGGTCGTTGATGCATGTGCCGTTCCTCCGTGGGCGCCGCTCTACCGGCGCCGTGCCACCGATTGTTGGCGAACTGGCGCTCGCCGTCTATCGGTGCAACGACGAATTCCTGAGCCGCGTGACCCGCTAAAGCCCGCCGAAGATGAATCCCACGGTGCTGCACTCCGCGGTCACGCCGATTACCCCGTCCAGCCGTTTCCATGCTTCGGCGTTCAGCGGCTTCGTCGTGCCCGTGCCCGCGAACACCTGGGTGAACTGCTGGAAGCTCTTCACTTCGCCGCTGCGGATCTTCGCGAGCAGATCGCGGGATGTGGCGATGAGGCGGTCGTGATCCGGCTTCCAATCGGTGGGCGGCTTGAGCGCGCCGGCTTTGTCCGTGAAGTCCTGGATCAGTGGCCCAAACGCCGTCAGCAACTGGGTGTTGTCCACGGTGAGGCTCGCGTCGGTCGAAATCTTCTTGGCGACGCCATCGACGAAGTCCTGCGTAGCGAGGCAAAGGTCCTTCACATAGGCCTTATCCGCCCCACTCGCGGGGACGGATCTAACGGGCGTCGGAGTCAAGACGGTCGCCGGACCAGGCGTTGCCGTGGCCGTCGCAGCCCGCGTGGCTTCGTTCGTCGCGGCCGGGGAAGGCCGCGCCGCGGTGCTCGCCGCTTTGTCGTCGCCGCCATCGCCACAGGCCACGAGGCCCAGGAGGGCTGTCGCCGCCAGGAGCGCGAGTGCTGCGATTCTTTGCCGTTGTTGTGTTTCGTGCATGAGCACCTCTCTGCGACCGCGTTCATCGATGGTACCGAAGAACATGCGCTGCCGCCCAGCGCCTCCGCGGCCACGAGCGTGCGCTGACTTTGGCAACCGGGCGAAACTGCCGACTGTAGCTATATGACCGCGCCGGCTGGACCGGCCTTCCCCAACTCCTCGGGCTGATTCCCATTGTCGTCGTCGCCTGGGCCTCCACGACAAGCTCGCCAGGACCGTCGTCATCGACACGCGCAGCGTCCCGCCCGGCGGACCCCGGCGGGACGGCTATCCCAGCCTTCGCTTCGAGAAGTAAACCCCCGCTTCACCGGCAGCCTCCCAGCCCGCGGCTTTGCTGATACCATGCCAAGGCGAGGTGGCGATCGCCGGGCACGGGCCGGGCGGGGGGGTTGTGATGCGAGAGACGAGAGCCGAGAGCCGAGAGCCGAGTCGCGTGGAGCCGATGCGACCGGGACGCCCTGTCCGAACTCCAGCCTTTTCGCTGCTGGTGTTCGTCGCGGTCATCCTCGGTGCGGGGGTCGTCATCGCGCGACAACCTTCGACCGCCGAAGCCCAGATCCAGGGCACACTCAAAGGATCGGCTCAAACGCTCTCCGGCAGCCTCACGCTCAACAACGGCTCGGCCACAATCGCCATCCCCAATCCGAACAGCGTCTCCCTGCCCGCGGGTGGCAGCGCGTCGGAGGGCATCGACTTCACCGACCCCGGCAGTCTCACCGTGCGCATCACGGGTGGCGCGAGTGTCCAGTGCGACGGCATCGCCAGCGCCCCTCTCGTCCTCGATGCGAATTGCACCTCCACGCTCACGAACTTCGCCGTTTCCTTCCAGAGCATCACGCCCATCACCATCGGCCGCATCGTCGCGAAGTCGAGTACGGTAGCGACCGCCGCCGGCCCCGTCAGCACTTCAGCCGAAACCATAGTCGAAAACATCTGCGTCAAGGAGGCCCAGGGCAGCCCCTGCCTGGCGATCCCCGCGGGCGGCAGCGTCTCCTTCAACTACCCGCCCATGAGTGGCACCGTTTCCCTCCAAACCGAGACGCCACGAACGAGTGATGGAAGCAGCACGGGCAGCGGCATGCGCGTCACGGGCGTGCGCATTTCGCTCACGCTCATCCCCACCCTCAACACCCCAACAGGGGGTTTGCTCTCCCTCACGTTGGGCATCGCCGATAGCTTCATCGGCAGCCTGGCCACGCCCACCCCGTTGCCCACGAACACCCCCACGATCACTCCGACGCCCACCCGCACGCCGACGCCCACGCCGAGCGGTCCCCCGGACCCGCGCCCCCACAAGGCCGTGCTCCCCGCCCTCTCCCGCGACGAATAGACGCGGGCGGATCGCCGAGGGCAAGTTACCTACGGATCACGATCGATGATGCTGTGGTTGCAGTTGTTGCGCAGCACGATTTTCCCGGCCTCGTAGTGAAAGGTGAGCCGGTTGCCTTTGTCGATGTAGGCCTCGAAGACAGCGCCGCCCTTCACTCCACGGACGAGGTGAGTGTGGAGGCTCGGGTGACGAGGATTCTCGGCGAACCGAGCGATGCATTCCAAGAACGCCGCCTGCATCGGGGGCGGTTTCTGGTTCAGGAGCTTCTTGAACTTCGGAGAAATGACATAGTTAATCACTAATCATCGTCTGGACCCAGCAGATAGCGGATAGCCGCTTCCGCTCCGGAAAAGGTTCGTGCCTTGCCTGCTTCGATTTCTGCGAGCACTTCCGCTTCGGCCTCCTGCCAGGAACGCTTCCAGTAGTACGCCTGAGAAGTAGATAGGGCCACAGGAAGGTCTTCGCGGGCCGTTGAAGGCCGCGGACTGGTTGTCGCGGCCCCGGCAAGCGGCTTGAATTCGCTGGACGACGCGTTTTGGGCATCACCCTGGACGGTGTAGCGGTGCTTAGACATCGGTAGCGTCCCGTTTCTGGGCATCGAAGTGCTTGAGGTTGTCTTGCAGCACGGTCATCAGTTCCTGAAGCCGTTCCCTCGTCAACGCAAGCCTGGCAACGACTTTGACTGGCAAGTACGACAATCGCTCAGCCTGTTCTCGCTGTTCGGCTTCATCGCCGAGGAGAATGGGCGGACTCACCTGTCCCACGGAAAGAATAAACTCAGCCTGCTGGTGCTGAATGATGAAGTGATTCGCATAAAGAATCGGCACATCGTCGATTCCCACGTAGACGGGCGGCACCGAAAGGATTCCAGGATCTGGCATCTCGCCTCCAATTCCTCAAGGCTAAAGCGTAGCTGGCCCCGCTTCGTCCTGCCACTCTACCCTCGCCCCGCGATCTCCCAGGCGGCGCGCAGCCCCGATTCGATTGCGCCCTGGATCCAGGCGTGGGCGAGCGAGGCGTGTTCGCCCGCGAAATGGATGCGTCCCTCGGGTGCGATGATGTCCTTATAGAGGAGCGTCTGTTGGCCGGGATCGAAGAGGGCGAAGGCGCCGCCCGCGAACTCGTCGTCATGCCACATCTTGCTGGCGCCCACTTCGAATTCCGCGGGCGCCCGCGGGTGGAGCACGGCGACGTTTTCCAGCGCCTGTGTGATGCGGTCCGCGGGCGACAGAGAGCCCCAGCGCTGGGCATCCTCGCTCCAGGTGTAGCTCGCGAGCATGATCCCCCGGCCCGTCTCCTGGCCATGCTGCGGATAGAACGTGGTGCGAATGGGGAGGTCGCTGAAGGAACCGCCACCATGGATGCCGTCGTCCTCTTCCCAGAAGCGGCGCCGAAACTGGAGCAGGATCTTCGCCGATGCGTCGTAGTGCAGTTGCCGGATCGCGCGCTGCTTCCCACGTGAGAATGGCTTGAGCGTCTCCACGTGGCGCAGCACGGGGAAGGGAACGGTGCAGATCGCGTAGTCGCCGCTCACACTCATGAGCGTCCCGCCCGCCTGATAGTGCACCGTGACGCCATCGGGCGATTGGTCGAGCGCGACCAACTCCGCGCCGAAGCGGATGCGCCCCCGCAGCTCCGGCAGGAACGCCCGTGGTAGGAGGTCCATCCCGCCCACGATCTGCACCATGTCCTCGTAGTACTGTCCCAGCTCCTCGCGCAACAGTTCGATGAAGGACGAGTTCATGAGCGCTTCCTGTTGGTAGAGCAACCCCCAGAGCTCCATCGCCCCTTCTGACCAGCCCCGCGATTCAAGGAATTCGCGCGTGCAGAACTGGTCGAACTCGGCGACAATCCCGGCCCAGGCGTTCGCCGAATCCGCGCGAAGCCGTTCCGCGAAGGGGCTTAGCGCCGCAGCCCACATCTGGCCGACGGGCGTCCCCCGCTCGTTCTCGTGCAGCTGATAGCCGAGCTGCGAAGCCATCTCTTCGGCGTCGCGCATGCGCAGCTTCGTCCCGTTGAGGTAACAGAAGGCGTCCGGGTTGCTCACCGTGAACGGCTCCGTCTCGAGGCGGTAGCGATCGACGTACGCATGAGTAAGGTGGTGCGTCCGAGGAATGCGCATCGCCCCGCCCTCGGCATACAGCCCATCGCTGAAGGGTTCGCGAATTGTGAGCACGCGCCCGCCGACGCGTCCCTGCGCTTCGAGGACGACCGGTTCGTGCCCGGCGCGTTGCAGCTCGCTCGCCGCGACCAGCCCCGCCATTCCCGCGCCGATCACGATGACGCGCTTCGAAATGGTCGCCCTCGGGAGTCCATTCGCGATGACGTCAGCGGGATCGAATGTCATGCGCGAAGTATACGCCGCCCAAGTCCCGTAGAATCCCACTCAACCTGGCCCCCGGAGCACCTCATGTCCCGCCAAACTCTGTTGAACCCCGCGACTTTTGCAGACGACCAGCGCAAGGAGTACGACAATGTCACGCGCACACGCAAACCGCAGCCCGATGGCTCACTCGGCGGCCCCTTCGATCCCTGGCTCATGAACCCGGAGCTTTCCCATCGGTTGCGTGGCCTCGGGGGCATGCTCTGGGAGCGCACCTCCATGGACCGCGGCATGGTCGAACTCGCCATCTCCATCACCGGCAAGTTCTGGGAGTCGAACGTCGAATGGACGGCGCACGCCCCACGCGCCGTCGAATACGGCATCCCCCAGTCCGTGATCGACGATGTCCTCGCCGGCCGGCGTCCCAACGGCACCGCCGAACAAGTGCTCCTCTACGACGTCTGCATGGCGATGCATATCGACCACAAGCTCTCACTGCCGCTGTATAAGGAAGCGGTGACTGCCTTCACGGAGCGCGGACTCATGGAGTTCATGGCTGTCATTGGCTACTACACGCTCGTTTCGATGACTCTCAATACGTTCGAAGTGCCCGTGGCCCCCGGCGTCACGGCTCCCTTTATGCGCGCGCCATAGGCTGGGCGGCGAACACGCTGCTTGTATTTGGGCGGGCAGAAGTCGATGATCGAACCATCGGAATTAGGAGCTATCAGATGGCCAACACGATCACTGAGGCAATGCACGAGGCCGACCGGGGCGAGCGCATGCAAGGGACCCGAGGAGGCTCCTCTACTTTGAGTGTGATGTGCCGTCTGTTGAACCGCAGTCGTGCCCTCGGCGAGCGACGGAAGCGGAAGGCGTAGCCATCCGTGCGGCGCTGGCCGACGCTTCGGCATGGCAGGACGTGCTAACTGGTGACGGCGTCGGGGGCGGCGCCACGTACTTCCGCTCGCCAGCTCAATACGGGTTTGTCCACACGGACGCGACCGAATTAC
>DAOTTM010000049.1:0-29840 GCA_034437915.1 Dehalococcoidia bacterium | reverse complement strand
ATCTTGATCTGGTCGGCGCCGGCGCGGAGAATCTCGCGCGTTGTCTTGCGCGCGCTCTCGGGCCCATCGACGAGGTTCCAGGGTGTCTCCGCATTGGCGACGCGCATGTTCACACCGTTGGGCATGGTGGAATCGCCGTGTCCCCCGGTCTGGGAGATGGCGCTGACGGCGATACGCAAGCGAGGACCAGGGAAGATGCCCTGATCGATCGCCATCTTCACGCCGCGTGGCGTGCCGCCGGCGTCACGCACCGTGGTGAAGCCGTGTTCGAGGGTCGTCCTCGCGTTGGTGAGGGCCTCCGCGACGGCGAGGCTGAAGGGCGTGCTCAGGCGCTGTTCCATCGTCTTCGGCGGGCGGTTCATGAGGTGGACGTGGCAATCGATCATGCCGGGCATCACCGTCATACCGGAGGCATCGATCACGTTCGCGCCCGTGGGTATAGCGCCGCCCGCGTTGACCGCCGTGATCGCGCCATCCTCGATGACGATCGTGGCGTTGCGAACCGGGTCCGCGCCCGTCCCATCGATGAGCGTCCCGCACTGGATGACCGTTACCATGCCGCACCTCCGTGGCTCGGGCGGAAGTGTGTCACACGCGGGGGCGAAAGGGAACGGGATGCCGGCCTTCTCTGGTGGGACGCCAGGGCTCCACAATGAAGGGGAATGTCGTTATCAGAAGAGTCGGCGTCTGAGGTGGCAGGCGCCATCACCGGCCATGGACGTGGGTTTGAGAAGTTCGCCTTTGCCGCGATCGTCGGGTTGGCGCTCGTTTTCGTAATTCTCAACCGCGGTCAATTGCCCGAGGCCTGGCGGGCCGCCCGCAGCGCGCATCCCGAGTACATCGTGTTGGCGGCGGGGTTGAGCGTCCTGTATCTGTTGAACCACGGCGCGATCTACCGCGCGGCGTACGGCGCTCTGGGCCTCCGCATCAGCTACCGCGAGATGTTGGTGATGGCGACGGCCGGGCACTTCCTCAACATGGTGGTTGTGAATTCCGGCGGGATGGGCGGGCTCCCGCTGTTCCTGCGGGAAGCAACGCGGCGGGAGCATCCGCCAGCACTGGTCACTGCCGCTTACCTCCTGGTCATGCAGCTCGGGCACCTGCTCTTTGCCGTGCTGCTGGTCTTCGCCCTCGCGCTGGCCTGGGCCGACGGAGAAGTGACGCGGACCGAGTGGGCAGCCAGCGGCGTATTCGGTTTGTACACGGCGTTCTCGGTGTTCGCCCTTACCGCCGCGGTCGCCAGCCGGCGGGCCACCCGTCTTATCCATTCGCTGCCCGGCCTGGCAAAACGAAAAGCCCTCAAACTCATGCGGCGGCCGATGGTCACGGCCAAACCGTCGTTTCACGAGGCGGACGAACTCTACGATTCAATCCAACTTCTCGTCCGCCACCCATACCGGCTGGCCCTCCCCACCATCCTGAGCCTGGTCACCGAGGTTCTCGGCGTGGCAATGGTCTGGACCGTCCTGAAAGCGTTCAACGCCGGCGCCACAACAACGGACGCGGTAATCGCCTACGCAATGGGGGTGGTGTTTGGGATTGTGGGAGTGTTGCCTGCTGGACTGGGATTCGCGGAGGCGGGTATGGGAATTGCGCTGACATCGGCGGGCGTGGCCGGCCCGGTGGTAGCGCTCACGATCGTTACGTACCGGACGCTTGAGGTGTGGGCGCCATTCGCGGCGGGGGCCTGGGCCGCGCATGTTGTACTTCGCAAGCGGGGGGCAGAATGAGCCCTCCAGGCCTGAAGGGGCGAAACCTCAGGCGGGCTCTCGCACTGGCCGTTGCCCTTCTCGGACTCCAGGGCGCGGCGTTTGCGGTATTCAAGAGACACGCGGGTCATTCCAGCGTTGTGGAGTCCGTCCTGGGCATTGAAAGCTTCGCCGCGCCGCGATTTTTCCTGCTTGCGGCTTCCGTGGCGCTGCTCAGCGTGGTTCCAGCCATCCTCCACGGCAAGCGTTTCGCCTGGTGGATTGCCCTGGCAGGCTGTGCTGTTTCGGTTTCCGCCCATCCGCTGAAGTCCGGCGACATAGACAATGTGAGCCTCCTGTTGGGACCACTCGTGGCGGCGGGACTCCTGATTTCTCACCGACGCTTCCCGGCGAGATCCGATCCGGTGCGCGCGCGCCAGGGATTCACCTGGCTACTGGGTGGGAGCGTTCTTGTCCTGCTCTACGGTTTCGTGGGCGTGTATCTGCTTGATCGGGACCTTGAACACCAGACGACGGCAGTAGAGTCGTTGGAGGCTGCCGCGCGCCTGCTGTTCGTCCTGCCCGCAACATCCATTGAGCCGGTGAGCCGTCACGGACAGTGGTTCATCGATTCCGTCCGGGCCCTGGCTTTGGTGGTGTTTGCAGTCTCGACATGGCACTTCCTTCGTCCCGTGATCATGCGCGGGAGTACCGGCCGGTTGGAACGGCGGCGTGTGCAGGCGCTGCTCGAACGCTACGCCACCACATCGCTGGCCTACTTCCATCTCCTGGACGACAAGTCGCATTTCTTTTCAACTGACGGTGAGGCGTTCATCGGCTATAGGGTCGTTGGGCATACCGCGGTAGCCATGGGTGAACCCATCGGTCCAGATGCGTCTTGTGCCCAAGCCGTGGAGGCTTTCGCCGAATTCTGTGATCTGAACGGTTGGCAGTTCTGCTTCCACCAGGTGACCGACCCGGGGATGTCGCTACTCAGGTCGGCCGGGCTTACAGCGTTAAAAACCGGGGAGGAGGCGATCATCCCGGTACAAGAATTCGCTCTCACCGGGAAGTCCTTTAAACATCTGCGGAACACCGTGAACCGGCTGGAAAAAGACGGATACACGGTGGAGACCATCCCGTCACCGATTGCCGACACGATCATCGAAGAACTCCGAGAGGCCTCCGACGCGTGGCTCGTGGACGGTGGTCACCGCGAGCGGACGTTCACTCTTGGGGCGTTCAGCCCGGAGTACATGCAAGCCACGACCGTGGTCGTCGTGCTTAATCCCGAACGACGGATTGAGGCGTTCGCGAACGTCCTTCCGAGCTTCCAATCGACGTCAGGGAACTTTGACCTCATGCGTCGGCGCCCCGACTCCGCCGACGGTGTCATGGACCTCCTGTTCGTGCGTCTCATCGAACGCTTCCGATCCGAGGGCTGCGAGGGAATGAACCTGGGATTTGCCCCGCTTTCGAACATCGACGGCGACGGCCTGACCTCGCGGGCGCTCCGCCTCCTCTACGTGCGCGGTGGGAGCGCATTCAATTTCCAGGGTCTACGGGCGTACAAGGACAAATGGAAGCCAAACTGGGAACCCCGATATCTCGTCTATCGGAGCGATCTCCAGCTTCCTCAACTTGCACTCGCGGTCGCTCGCGCAGGCGAAGAGAGCGGCAGTCTCCCTCTTCCGGGCTGGGTTCCCAAGTGGGTACGTGGCAGCAGCACTGCACCCGTCCGGTATGAAAGTTCGTGAGTGGGCGAAGAATGCCGTGGGCGTCGTTGCTCATACTCGGCGTGATCTTCGGCATCGAAGCGGCAACCCATGTTCGTCCCGCCTGGTACCAAACGATTGCGTTCCACACGCAAGTTAGCTGGGAACGCCTGGAGGCTTTACAGCTGCACCGGCTGGTGTTGAGCCCGCTGGTGCAGACGACGCCAGGATTCTCCGGTGCGTTCCTCGTTGCCTTGCTCTTGCTCATACCGTTCCTCGAGGCGCGGACGGGGTGGAAGCGCGCAGCCGCGATTTTCTTTCTCGGCGATTGGTTGAGCACGCTTTCCGTGGTTGCGGTCCTTCGCATCGCCGGTCGATTAGGACATGAACACGCGCTCGCGCTCTCTTCGAAGCTGGACTCGGGGTCATCGTCGGCGGCTTTCGCCTGTGTGGCAGCGCTGGCGGTGACGCTGCCGCGCGCCTGGCGTGTCGCCGCGTTGGTGGCGATGTTGGCGGGGCTGTGCTATCGGGTGCTCTTTTACACCCGCCAATACGACGTTCAACACTTGCTGGCGGCCCTGGTGGGTGCCAGCCTCGCGGTCACCCTTGCTCGATACTCCGGCGAAGGTCCCCGTAGGCATCGCTGGCCCGGAAAAGACGAACGAGGGGCCGCCTCAGGCGGCCCCTCGTTCGTCTTTCGACGGTCCTTAGTGTCTGACACAAAATAACATTTCTGATTGTGGCATCTGGGCCAGATTCACTGTAGGCAAACGTCTTTTCGTGGCAGTTCCTTAGCTGCCGACTACTCGTCGTCGTCGTAGCGGCCAGCGCCGCCAAGACCGGGGCGGGGAGGGGGCGGAGGAGCGGGCGGGCCACCTTCGCCTTCGACGCGACGGGTCCAACCGCGGCTGGCGCCACCGATGGGGGCACGCGTGCCGCCACCGAAGCCGCCGCCCTGGGGCTGGGAATTGCCGCCGGGACGCGGCCCACGGTCGCCGCCGCCAAAGCCGCCACCACCAGGGCGAGGAGCGCGATCGCCGCCGCCGGAACGCTGGCCGCCGAAGCCGCCACCGCCACTGGGTCGAGGACCACGATCGCCACCGCGGTCGCCTCCGAAGCCGCCACCACCGCGATTGCCACCACGGTCGCCGCCTCCGAAGCCGCCACCACCGGGGCGGCCACCGCCACCGGGGCGGCCACCGGGGCGAGCGCCACCGGTCGTGCCCGCGCCGACGGGCGCCTCTTCGCCGAGGAGGACCGCGCGACGGGAAAGGTTGATGCGGCCAAGGTTGTCGATTTCGGTGACCATGACGGTCACTTCTTCGCCCACGCTGACTTCGTCTTCGACGGTCTCGATGTGGTCTTCACCGAGCTGGGAGATGTGGACCAGGCCTTCCTTGCCAGGGAGGATTTCGACGAATGCGCCGAAGTTGAGGAGGCGCGTCACCTTGCCGGTGTAGATCTCGCCGATCTTCACTTCCTTGGTGAGGCCCTCGATCATCTGGATTGCCTTGCGGGCGACAGTTTCGTTGATCCCGCCGACGAAGACGGTGCCGTCCTCTTCGATATCGATCGTGGCGCCGCCGGATTCTTCCTGGATCTTGCGCACCATCTTGCCGCCGGGGCCGATGATGAGGCCGATCTGGTCCTGCGCAATCTGGATGCGGTACATCTTGGGAGCGTACTCGGAGACCTCTTCGCGGGGCTCGGCGATCACTTCGAGCATGCGCACGAGGATGGCCTCGCGGGCCACCTTCGCCTGGGCGAGGGCCGTCTTGAGGAGTTCGTTGGAGAGGCCCCCGCTCTTGTTATCGAGTTGAAGGGCGGTGATGCCGTCACGCGTACCGGCGATTTTGAAGTCCATGTCGCCCATGAAGTCTTCCTGGCCGGCGATGTCCGTGAGCACCTTGTACTCGCCGTTCTCGCCGCTGATGAGGCCCATTGCGATCCCAGCGACAGGCGACTTGATGGGCACGCCCGCATCCATGAGGGCGAGGGTGCTGCCGCAGACGCTGGCCATGGAGCTGGAGCCGTTGGAGGACATCGTCTCGCTGACGACACGGATGACGTAGGGGAAGCGCTCGGTATCCGGGAGCACCGGTTCGAGGGCGCGTTCCGCGAGGGCGCCGTGACCGAGATCACGTCGACTCGGGCCACGCATCTGGCGAACCTCTCCGACGGAGAAGGGCGGGAAGTTGTAGTGGTGCATGTAGCGCTTGCTCTCGATCGGGGAGAGCGTATCGAGCTTCTGCGCCATCGAGAGGCCGCCGAGCGTCGCGACGCTCAGGACCTGGGTCTGGCCGCGCTGGAAGAGGCCCGTGCCATGCGTACGCGGGAGGACGCCGACGTGGATGTCAAGGTCACGTATTTGCGTCGTCTCGCGGCCATCGGCGCGGATGCCCTTCTCGAGGATCTGCTTGCGTAGCGCCTTCTTGATGACCTGGTTGAGGGCTTCGCCGAGTTCGCTCGACTTGTGCTCCTCGCCAAACTTCTCGGCCAGTTCGGCCCGGACGGCCTTATTGGCGTCACTGCGCTCGCTCGCGGCGTTTGCAACGAGTTCATCGATGCGGTCCTTGAGGTAGTCGCCGACCTTCACGATGAGTTCAGCGTTGTCCGAGATGGGAACGAACGGCTTCTTCACTGGCGCGGCATCGCGGGCGATCTCCTCCTGGAGGGCGATGATCGCACGGTTCGCTTCCTGTGCGAATTCGACGGCTTCGAGGACAGTGTCTTCGGAGACTTCCTTCGCGCCCGCTTCAATCATCACGACAGCATCTTTTGTGCCGGAAACGATGATGTCGAGGTCGGCGGCGGCGGATTCTGCGAACGTCGGGTTGATGATGAATTCACCGTTGACGCGGCCGACGCGGACGCTACTCACGGGTCCGTTGAAGGGGATATCGCTGATCATCAGGGCAGCGCTGGCGCCGAGCGTGATGAGCGTGTCCGGCTGGTTCTCGCGGTCCGCCGAGAGCGTCATCGCGACAATCTGGATGTCCTTGCGGAAACCCTTGGGAAAGAGCGGACGAATCGGGCGGTCGGTGAGGCGCATTGCGAGCACACCATCGGTGCTGGCGCGGCCTTCGCGGCGCGGGAAGCCGCCGGGGATCTTGCCGACGGCATAGTGGCGTTCTTCGTAATCGATGGTCAGGGGGAAAAAATCGAGTCCTTCGCGTGCTTCGGCCATGCAGGCCGTGACGAGGACGACGGTATCGCCGAGGCGGACGGTGACGGCGCCGTTGGCCTGGGGGGCGAGGATGCCATGCTGAATGGTGAGGGTCTTGCCCCCGATTTCGAGTTCGTAGGTTTTCATAGGTGTGCGGTTGTTCTCTTCTCTTCTTCGCAACTTACGTGTACCACCCCGGTTTCCCCCGAGGCAGGTACAACTATTCGGACGTCCCGCTGACTGGGGGACGTTGGCAAGGGCAAGACGGTGTGTGTGCCAGGGCGGCTGCTACGCTGACAAACAAAGACCCCCGCTTACTTGCGGAGGCCTAATCGGGCGATGACTTCGCGGTAGCGATTGACATCACGTCCGTTGAGGTAGCGAAGCTGGCGGCGGCGTTGGCCGACGAGCTTGAGCAGACCACGGCGCGTGTGGTAATCGTGCTTGTTCGCCTTGAGGTGAGTCGTCAGATACTTGATCCGCTCCGTGAGGACGGCGACCTGGACTTCCGGTGAGCCTGTATCGCCTTCGTGTTGGGCGAAGCTCTTGATCAGATCGAGCTTAAACTCTTTGGTCAGCAACCTTCTCTTGCGTCTTCCTTTGCCTGTTTGTGGACTTCAGCACCATAACACGGGGGATCGTTCGGGGCAAAACCCGTTAATCGAACTGTCGCGCCCCGCCCAGGAAAGTGTTCACCTGCAACCATCCCGGCGCTTGCTCCCGCGCTCGACACGCAGTCGCAGCATCCAGATTCGATAGCCCGTGCGTTCGACAGCAAACGCTGGCCTGAAGGCTCGGTTACAATCGACGAATGGTGTACGAACCGGCGATGGTCATCCTTTCCGGGCTGCCGGGCAGCGGCAAGACGACCTTCGCGCAGGCGTTGGTGGCCCGTAACGGTGCCACGCACCTTGAGAGCGACGCTATTCGTCGAGAACTGTTCTCCGTGCCCGCCTACCTGCCGGCGGAACACGCACGAGTCTTCCGGACGATAGAGTCGCGGGCGGCGCGGGCAATCGCCGATGGCCAGGATGTGATCATCGACGCCACGAACCTTGTTGCGGGCGAGCGCTTGCGCTTCGTTCGCGCTGCCGAGGCGAAAGACGCAAACATCGTATTCGTCCGTCTCACGGCGCCCGAGGAGGTATTGCGGGAACGACTTGCGGCGCCGCGAGCGGGTTGGTCGCAGGCCGACCTCAGCGTCTACGAGAGGATGCGCGACAGGCCCCGCCCCTTCCGCACGCCCTGCGTCGTTATCGATACGCGGTTCCATATCGGCCCATCGGTCGATCTCGTGGCGCGGTTGATGCACGATCGGTCCGAATGAACACCCCCGAACCATTCATGTTGCTGCGGGCCCACCCAAACGAAGCGGCACGGCCGCGTTTCGAACCGTGGTTCCACACCGTGCACCTGCGGGATGTCGCAAATATCCCGGGGGTAACGCGAGTGCGGTCGGGACGGACGCCAGCGCGGACGTTGCTCGGGTTCTATACCTTCGAAAGCACGGAAGCCGTTCAGCTGGCTCTGAACAGCCCGCAGGCGGCCTACACGCGGGGCACGTGGGAGCAGTGGACCGGGCACCTGGACGAGCTACAGCTGGAGATCTGGGCAACCCTCTTCCCCATGCCCATGTACGAATCGATCTGCTGAACTGCAGTCCCGAGGGCGGAGTACCGAGTTCCGAGAGCATCACCCGGCGGCGCCCGGGATGAGGTCATCCGTGATGACCGAATTTGCTTCCATCGCATCCAATTCTTCGTCCGAGTAACCGCCGACGCGATTGAGAACATCCCGCGTGTGTTCGCCGAAGCGAGGGGCGGAGTTGACGACCATTGCGGGGCGGCGCATGAATCGCCAGGCGGGGCGCGTCGTGCGGCCATCGCCGACATCGGGATGGCTGTACGCCAGGAACGCGCCCCTGGCGGCAAGATGGTCATCCGTTGTCACGGTGAGCGGCGTGAGAACGGGCGCCGCGGACACGCCGGCGGCCTGGAGTCGAGCCGCCGCCGTGCTGGCATCGAGCGGGCGCGCCCAGGCGGCGATTACGGCGTCGATCCTGGCCTGGGCCGCCAGCCGACCGGCCTGCGTATCGAACGAGCGGTTGTCGAGGGCAGGGTTCGCGACGACTCCCTTCAACGCTATCCAGGTGCTGTCGCTATCGACCGTGAGCGTGAGCCAGGAGTCCGTGAACTCGAGCATGGGGCGCCCGGCGAGTCCACGCATTGGACGAGCGGGCGTATCGGCACATTGGTAGACGTTGCTTGGGGCGAACTCGGGGTCGCGAGAGCCGATTCGGACCGGCAATGGGTGGCCAAGCGCTTCGCCGAGCACGAATTCACCGACGAGCGAGCAGATCGCGTCACGCTGCGGGGTAACGGCATACGACCCTTCGCCCGTCCGAAGACGGTTCAAGAGTGCAAGGGCAACGGCGCCAGCGGAAACCGTGCCGGCGACGGGGTCGCCATACGAGATGCCGCTGCGGTGGGGCGGGCCGCCCTCATAGCCCTGTAGCGCGACCAGGCCGCCCATCTGCTCGATGGTGGGTCCAAAGCCGACACGGTCGGAGTCGCGGCCCTTGTGGCCGAATCCGGGCATGGAGATGGAGATGATGGCGGGGTTGATCTTCTTCAGCTCTTCGAATCCCAGGCCGAGGCGCTCCGCCACGCCGCTGCTCCAGTTTTCGATGAAGATGTCCGATGCCGCAATCAGCCGTTTGAGGGCGGCCATGCCCTCCGGCTTTTTGATGTCGAGGCTGACGCCGAGCTTGTTGCGGTTGTACTCGTTGAAGTAGGTGCTCTGGTTGATCTCGGGGGATTGGCGTGCGCCGCCCATCGTGCGCACGGGGTCAGCGAAGGATGGGCCTTCGACCTTCAGCACCTCCGCACCCTGGTCGGCGAGGAAGCGTGTGCCATACGGGCCGGCCCAGACGGCAGTCATATCGACGACACGGATGCCATCGAGTGGTAGCTTCGGGGCAGCCGCCCCTTCCCCGGACGGCACTGGGCGCAACTGTGCACGCGCTTCGGCGATGACCTCCCGCGTGTGTTCGCCGAGGAGGGGCGCCCGTTTCGCAATCCCCCGGTCGCCATCGCCGAAGATGATTGGGCCGCCCGGTAACGGGTGCCGACCTAGGACCGGATGATCGACTTCCTGCCAGAAATCGACATCCTTGAGGCCTGGCCATTCAAGGAGCTGTCGCGGATCGGGAATCATCGCGAAGGGCGCACGGAATTCGGAGGCCAGTTCGAAGATCTCTTCGGCGGTGTACTGGGCCGTCCACTCGGGGATGAGGATGCCCAGGATGGCGTTCGCATCAGGCAACCAGCCGGAAGCGAAGGCGGGGTCCTCCTTCAGTTCGGGGTGGCCGATGCGGTCGTAAATTGCGTACGACTGGCGGGGCATTGCGGCGACACCGATGTAGCCATCCTTGCATTCGTGGATACCCCACTGCGCAAAGGGCCGGTTGCCGGCGGAACGGCCGGCTTCGGTCTCGGTAAACAACGCCGCCGGCCCGGCGCCTTCGAGCGTGGAAACCTGCACTTCCTGCAACGAGATATCGAGCCAATCGCCGACGCCCTGGGACTTGGCCGCGAAGAGCGCCGTGGCAATTGCTGAGAATGCGTGGAGTCCTGCCTGGTAATGGGCCTGGTGCCCCGCGGTTTTCAACGGGGGCATGTCCGCATCGCCGCAGATCGACATCTGGCCGCCCGCCGCGGCCGCCGTGAGGGAGGTCATCGTCCAATCGCGTCGTGGGCCGTCCTGGCCGAATGGTGAGATAGAACATACGACGAGTCGCGGGAAGTCCTCGACCAGCCCGCCCGGCGAAAGTCCCTTTTCGGCGAGAAAACCGGGCGCGTAAGAATCGATGACGACATCCGCCGAAGCGATGAGTTCGCGGACCGACTGGATGGCGGCTGGGTCGGAAAGGCCGGCAACCATGCTCCGCTTTCCGGCGCCAAGGTACGCAAACATGATCGAATGGTCTGGCGTCGCGCCTGCACGCGGCGGCAGGCTGCGGATGGCGTGGCCCATGGGCGGCTCCACGACCACGACATCGGCGCCGTACTTGGCCAACAGGTAGCCCGCGAACGCTCCGCCCACTTCGTTACTGAGTTCAACCACACGAATGCCTTGCAGCATGCCAAACCTCCATCGGACGGAGTGGATACTAGCAAGGGAAGAGCGCTCACACGAGGCGGCGCCCGTCCGCCGAAGCGTCGGCGGAGTCTGCGCGTGGGTTCAAGTTTTGCGCGGTTGTTGGTCGAGGCCGAGCGGTCGCGGTAGTAAGGCGAACTCGCCGTCCGTAGCGCGCCCGTAAGCAAGCGCTGCGATGTTCAGGCTTGCGACTCTGATTGGGCGATCGAGGGCATCCTGCGCTCCGGTCTCCACGCAAAACTTTGCACACAATCCGGAGTCAGCGGCGGTGCGGGGGCACCTGATATACTTCGCCGCCATGACCAACCTGCACATCAACGGGGAGCCACGTCAGGCTCCCGAAGCGAACCGAAACCTCCTCAGCTATCTCCGCTTCGACCTGGGCCTGACGGGGACGAAGTACGGATGCGGCGAGGGCCTGTGTGGGTCGTGCACGGTACTGGTGGATGGGCAGGCGCTGCGTTCGTGCCTTGCGACCGTCGGAAGCGTCGGTGGAGGCGCGATCACCACGATCGAGGGCCTCGCCGAGGGAGAGGTATTGCACCCGGTGCAGCAGGCGTTCGTGGCTGAATCGGCGATGCAGTGTGGCTACTGTATTCCGGGCTTCATCATGTCGGCGGTGGCGCTGCTCGGGCGCGTGCCGAACCCCGACGTTGGTCAGGTGCGCGAGGCGCTCAGCGAACACATGTGCCGTTGCGGTGCCTACCCCCGGATAGAGCGTGCCGTGCTGCGGGCTGGGGGCGCTTCGAATGAGTGACGCGGCCTTCGAAGGACTGATCATTCGGGGCGGGTCGGCGCTTGGCCTTCCGCTGCCTTCCACCGGGTATGCGCGCCAGGCCTACGGAAATGTCACGCCAGATTTCGGACCCGCGCGTTGGCTATCCATCAATGCCGACGGCGCGGTGACCGTGTACGCGGGCAAGGTCGAGTACGGACAGGGCATTCGCTGGGGGCTCGCGATGGCGACGGCCGAAGAGCTCGGACTCGACCCGGCTACCGTCCGCGTGGTACTGGGCGACACGGCGGAGACGCCGTGGGATATCGGCACGTTCGGCAGCCAATCGACGCGATTCACAGGCGTGCAGGTGCGCCGTGCGGCTGCGACGGCGAGGGAGGCGCTGCTCGATCTGGCGGTGACAATGCTAGACTTGCCAACTCAGGACCTGGCGTGCGAGAGCGGCCGGGTAAGTTCGAAATCCGACCCCGGGCGGTCGCTCAACTTCGCTGCACTTCTCGCTGGTTTGTACGTCGTCTGCGACATAACGGACGACGTTACCCTGAACCCGCCCGGCGAGTTTACCGTGCTTGGCACGACCACCAACCGCCTCGACGCCCTGGAACGCGTGACGGGGAGGGCCGTGTATTCGCAAGACGTGACCCGGTCGGGCATGCTGTACGCGCGAGTGCTTCGCCCGCCCACGTACGCCGCCACCCTCGTTCGTGCGAACGATTCGATCGCAAAGCAGATGCCCGGCGTGGCGATGGTCGTTGTGGACGATGACCTCGTGGCAGTGCTCGCGGAAACAGACCAACAGGCGGACGCAGCTTTCAACCTGCTCACCGCCGAGTGGTCGGAGCGCGGAGATCACCCGTCGCACTGGGAACTCCCGGCGCTGTTGGCGGAGGGTGCCCGCGACCCGGTGGTGACACAGGAGGCGGGCGACATCGAGGCAGCGCTGGCGCGGGCAGCCCACCGGCTGGAAGCGACGTACTACGTCCCGTATATCTCCGTCGTTCCCATGGAGCCGCGGGCTGCGGTGGCGGAATGGGTCGGCGATTCCTTGACGGTCTGGGCCGGTACCCAGCGTCCCTTCGGCACGCGAGGGGAATTGGCGCAAGCCTGCGGCGTCCATGAGTCCCAGGTGCGCGTTATCGCGCCAGAAATTGGCGGCGGCTTCGGCGGCAAAAGCATCTATCGCCCGGCGATCGAAGCGGCGCGGCTGGCAAGGCTCGCCAGGCGACCAGTGAGAGTGGCCTATACACGCGCTGAAGAGATGACCTACACGACCTTCCGGCCGGCCGCCCTGATTACCATTCGCAGCGGATTCGACGGCGATGGCCGAATTACGGCCTGGGATTACCACGCAATCCACACCACGACCGACCGCCCCATGATTGGCCAGCGCGGCTCCGAAACGCCGTACGCGTCCGATCACGTGCGCGCGGTGGTCTCCGCGGGCCCAGCGCCGCTGCGTCCGGGTTCGTATCGGTCGCTCGGTTGCGCCGTGAATCACTTTGGCCGCGAAGTACACATCGACGAAATCGCATCACGTCTCGGCATCGACCCGGTGGAACTGCGGCTGCGAAACCTCGCCGATCCGCGCTACCGGCGGGTGCTCGAAGTGGCGGCCGAGCAGTTCGGCTGGCGTACCGCGACCGCGCCTTCCGGGCAGGGCGTGGGCGTGGCGATTGGGCTCGACGTGGGTTCGTACGCGGCGGAGTGCGTGGCTATCGATGTCCAGGGCAAGGAGATCATCGTCAACCGCGTGAGTTCGGCTGTGGATTGCGGCCTGATCTACAACCCGGAGGGCGTGCGGGCGCAGATGGAAGGCGCCATCAGCATGGGCCTCGGCTCGGCGCTCTTCGAGGCGACGGAGTTCGAAGGCGGTCGGCTCCTGAACGCCAGCTTCGCCCGGTACCGCGTCCCCAGGATCAACCAGGCGCCACGCATCGAAGTCGCGCTCGTCGGCGGCGACACGAATCCATCGACCGGTGCAGGCGAGCCGGGGATTGTCCCTCTCGCTCCGGCAGTAGCGAACGCGCTCTTCGACCGGACGTCGAAGAGGTTGCGAGAGCTGCCGCTGCAACGCCACCTGTGATGAGTTCCGAGTCGTTGATTGCCTATGGCCGCAACCAGGAATGGAAGAGCATTTCCGCAGTGTGGCCAGGGTGGGCGCGGGTCCAATCGCCCGTGCGTGCTGAGCTTGTCGAAGCATGGACGGGCGGCGCGACGTTGGTCGAGCAGCGTGCTCACCCTTCGACAGGCTCAGGGCGAGCGGTGTTTCGGTGATTTCAGAACCAAGTTCCGGGGTCGCTGCGCGCCACCGACCGGCCACGGCGAACAGGGCAGGGGGCGCCACGAAAGCAGAAGCGGAAGGGGGCAGCATTGCTGCTGCCCCCGGTTGTTGTTCGACTGCCAAACAGCCTAGCGAATGGAGCGGCGGCTCCGGGCGTAGGTGGCGCTGCCCCCGGCGCCGAGAAGGATGAGCGTGGCTAGCACTGCAACGGGCAGGTAGCTGGTGCTCGATGAGGTGACCGCGAGACCCGTACCTGTGGCCGGCGGTCGCGGTGCGGTTGCCGCCGCCGAAGCGGGGATTTGACCGCGGGCCTCACCGCCGGGATTGGCCGCAGTGTGTGCATTCGCGTACAACGTTCCTGCCGCGAGTGCATCGGAGAACGCTTTCCAGTTTCCGGCCATTGGCCCAACGAGGTTGGCGACGGTAAGGGTCCCACCGACGTCCACGAGGTTCTTTCCCGCGTCCGGGCCGTAGAGGAAGGCGACGACGGGGCCGTTGGTCCCGGCTGCGCCCGAATGGATGTGCGCGACGAGCAGGCCGTTGCCGTAGGCCTGCATCTGCCACTTCAAGGAATCGGTGCCCGGCGTGGCGATGAACGTGCCGTTAGCGGGGGTCGTCACCGCCGGGTTTTCGTTGGCACCGGTCATACGGGTGCTGATGGGCGCCGATGGAAGGGCCGCGAAGGGAGTGCCAGGCGCCCCGGTTGCGTCGCCCACGAGGACGACGCCGCGCATTCGCGGATGGATTTGGCAGAAGTACTGGTAGGCTCCGGCCGTATCGAACTGCCTGGAGAACGAGTCGCCCGGGGCGAGCCTGCCGCTATTGAAGCCGCCCGCCGCTTCGGTGGTAACGGTGTGCGGAACGGCGTCCTCATCGTTGATCCATCGCACCGCTTCGCCAACCTTGGCGTTCACGGTAGCTGGCGAAAAGGCGAAGCTCCTGAGGGAGACGCCGCGCGTCTCGGCGCGGGCCTCCTGTGGCCCGACGGCGGCGCCAAAGACACCGAGGAATGTGGCGGCGAGGCCGGCAACGACTGCCAACCGTACGATGGACTTCATAGACAATTCCCCCTCAAGACGGTTTTCCACCAACGCCAACCGAAAATTCGGCAGGCGCGCACGAACGATTCGACGCCGGTCGCATGTGGTTGGAGACCTTGTCTCCTGCGACGAGTACGCCAGCGGGCGTTCAGAAGATTGTTATGAGCCGAAATATCCCGCGGCGAAAGAAAAGGTGTTCTTTCCCAATGTTAAGAAACGGTTCTTAGAGCCTGGGCAGGTACTCGGCGAGTTCGAAGTCGGTGACATGGCTGCGGTAGCGCTCCCACTCGATCTTCTTGTTGGCGATGAGACTTTCGAAGACGTGATCGCCAAGCGCGGAGCGGAGAAACGCTGATCCCTCGGCCACTTCAATCGCGTTCCCGAGGCTGCTGGGGAGGGTATCGATTCCGCGCGTTTTGCGGTCCGCCGCAGCCATTTCAAAAACGTTCTCTTCGACCGGAGCGGGCAGCGGAATCTCTTTTTCAATACCGTCCAGCCCGGCGGCGAGCATCACCGCAAAGGCCAGGTACGGGTTGCAGGCCGGGTCTGGCGAACGGTATTCGATGCGCGTATGCATCTCCTTGCCCGGCTTATATTCTGGAATTCGGATGAGGTCGCTGCGATTGCGGCGGGCCCAGCTCAGGTAAACAGGCGCCTCATAACCGGGCATGAGCCGCTTGTAGCTGTTGACCCATTGGTTGGTTACCAGTGTGATTTCGCGCGAATGATGGAGCAGCCCCGCGATATAGCCGCGGGCGATCGCGCTGAGATGGTACGGATCAGCTGGGTCATGGAAGGCGTTGCGTTCGCCCTTGAAGAGCGACTGGTGGACGTGCATGCCGCTGCCGTTCTGATTCTGTACGGGTTTGGGCATGAAGGTCGCATACACGCCATTCGCCGCCGCGATCTCTTTGACGACGAGTCGGTAGGTCATGGCGCTGTCCGCCATGGTGAGGGCGTCCGTGTAGCGCAGGGCGATCTCATGCTGGCTGGGCGCTACTTCGTGATGACTGTATTCCACCTCGATGCCCATCGCTTCGAGCGCCAGGACGGTATCGCGCCGCAGGTCGCTGGCGGCGTCGGCCGTCTGGTCGAAGTACCCGCCGCGGTCGAGGGGGATGGTGCCGCTAGAGTCCTTGAAGTAGAAGTATTCGAGTTCAGGGCTGACGTAGAAGGTGTATCCGAGATCGGCTGCGCGTTGTAGCTGTTGTCGCAGGACATAACGTGGGTCACCTTCGAAGGGCGTGCCATCGGGGCGGTAGATATCGCAGAACATCCGGGCGACGCCACGCTCCTTGGGCCGCCACGGGACGAGCTGAAACGTC
The DNA here is from genome assembly GCA_034437915.1 of Dehalococcoidia bacterium. Classification (GTDB taxonomy): domain Bacteria; phylum Chloroflexota; class Dehalococcoidia; order Tepidiformales; family Tepidiformaceae; genus JACRBT01. The sequence goes on along the minus strand of DAOTTM010000049.1, from coordinate 13,731 downwards.
GCCGGGTCGGGCATGGCGATCATGTCCGACTCATCGATGCGTGCGAACCCTTCGATGCTCGACCCGTCAAAGCCCATGCCTTCATCGAGCGCCTTCTCAAGCTCTTCAACCGTGATGGCGAAGCTTTTGAGGCTACCCACGATATCCGTGAACCAGAGGCGGATGAACTTGACGTCGTTTTCGCGGCAGGCGGAGATGACGTAGCTGGCGGATTCACTCATGGCGTGCGCACTGCTCCAGAGAGGGCAGGATAACGGACGTGTGTTACAGCGGTATTGCGGACGATCAGCGCGCGCCCGAGTCTTCGGTCCCTGCAACGCATTGCGATGGCCGAGAGTGGCACGACGCTTTTGCACACTAGGACATAGAATTTTGAAAGAACCGCTCCGCGACTGCGGCCCCCCTGCCGATGCTCATGTCATGGAAGTTGCAGCTGGCACGTCAATCCAAGTGCTCAGGCACGGTCGTTCCTCGGATACCTGCGAGGGTACCGTGATAGCAAGTTCGCGGGCGGGTTTGGCGCTGAGCCTCGAATCGGTCGAAGCCTGGTTCCCCGGTGAAGAAGTCTACCTGCTCTGTCAGACGAGCCAGGGCAGGCATGTTTCTGTCGGCGAATTCGAACGACAATCCGGCGAAGTCGCCTTGTTCCGTGTTCTCGCCCCATGGCGGGTCTACAATCGGCGTCTCCATCGCCGCTACGCCGCGAACGCCCGCGTCATCCTGCTTTCGCCCGGCGCCGAAGACGAAAACGGCCGCATCGTCGATATCTCGTTGAACGGCGCGCGCGTCTCCGTGGATTCCGTGCCCGAGGCCCCGCCGACGTCCATGCGAATGGCTCTCGGCGGGACGTGGACCGAATTCGCCTGCTCCACGCGGGGGACAATCATCGAAGGCGATGATGTGTTCGTGCGGCTGCGCTTTGCGAACCTCATCGCGGACCAGGTGAGCGCGATTCAGCGCTACGTGCGCCTGCTGGAAGGTCTCGACCGCCAGGACCCGTGGTCGTTCACGGCCTAACTCAGCCGAAAACGCCGCCTTCCGCTCGGTCAGGTCGAACGGCGAATTCGAACCCCGCCACGACGCCCGCCCGCTTACTCGTTTTATCTCTCGTTGCGGCCATGGGCCATCACTGACTCAGCTGGTCTTCCACCCGTAAGTCTCGATTCCATTACGGTGGCGGGATGCGGCTTGTGCGTGTCATCACAATCGGAATGTTGGCGTTTGCGCTGTTCGTGTTCGGGGGCGCGGAATCGAACCACCCTGCCGCGCGCGCGCTTGGGACACCGAGCACGCTTCCCCTGCACCAGCGCGTCCCGTCCATCGCCCGTGACGGTTCCGAAGGTGTGGCGGGGTCGGATATCGCCGCCGCCCAGGCGCGATGGGAACGCAACGGCAGCCTCCACTACCGCATCACGATCTCTTGGGTGACGTATGGCTATAGCGAGCGACACACGCTTTACGTGACCGCGGGTGTCGTGGGGGACTTCGAATCCGACTGTGCCGTTGCGGGGGAGTCGGTGCCCTGTGGGCAAATCAACTACGCGGCATACACCGTACCCGCCGTGTTTGCCCAACTTCGCCAGCAGATTTCTCGCCAGGTGGCGCCGGATTCGGAGACGCCGGGCGCGTTTTTCGTGCTGGCCCACTACCACCAGGACTACGGCTACCCGGTGGAGTTCTCGTTCGGCCTTCGCCTGGTCCCCGACGCGACACAAGTGTGGCGCGTCGAGGACTTGCAGCTCATTTACTAACCGGCCGTCTCGAACCTAAACGGCGTGTTCGCTGAGGCGCTTGTTCACGGCGATCATGCGGTTGAGCGCGCCCATGTAGGCGCGTGCGCTGGAGACGATGATGTCCGTATCGGCGGAACGGCCCATGTAGGTCTTGCCGTCCTGCTCGATGCGGATCGTGACCTCGCCCTGGGCGTCGATGCCTTCGGTCACGCTTTTCACGCTGAACTCCGTGAGGCTGGGCGCAAGGCCGGTGATGCGGTTCATGGCGCGGTAGACAGCATCGACGGGGCCTGTGCCCGTGGCCGCGTCCGTCTTGATGTTCCCCTGCGGGTCGATCAGGCGAAGGGTGGCGGTAGGCGTGGTGTGATCGCCTGCCGTGACCTGGACCATGTCCACGCGCCAGCCATCAAGGTCGATATCGCGCATGTTGTCGTTCACAATCGCTTCGAGGTCGCGGTCATCGACTTCGATCTTCTTGTCGGCCAGTTCCTTGAAAGCGCCGAAGACGCGGCTCATCTCCTCCTCGGTCAGTTCGTAGCCCAGCTGTTCCATGTGTTGCTTGAAGGCGTGGCGACCGGAGAGTTTGCCGAGCACGAGCTGCGTGCCCTGGGGGATGCCGATGTCTGCCGGGTCCATGATCTCCCAGGTCTCGCGGAGCTTGAGGATGCCGTCCTGGTGGATGCCCGAACCGTGGCGGAAGGCGTTCTTGCCAACGATCGCCTTGTTCCACTGGACGGGCATACCGGAGTACTTCTCGACCATCTTGCTGGCGCGGTAGATCTCTTTCGTGTTGATGTCCGTGTGGAAGCCGAAGAAGTCCTTGCGCGTCTTGATCGCCATGACGACTTCTTCGAGGGAGGTGTTGCCCGCGCGTTCGCCGATGCCGTTAATCGTTACCTCGACCTGGCGGGCGCCGTTCTGGATCGCTTCGAGCGTATTCGCCGTGCAGAGGCCAAGGTCGTTCTGGCCGTGGAAGCTGACGCGCGCCTTATGGATATTGGGGACGTTTTCGAAGATCGCCTTGAACAGGCCGCCCAGTTCGCTCGTGATGGCGTAGCCGACGGAGTCCGGGACGTTGATCGTCGTCGCGCCCGCGTCGATGCAGCGGCGAATAATATCGAAGATGAAGAGCGGGTCCGCGCGCGTGGCGTCCATGGGGCTGAACTCGACGTTGCTCGTGTACTTCGCGGCGTGGCGGACCATCGCCTCCGCCTGGCCGAGCACCTGTTCGCGGTCCTTGTGGAGCTGGTGCGCCATCTGGATATCGCTCGTGTTGATGAAGACGTGGATGCGCGGGTCGGCGGCCGCTTTCACGGATTCCCAGGCGGTATCCACATCCGATTCGACGGCGCGGGCGAGGGCGCAGATGGTGGCGCCGCGCACTTCCCGCGAAATCAGCGACACCGCCTCAAGGTCGCCGGGGGTGGAGCAGGGGAAGCCGGCCTCGATGATGTCGACGCCGAGGCGTTCGAGCTGCTTCGCGATCTCCAGCTTCTCCGGGGGGGTGAAGGCGACGCCGGCGGACTGTTCTCCGTCGCGCAGGGTGGTATCAAAGACATAGATCTTTTCCGTCATGGCCACGAATCTCCGTTTCGTTCTAACAATGCTCTTACAAAATGGATCGGCTGTCGCCCGGCAAACGTTAATACGATTTGCGCGCGAGGCGGAACCAGGGCGGGGTCAGCAGAGTTAAGAGCGCAGAAGGTGGCGCCCCGGTGAGTCCGGGGCGATCGTGGTGTCCTTTGCGAAAGTGAACGCGAAGCGGTTCATGGAGGAACAGTGTGGGGGAGGGCGCGCGGCGATGCAAGCGGGAGATAAGCCGCGTTCGCTATCGAGCGCTCGCGGGACCCAACTCTATTCCTAAGTTGGGCAGTTCGCGAGACACCATTTGTTCAAGTTCTTGGAAAGCGGTTAGCTGCCGCAGCGGCGAATAGTCGCTGATCAGGTCGGCAAGCCGCTTCGCCTCGGTCGTCGGTTGGAAGCGATTCAAGCGACGACCCTGGAACTCCGTGGCATCTCGAAGCGCCTGATGAAGTACGTGCTTGGGGTCCGGCGCCTGATCCCAACGGTCATGCGCCGGGAGGGTCACCTTCGCAGTGCCGGATGGGTTGCCGGCCGCGAGCCGAATCATCATCTCGTCGAATAGGAGCCAAGCTTCCGTCATGCGAACGGGAATGACAGGAACGTAACGCGGGATCATCGCATTCTTGCGAGCCATCGCTACCGCACGCCTGATTTCTTCGTTGCGCTTCGACAAAGGCTGCTTCTCTGCGTCACGGTGTACAAACAACATGTCACATGGGTAGAGTTCGACAGCCAACGCGATCCGATCCCAAAGCTTCCGTGACATAATTCGGGACTCGTTGCAATTCCGCCCAACTCGACTGAATCGGGATTTGGACTCCTGCCTCCCTCAGCACCCAAGTGACGACTGGGACGAGAGCCTCGTCGAAGTTCCCATCGCCGAGAAGTGTGAATCGCAAATCATTCATGTGCGGCCGAGGGCAACGGCAGAAGCATCTGGAGGTCAGGCCTATCTCTCACTCGGCCGCGAGCTGGATTCCGAACAGTCTCACGCAAATCCTGATTCGACAGCGGGTTGAGGTAGGAGAGCAGGACGCCGCGCGAGACGGGCGGGCCAGCGTCGGGCATCTCGTTCCTCCAGTTCCCGGCGAGTGAACTGAACGTTACTTTCTTGAATCGTTGACCGTCGACCAAAGCTTCTTTGAGTTCCGCCACGAGAAGGGATTCGTCAGGAACGTTGCTAACGACTACCGGCGAGTGCGTGTTTACGATCACCTGTCGCAGGGGATTGTCTGCCCCGACCGGAGCGTCCGTGTCAGTGGCAATGTCCCGCAAAAGCTGGATCATCGCCGGGATGCGTGCGGGATGAATTCCGTTCTCGGGTTCTTCCATGCAAACGATTCCCGCCTCAGATTCCAGCTCCAATACAGCAAGCGCCAAGAATCGCAGCGTCCCATCGGAGAGGGCCCTCGCTGGATGCGGAGTGTTGGATGTATCGGTAACTTCCAGCGTCAAGACTTCTCGTCGCTCGTCTCTATCCACCCGCACCTCCTTAACGTCTTCAATCAGTTCCGCGAGCCTATTCGCAAGCTGCGCATAGATTTGCCGACTCCCGGCTTCAGACCCAATGTCTTGGCTCGCGGACCTTGCGAGGTGATAGAGGGTGGCTGGAAGGTGGGAGCCATCTGGGCTCAAGTGAACAGGCGCCGAAAATTCGTCGGGTTGCCGCAGGGCGGTCGGTTCGAGTTGGAGTAGGCGCCAGGCCGCCATTTCCTTCCGTGCGAGCAACGCGGTCGGGGTTTCCGCGGCGTTGGCCACTGACAGAACGGTGCGCGGAAGGTGAGCTGCCAGCCGAGAAAGCGGCCTCCCCCCACTCTGGCTTCCACTGTCAGAGTGAACCTTGATCTTCGCGTTGGGACCGGCGTCTTCGGTCGAAATGAATGCGGGAGCTGTACGTCTCCCAGCGACAGCAGAGCCCCTCCACGCCTGAACGGAGTGCTTGAACCGTAATTGTGCCCCTGCCTTGCCCAACCGGATGTGTTTGAGTTCCTCCTTGTGGATCCCGATGCTTCCACCGGAACCAACAGGCGACTCGGCTCGGTAGGCCAGGACAAGTTCGTACCGAAGGAAAGTGATTGCAGCCTTAGCCTCTTGACCCAGGTCGTCCACGCCTTCGCCCGGAATGATGAGTTCAACGAGAAATGACATCTTGTCGGCGTACTGCTCTCCTGCCCGATGGAAGATGCGTCGTACGTCCCCGGACCGGCCGGATTCGCTCCGCACAGCCAGGGCCGCTTCCATCAATGGACGCTCAGCCAGCGCGCTGAGGAATTGAATGGCATCGAAAAGGTTGGACTTCCCAACGCCATTCGCGCCTGCGATGCACGTAAATGGGCCAAAGTAGACATCGACATCGACCAGGTTCTTGAAGCCGGAGACCTTGAGACGAGTGAGCATAGTGATCCTATGGCGACTTGTACCAAGGCAATCATAACTCGGCGGACGGGCATCGCGCGCTGCCTATTGCGGCGCCCTACTCCGCGGTCTCTTCCTTGCGCGCTTCGGCGACGAGGCGGTAGCCGACGTTGCGGACGGTCTCAATGAAGGCGTGGCCGTGGATCTCGATCTTGGAGCGGATACGGCGGATGTGGACGTCGACCGTGCGCGCGCCACCGAAGTAGTCGTAGCCCCAGACGCGGTTGAGGAGCTGTTCGCGGGTGAACACGCGGCCCGCGTTCATGGAGAGGAAGCGCAGGAGTTCGTACTCCTTGAAGGTCATGACGAGCGATTCGCCATCCACCGTGACGCGATAGTTCGAGAGGTCGATGGTGAGGGCGCCACAGCGAACGAAGTTCTCGCTGTCGATGCCGTGCCGGCGCCAGAGTGCGCGTTCGACACGGCGGGCGAGCTCGGCGGCAGTGGTGGGGAGGACGATGAAGTCATCGACGGCGACATCGACGGTGATGCGTTCGATCTGCTCTTCGGCGACGAGGACCAGAAGGACCACGCCCTGTTCGGCCATGGTCTCGTTGAGGATGGCGAAGGCGGCGGGTGGGATGTCGCGCAGGTCGAGAACGACAGCGTCAGCGCCAGAAAGAGCGTCATCGGCGGCGAGGCGATCGGGCGCCATGGCAGGCGCCGCCAGGCCTGCGCGTTCGAGCGCGGAACCGAGGCGGACGACATCCGGGTGGCGTGTGACGATGAAGACGGTGCGCATGGCGCTGTCCTGACGCTTTTCGAGAGTATACGCGGATGCTCAAGCGGGATGGCGATTGGGCTGTGAAATCCGTGTGAAATCTGTCACAAACGAGATCCGAGGTCCGAGGTCCGAGATCCGAGATCCGAGTGTGTAGATCCGAGTGTGTAGGGAAACACGGCGCGCGGTTCGCTGAATGGCGAGGCGGCGGTGGTGCGGATACAATCGAAGCACACACACATTCGATCGGAGATCACGTGAATTACAACGATACCCCCGAAGAGGCGATCTTTCGCGCCGAGGTGAAGAGCTTCATCCAGGCAGAAGGCCCGCGAAACATGATGCGCGAAGAAGGCTTTGGTGGAATGGGGCAGGCATGGAAGGGGTGGGTGAAGAAACTCGCGGACCGGCACTGGGTCGCGCCAGCCTGGCCGAAAGAGTACGGCGGAGCAGGCATGAGCGTGATGGAGCAGTTCATCTTCAACTGGGAGATGGCGGAGTCACGGACGCCGAGGCCGGGTGGCATCGCGACCGGCTTCGCGGGCCCGACGCTGATCGTGCATGGCACCGAGGACCAGAAGCAGAAGTATCTGCCCGAAATGCTCGATGGCGAGACGGTGTGGTGCCAGGGCTACAGCGAACCCGGTAGTGGCAGCGACCTCGCCAGCCTGCAGACGCGGGCGATCCGCGATGGCGACGATTACGTCGTCAACGGGCAGAAGATCTGGACTTCGGGTGGCCATATGGCGAAGTGGATGATCCTGCTCGCGCGCACGGACCCCGAAGCGCCCAAGCACCGGGGAATCACGTACTTCATCGTCGACATGAAGTCGCCGGGCCTCACCGTGCGCCCGCTCATTAACATGGCGGGGACGCACGAGTTCAACGAGGTGTTCTTCGAAGACGTCCGTATCCCCAAGAACAACATCATCGGCGAAGAGAACAGGGGTTGGTATCTCGCCCAGACGACGCTGAGCTTCGAACGCTCGAACATCGGCGGGGCGGTGGGTGCGCGCCAGGGCGTGGAGGACATGATCGCCTTCGCCAAGTCGAGCCCGGAAAGCAAGTTGAAGAACGAAAAGGCCGTGCGCTACGAACTGGTCGACCGCCTGGTGGAGGCGGGCGTGGCGACGCAGATGAGCCTCAAGATCATCTCCATCCAGGCCAAGGAAGGCGTTGCGCCGGGCCACGAAGCGAGCGTCGCGAAGATGTATGGCACGGAGCTGAACCAGCGCATCGCGCGGACAGCAATGAAAATGATCGGCATGCACGGCCAACTCGACACGAAGAGCGAGGGTGTGGATGCCTCGAAATACGGCCGCTACAAGTACGCGTATCTGCGCTCGATCGCCAACACGATTGAGGGCGGGACAAGCGAGATCCAGCGCAACATCATCGCGACGCGGGGACTCGGGCTGCCGCGGGCGTAGGGGCTTGCGGTTAAACCGCGAGGGGATCGACCGCTTTGAGCCTCGGATCAACGACGAACCGTCGGTCGAAGGTCCAGATCTCGGTCACTTGACGCTCAATGCAGACCGCCGCGATCTGGCAGTCGAAAATGTTAGCCCCTTGGACCCGGCTTGCACGCGCAATCTCCATGCAGAGCGGAAGATATTCTGGGCCGGGCACGAGTAATCGCGCGTCCAGTAGCAGTGACTCCAGCCAGGTGGCGACGGTCCCGGGTTCCACGGGCGTACCCACGGGGTTCAGTCAGCACGCGCCAAGTCTCTCCCACCACGAATACCGGAACGTAGAACTCGTCACCATTCCGCGCGCCGACCGCCATCTTCGTCGCCAAGTGACGACCGCTGGTCCGACTCTGTAGGAGCGCCACCGTCACATCGGTATCGAGAGCAACGGACGTCAGAGCGGAAGGCCCTTCTCGGCTGCACGACGTTCCGCATCCTCGATCCGCGAAACAACTCCCGCGATCCGTTCCGCGTAGATGGAGTCTCGAGACCACATTCCGTTTCGCTCGGACAGACCAACTCGGACTGCCTCGGCGAGGATTAGCTCGACCGGCTGGTGGGCCGCGGCTGCCTGGACACGCGCTTCAACCAAGAGTGGTTCGTCGATTTCGAGCGTGACTTTCACCGCCTAAGCGTATCACAACCACACTCGGGCCCCGTCAACCGGGTGGGGTTCAAAGTTTTGCGTGGAATAGGAATGCGCCCACGCGGATCGACTGCCTAACCAGATTCGTAAGCCTGGACATCCCAGCGCTTGCTCACGCGCGCGCTACGGACGGCAGGTTTGGTCCGCCACTCTCATCAATCTCCTGCACTCCCGCAGCACGCAAAACTTTGAACGACACCCCCGTCAACCGTCAACCCGATAGCGAGTAGGGATTCGTGGTTCGATTGCAGGGCCGAAATCGCAAGCCGGGCCATCCCAGCGCCTGCTTACGCGCGCGCTACGGACGGACTGCCGCCTACCGCGCGATCGGGAGGGGCCCAGCCGACGCTTCGCCCAGGGGGTTCGAGCCGTCGGCGTGCGTGACGAGGACGCCGCAATCGCAGGGGTGTTGGTCCAGGTTGTAGTGGAACTTGTAGGCTTCGATGCCCGAGCTGGCGGGAACGAAGCGCTGTTCGAGTACGTAGTGATCGACCGCGGCGAAGGCTTCGGCGATCTCATCGATGTTGTCGGCGTAGCAAAAGGCGAATGCGCCGCCTGCGAAAAAGGTGGTCTTGGCGGGCGCGGGCGGCTGGTAGTCGCTGCGAATAGGCACTGCCACGCGACAGGTAAACGTTGTCGCGCCCGGCTCCCGTTCCATCTGCCACGCGAGGGCGGCGATGTCGATGCGTCCGAGCGCGGGGCGCGCCTTCAGCCGCCAGGCGTTGAAGCTTTCCCAGAGCATTCCCATTTCCGGAGAATCGTCGGGAATGTAGTCGATGGGAATTTCCGCTTCGAAGTAGGCGAGGCGCATCTCCGGGAGCAGCGCGAGGCGAACGACCCGCTCGAAGCTCACGGGATGCCCCTGCGGTCCTTTACACATGCGAGCGAACCAGCCATCGAACCACCTCCGTTTGATAGGATTCTAGCGGGTTCCGCCCGTAGTCTTCCTTTTCGGCGCATGACCGTCCGCGCGTATGCGAATCGAGAGCGGGACGGGACCCCCGAGGAGGCGCAACCATGGTTCTCAGTGATCGCACCATCCGTAGGGAACTCGCTTCCGGCCGTATTGTCATCGACCCGCTTGGCCCAGGGGCGATTCAGCCGGCGAGTGTGGACCTTCGTCTCGGGCACCAGTTCCGCGTGTTCCGCAACTCCCAAATCCCCTTCATTGACCTCAAACGTGAATACCCCGACCTCACGGAGTTAGTCACGATCGACGACGACAACCCCTTCATCCTGCACCCGGGCGAATTCGCGTTGGCGGTGACGTATGAGCGCGTGACGCTCCCCGATGACATCGTCGGGCGGCTCGAAGGCAAGTCCTCGCTGGGGCGCCTGGGGCTGCTCATCCATTCGACGGCGGGCTACGTCGATCCCGGTTGGGACGGCGCGCTGACGCTGGAACTTTCGAATGTGGCGAACCTGCCGATAACGCTTTACCACCAAATGAAAGTGTCGCAGATTTCGTTCCTACGGCTGAGCGAACCGGCGGAGCACCCCTATGGGTCGAAGGAAGCGGGGAGCAAGTATCAGCACCAGGAAGGGCCGACGCCGAGCAAGTACTACCTGAACTTCCGCGACAAGGAGTAGGCGCGCAGCGTTAACGCGCGGTGTAGCCGCCATCGACTGCGAGGGTGACGCCCGTGACGAAGGAGGCGTCGTCGCTTGCGAGGAACATCGCAGCGGCGGCGATCTCCTCGGGCTGGCCGAGGCGGCCGAGCGGGTGGAGGTTCGTCAGGAATGCTTCCACCTCGGGCGACTCGCGGATGAGCGCGGTCATGGGCGTGAAGATGTAGCCCGGCGCAACGGCGTTCACGCGCACTCCCCGTGCCGCGTAGGTCACCGCGAACTGGCGAGTCATCTCAATGACGGCCGCCTTGGACGCCTGGTATGCGCCGGAGCCGTACTCCATCGGGATAGGCGGGTCCGCCGGGGGCATCATCAGAGCGACGAGGCCCGCGATCGATGCAGTACTGACGACCGAGCCGCCTCCACGCTCGGCCAGCATGCGGCAGCCGAAGAAGAGACCGTTGTACACGCCGCGCTGGTTGATTTCGATTGTCTGTTCCCATGAACTCGCGCGACCGCCAATGCCCGCGTTGTTGTAGAGGATGTTGAAGCCGCCCAATTCCTTCACCGTCTGATGGAGCGCGCTTTCCACAGCCTTGGGGTCGGCGACATCGAGTTTGATGGCGGAGGCTGAGCCGCCGCGTTCCGTGATCTGAGCGGCGGTGTGTTGGGCGCCCTCGATGTTCACATCGGCGCACATGACGGCGGCGCCTTCGGCCGCGAAGCGAAGCGCGCTGGCTTCGCCGATGCCAGATGCCGCACCGGTGATGACGGCGACCTTGCCTTCAAGCTTTCCCATGGTGGCTCCTCGTTTTCGTTTTGGACGTTCTGCCCTGTTGCGCGAAATATACCCGGAAACACTGGCCGTGGCCACGCCGCTGAGGGTCCTCGAGTCATGCGGCCGGGTTCGCTGCACAACAGGTGACGAGAGGTGACGAGAGGTCTCGCGTGCCTCCGCCTAGGTCCCATAGAACGTAAAGGACCCCCGAGTGCTTCGGGCGAGTAGACTCGTCAGCAAGAAGGAGGCGAAACGTGTACAAAATGATCTTTGGGGCGAAGCGAAAACCGGGCATGAGCCGGGAAGACTTTGGGCGCTATTGGACGACGACCCACGCGGACAAGGCGCGCAAGGTGCCGGGCATCAAGCGCTACGTCATCAATCTCGCGGCGGTGGTGGGCGACCGTGATGTCGAACTCGCGTACGACGGTTTCGCCGAAGCCTGGTTCGACGACCTCGAATCGATGCGCCTTTCAAACCGGTCGCCGGAGCTGAAGGTCGTGCTCGAAGATGAGAAGAACCTGTTCGACCTTTCGACGCGTTGGAGCGTGGTCGTTCAGGAGCACCTGATGATTGGGGAGAAGTAGGGCAGTTCTGGGTTCTGTAGTTCTGTAGTTCTCAAGTTCTTGGTTATGAGCCGGAGATGGCCTTTGCCCGCAACCAGAACAGGCTCAGGGCGAGCGGCTGGAATCCTCAGAACTTTAGAACCTTATCTCTCCGAGACGATGCGCTTCGGGGCGATGCGGAGAACGACCCAGTCAATTTGCTCCCAGCTGGGGAGGACTTCCGAGGCGCGTTCGGGGGAGTAGTAGCGCGCCGTAAGGCGGCGGGCGAGGTCCATTCCGCCAAGTGCATCGATGGTCACGGTGCCTTCGATGGTGACCCAGCGTTCGGGGATGCCCACCCCTTCTTCGACGGTGAGCGCGACCCGCGGGTCAGCTCGCATCCGACGGACCTTCGGAGATGTCGCGCTCGTGAAGACGCGAGCCTCGGCGCCGTCCCATTCGAACCAGACGGGGACAACCGTGGGCGAACCATCGGCATGGAGCGTGACGAGTTTGGCGATGCGCGTTTCGCGAAGGAAGGCGTCCTGTTCTTCGGGGGTCATGTTGCGCTGCTCCAGTGACTGGCATCGCCGCGGCTCATCATCCATTCGAGCACGAAGGGGTTGTGGGCGCGTTCGAACGCGATACTCGTCTCATCCATGTGGCCGGGAAGGACGGCGGTGTCCTCCGGAAGAGTCAGCAGGCGGGTACAAATGCTCGTCATTTCTTCCTCGAAACTGCCTCCGGGAAGGTCCGTGCGTCCGATGGAGCCGCGGAATAGCGTGTCACCGCTGAACAACATGCCCTCGGTGTAGTAACTCACGCTGCCGGGAGTGTGGCCGGGCGTGCCGATCGTTTGCAGGCGAAGGCCCTCCACTTCGACGATGTCGCCATCGACGACGAACATGTCGGGGTCCGGCGGGCCCTGGGAAACGTCCAGGCCGAAGCGTGCGGCGGACGACTTGAACCCGTTTCGGAGCAGGTCGAGGTCGCCCTCGTGGAGGAGGAACTTCGCGCCCGTGGCGTTGTGAATCCCGGCCACGCCGAGGATGTGATCGATGTGCGCGTGGGAGTTTGCGATGAGCTTGATCGTGACGCCCATGTCCCGTGCCAACGCGAGGATTTCGTCGGGTTGGTCGCCGGGGTCGATGCAGATCGCCTCGCCCGTGCGGCGGTTGCCCACCACCCAGCAGTTTTCCTGGAATACACCCACAACGATTCCCCGGACCATCAGTTCGCTAACAACTTCCATGCCGCAAGGATAGGGAAGGCTCGGGCTGTTGGCGAATCACGGTTGGCTGTTGGCGTCGCCCGAACGAGAGTAACGCGATGCCATTGGGAGACGCCGTCGCCATCAGCCTGCTCGCCTTTGGGGCAGCGTTCGTGGGAACGATAAGCGGATTCGGATTCGCGCTTCTGATCGTGCCGCCCTTGTCCTTCGTCGTGGGGCCGAAAGAAGCGGTGGTACTTTCGAACGCGCTTGGTGTTTCCTGGCTGGCGACCATGTTCGTCCGCCTGCGTCGCGATGTGGAATGGGGGAGCGCACTGCCCCTGATGGTCGCGGCATTTTGCGGAATGCCGTTCGGCCTGCTGGTTCTGGAAGTTGTCCCTGGCCGCGTGCTCCAGGTGGTTCTCGGCGTGAACGTGCTCGTGGCGATTTTCCTCCTTTCGAAGGGCGTTCGCATCAACTCACAGAGCCGCGTCTTTGACGGCGTGGCGGGATTCGTGAGCGGGGTGTTGAACACGAGCACGAGCATGAACGGCCCCCCGATAGTCCTACACCTCCAGAACAAAGGGCTTGCCCCGGGACCGTTTCGCGCGACCATCGCGGCCTTCTTCGTGGTCAGCGCGATCGTGACGCTCACACTCTACGCAGCGAGCGGGCGTATTGGAGAATACGAGTTGAAAGCCGCAGTGCTGGGCCTGCCGGGCCTGGGCCTCGGGTACCTGGGCGGGAGCTTCATCGTCGGCCGAATGAACGCCGGCCAATTCCGGAAGTTCGTGATGGCTGTGTTGGTGGCGAGCGCGATCATGGCGCTTGCCGGGGCGTTCGTGGGCTGAGTAGCCGTCGGCCGGGGACTATGGCCTAATACGGCCCATGGCGACACTCGACACGCAGGTGCTACCGACGCGGGTCAGCACACACGACCCGGTTTTCATCGCGAACCGGAACACGAACCGGGCGCTGGTCGAGGACCTGCGCGCCCGCCTGGAGCGCGTCGCTCTTGCTGGCGGCGCGGACTATGTGCGGCGGCACCACGAACGCGGGAA
>DAOTTM010000048.1:0-12882 GCA_034437915.1 Dehalococcoidia bacterium | reverse complement strand
AAGTACAATGCGCCGAGCCTCCGACCGGGATCGCTCTGCGGAATCCCGTCATTCCAAATCAGAGGAACGAACGCGTGCAAAGCGAAGAACGCCTGCGACGAATCGAAGAGGCCACCGATCTCCCCCTTCTGCTGCTTGCGGTTGCCATGATCCCCTTGCTGGCCGGGCCTCTGTTTTTCAGCCCATCGCCCGCGGTCGAGGCCACCCTGCTTACCGCCGACTGGATCATCTGGGCGGTCTTCGCGGCGGACTTTGGCGTCAAGGTAGCTGTCGCGCCACGCCGCGTGGCCTACGTCCGCACGCATTGGCTTGAACTGGCAATGGTTGTGCTTCCGTTCCTGAGGCCACTGCGAGCCCTCCGGCTCCTTCGGGCGCTTCGGGTGGCTCGCATCGCCGTGGCGCTGGGGCTGAACTTTTCACTTCTCCGCCGAATCGCGCGTCAGCGAGGGCTACATCTCACCGTCGCCGCCGTGGTGATCACCGCAGTACTGGGCGCTTTGGTTGTCCAGATCGCGGAGCGCGCCGCGGCCGGAGGCAACATTCACAACTATGGGGACGCTCTCTGGTGGGCGGCTACGACGATGACGACAGTGGGCTACGGAGACAGGTTTCCTACAACTCCCGCCGGCGGGGGCGTCGCGGTCGCACTCATGCTCGTTGGGATTGCGGCCCTCTCGACCCTGACGGCGACGATCGCCGCCTTATTGGTACAGGAACGGGAGTCGGCTGAGCGGATAGTACTGACCGAACTCCGAGACGAGATCCGGGCACTGCGGGCCTTGTTGGAGGCGCCCGAACGAGCGCCAACACCATCTTCCCGCTCCGTACCGGGCGACTCTACGCTCCAACCGTGACCGCTTCGCCCCATCCATCCCTAATGCACGCATCGGCCAACGCACGTGCGTTGGCCGACCCCCTCGTGCGATCGTCTTGTCCCACACGTGCGTTCCCGTGCGTTCGCATGCGTTCCCCGTGCAAAAAAGTTCTTGCACCCGCACACGCGCGGCAGGGGCCACCGCAGCTACGATCCGTAAAGAACGTGTCGCAGGTCGAGCGCGAGGTTCGACCCGTCCATGAGCATGTGGCGGCTGTTGAAACCCTCCGCTTGGACGGACAGGCGAAGGTCGCGGGCGTGCATGTCCGGTGGGACGGCGACGCCCGCGACGCCCTCCGCGCTGGTCGCGGTCTTGGCCACTCGCCCGTCCGTGTGGTCGCTCACGAGGATGTCCGCAATAACCGGCGGGCGTTCGCCGGTAGAGTCGGCGTCGTTATCCAACACCGTGACCCGCGCCGTCCGCCCGTCCGGCTGCACATGCACAGTGACGTGCATATCGCGGAGATAGACGAACGGTTCGGTCGTGATCGCCGCCATGCCAGCGCGTTCCGGGATACGCGCGGGGTTCGCGTTGAGAGAGACATTCTGCGTGGCCATGCCGTGGTCCGTCGTGATGATGAACAGGGTCGAGTCGAAGATTCCGTGTTCGTCGAGCAGGCGAAGGATGTGGCCGATGCGTCGGTCCGTCTCGTCGAGCGCTTCGCGCGCCCCTTCATGGTGCGGGCCGTAGTCATGCGCGGCGGCGTCCGGCTGGCTGAACTCCTGGTAGACGAAGATCGGCTTCGGGTGAGTGGGGTCGAGGAAGAGCTGGCGCGCCTGCGCGAGTGCGCGGTTGTCGATTTCGCCCATCATGCGATGGCCCTGGGATTCGAGCTCGTCCTTCCAACGGGGGCTGATCTCGTGTTCGGTTTCCTTCGTCAGTTCTATCAGCTGGGCCCGCTCGCCGATCAGTTTGCGTTCGAGCGTGGCGTGGTCAGCGCCGCGCGTGCAGGGCTCGATGATCGACGCCGTGAAAGCGCCGTTCATGCCGTCCCATTCGCCGTACACGCGGTGGAACGCCTCGAACAGCGTCTCGACGTGGGGGTTCAGGCAGCGAGCGGTGTCGAACTGCTGTCCCTGGGGCGAAATGCTGATACGCAGGTCGCGGAGGTAGTAGCTGGGGTTGACGATGTCGTGGTGGCCGCTCCAGCAGCCCGTGCCGATGGCATTGTGGCTGGGCCAGGTGATGCTCGGGTAGTTCGTGATGCTCCCGGATTTGCAGAGCACACCGGCTTCGATGAGCCGTCTCAAAGCCGGGATAGTGTCCGTCTCGCTGTCCAGCCGGTGCACAAGCTCGGTGTGCGATTGGCCGTCGAGGAGGAGGATGTAGACGCGTGCGGGCCGTTCCACTCCGCTCAGGACCTCGTCGATCACTTCGCCATCCTGCCGCAGGAGGAACACGTCCGGCGCCGCGCCCCGTTCCGTGCTCGTGCGGCCCGTCGAGTCCATGGCGTCGATGAGCGGGAAGTCCATCAGCCGCGCAATCGTGGGCGCGATATCGATCTGGCGCGGGAGGGCATCGACCCGTACGCCCTTTTTCACGCCCGGCCCGCTGAAGATCAGTGGCGACCGCGACTGCACGACATCGAGGTTGCCGTGTTGCCCGGGCTGATGGCCGAAGGCGTAGTTCTTCGAATTCACGGCCAGTTCGGGCGCGTGGGGGCTATCGAAGAGCTGTGAGAGGCGCTCGTACGCATAGGGATAGGTGAGGTTCCCGGATTCGATGTAGGCAGTCTGGGGGTCCCCCTGGTTCACGGCTGCGGCGTATTCCTCCGCCAGTGTCGCGAGTGCGCGCGGATCCTGCCGGGCCAGTGGGTTTTCGCCCACCGTTTCGATGACGCGGTAGCTGTATCCCCCGCCCGCATCGAACGTTCGTACCCAGCGCACCATTCCGCGCAGCGACCAGGCCTCGTAGGCGCCGTTGCCGTCGCGGTCCTCGCGGTAAGTCGCGACGAAATCGGTCCAGACCTTCCCTTCGTCCGAAGCGAGGAGCATGTGGATGGCGATATTGCCGGACTCTTCCTGGTTGTGGTCGAGCCCTTGGCCACCAGGGCGTTCGGGGCGGACGTTCTGGGGCTGTTGGGGAATGGGCATTGCGTCGCCTCCACGTTGTGCCACCGAAGTATACGGGGCGAAATGACGCGGTGCAGTGTGCTACGATTCGGGACGACTCCACCGGGAGGGAACTGCTTGGAAGTTCTCATCGCTGTCATTGCCATCGCGGTCGTCGTGCTGCTGCTCGTTTTCTGGGTTATCGGGATGTACAACGGCCTGGCGCGTGCGCGCTTGCGCGTCAAGGAAGCCTGGTCGGGGATCGATGTCCAGCTCAGGCGCCGATCGAGCCTCATCCCCAACCTCGTGGAGACCGTCAAGGGATACGCGGCACACGAAAAGGACGTTTTCGAAGCGGTCACCCGTGCGCGGGCCCAATTGGACAACGCTCGGACCTCCGGTAACGCCGCCCAGGCCGCCCAGGCTGACAACATCCTCACAGGTACGCTGCGCTCCCTGTTCGCCGTCGCGGAGGCCTACCCGGACCTCAAGGCGAACACAAACTTCCTCGAACTCCAGCGCGAACTGACGGACACTGAGGACAAGATCGCCTACGCCCGGCAGTTCTACAACTCGAACGTTGGCAACTATAACGAAAAGATTGCGACCATCCCGAGTTCAATCATCGCGGGCATGTTCAACTTCGTCCCTGCGGAATTCTATGAAGCCGAAGAAGGCGCGCGCGAAGAGGTGAAGGTAAGCTTCAACCCGGCGAGTAGCGCTTGAAATAGTTCAGCGGGTGTGAGCGTTCCCGGTTGAAGGCCCAACTGATTCTATCGACGTAGCAGCTCATTGCGGTAGGTCCGGCGCCCACGCACGCACCAACGCCTGGCCGGAGAATCCGTTCTCCCGAAGCGCCCTCGACACGATATCCAAGGATCGCAACACCTGGAGCGCCTCGCCGGTTGTGAGTTCCCCCGACGCCATGGCTTCCGTGAATTCGTCGATGTCGTCGATTTCGTAGCGCAGGCCCTCGTAGAGCTCGACGTCGATGAAGCCGTCGCGGATGGTCACGAAGACGTCAGCAGGTTTCGGTCGCGAAGAGTGCGCGCCGGGATGTTGACATCCGAGCCATGGTTTCGGGGCATTCGTGGTCTCCTTACGCGCCGATGTCGAACAGTTCGGCGCACGCCACCATCGCGTCGACATTCACTGTGGCGTCTCGTTCAAGCGCCCAGCAGCCGCTAAGGACGGTGTTTACGAATCCCCAGGCGGCAATGCGTTCCGAATCCAACTGAAGCAGTTCCGAGAACTGGTCGATTCTGCGCTTCGTGATAGCGCGCGCGTTCGGCTGTTGCAGAAGCCACGGCATCGGGTTCGAAAACCACCTGGCCGCGTCATACGCAGGGTCACCAGCGACACCCTTCGGGTCGATGGCGAGCCACGGTTCGCGCCTGGCCGAGAGGATATTGTGGTGGTGGAGGTCTCCGTGTAAGAGGACCGGCGTTGGGGAGGAGGCGAGCAGGTCGGCGCGTAGCTCCATCGCCCGGTCCAACTGCTTCCGCGAGAACGGCCATTCGACGGACTTTTGTGAGCCCACGTTGACCAGTGCCATGCTCCAGCGTTCCAGGGTCGGGAATGGGTGGTCCCCGGGAAGCGGCCGCCAGAGTCGCCGCATCAACGTTGCCGCGATTTCCGCAGCCGCCTCGTCATCGTCGATCTCCAGGATCTCGGCGCCGGGCATGAGCCGTTCCAGTAACTGGACGCCCAGGACCGCGTCCGCATCGAGCAGACGGGCGATCCCGTCGCCGCCATAGAGTCGCATCGCGCCGACTTCCTGGGTGTACTCCGGGCAGGGAAAGCCGATCTTGAGAACGACCGGCGTGCTGTCCCGCCGAGTTGCTGGCGCGACATAATTGTATGACAATCCCGGAAACGGCGGGGCCATGACGAGTTCCCATCGCTCGGCGAATTCCGCCAGCAACACCGGAAGCCGGTGCAGCCACGCTCGGCCCGCTTCGCCAAATGTCTGTGTGATCTTCATGGTCAGCGTCGAAGACGCGTGATATGGCGGAGCGGGCGGCGAAGGCACTTTGGCTAGACGCGGAACGGGTGCGGCCCGAATTCTGCCTCGTAGTAAGGCGAGACATGTGTGCCGGGCCGCACGACTCGGTTGACAGCCTTGTTGTCTTCCTCCGTGATCTCCACCTCGAACGCCTTGAGGTTGTCGTCCAGTTGCTCCATCGTGCGCGGGCCGATGATCGGGCTCGTGACGCCGGGCTGGGCGGCGGCCCAAGCGAGGGCGAACTGCGACATCGAGACGCCCTTCGCCTCCACGATCGGTTCGAGCCCGTCGAGCGCGTCGAAGATCTGGTCGTTCCATCGCCGGCGCTGCTGCGGGTTGGCGTTGTAGCTGGCCCAGCGCGAGTCCTCGGGTGGCTCTTCGCCGCGATGGTACTTGCCCGTGAGCATGCCCCCCGCGAGCGGGCTCCAGGGGATGACGGCCATGCCGTAGGTGAGCGCCATCGGGATGAGTTCGCGTTCGATGCGCCGGTCGAGGATGTGGTAGGGCGGCTGTTCGCAGATGAAGCGGTTCAAGCCCAGCTCCTTCGAAACCCACAGCGACTCCATCACCTGCCAGGCCGCAAACGTGCTCGTGCCGATGTAGCGCACCTTGCCCGAGCGGATGAGGTCGTCCATGGCGCGCAGGGTCTCGTCGATTGGGATGTCGGGCTGGGGGCGGTGGATCTGGTAGAGGTCGATGTAGTCCGTCTGCAGGCGGCGAAGGCTGGCCTCGCACGATTCGATAATGTGGCGGCGATTGTTCCCGTATTGGTTCGGGTCGTCGCCCATCTGCCCGTGGACCTTTGTCGCGAGGACGATGTTCTGGCGCTTGCCGTTGCGCTTCAGCGCTTCGCCCGTGACTTCTTCGCTTTTGCCCCGGCTATAGACGTTGGCGGTATCGAGGAAGTTAATGCCGGCATCGATAGCCTTGTTGATGATGGCGTATGAGTCGGCGGCGCTGGTCTTGCCGCCGAACATCATGCAGCCGAGGCAGAGGTTGCTGACCTTGACGCCGGTCCGCCCGAGGGGTCGTAATTCCATGTCGTGAAGTGCTCCGTGGGTGCGGTCTGATAGTCAGGTTGTACACCCATCGCCGGAGCGGGGCGAGCGCGCTTCGAAGGCGGACGCAGGCAAGCGACGCTTGCGGCGCGAAGCGAAACGGCCCGCGAATAGCGGGCCGTCATGCCAGGGGACAGGATTATTTCTTAACTTCGGCTGCGGGCTTCGGAGCAGACTTGGCGACGACCTTCTGTTTGCTGGTCTTGGCAGTGTTTTTCGGGCTCTTGTCTCCCATGGTTCGGGCCTCCTCTATGGCAGCTATTTTGCTGGAGTATCTGCATCCTAGCCGCTGTAGGGCCGATTGTCACGCCTTCGTTGTTCGCCAATAACCACTGGCCGGGCCGGGTCACAGTGACATGCATCGGGCTAACGAACGGATCTCGACCGCCCGGAAGACGTTGCAACTGGGACGCGCAGCACATACGGGTTGCTTACCGGGGTTGCTCCAGGCAGATCGGACCGTAGCCGCTTCCCCCGCGCCCGCGTAGGCTTCTTCCATGGCCATCCGTATCCTCGGCATCAACGGCAGCATTCGCGCCCACAGCAGCGCTGACCGCGCCCTCCGATACGCACTCAAGCTGTGTGAGCGAGCGGGGGCGCAGGTCGAGACATTCGAAATCGGCTCTCTCCCGGTGCTCGATGGGCGGCCCGACGACCAATACCCCGCCGCCGTCGGCGCATGGCGAGCCGCTTGCGAAGCCGCCGACGCCATCGTCATCGCCACTCCCGCCTATCACGGCGCCATCCCCGGCGGATTGAAGAACGCCCTCGACCTCATCGACATCCCCCACGTGGGCGGCAAGCCGTTCGCTGTCATCGGCATTGCCGGCGGCGATGCTGAACCCGGCGTGACGGACGTCACCCGTGTCATGCGCCATATCGGTGGCCTCGCGAGTGTCGCCGATGTCGTGATCTCCCGCGGCGGCGAACACTGGGGTCCGGGCGAAGAGCCCACGAACAAGGGCGTCGTGATCGCCATCGCCAAGGTCGCCGAAGATTTGGTAGCGCTTTGCAAGCTCCGCGCTGCTGGCCAACTCCCCCAGCCATGAGCGAAAAGCCAGCTCCACAAACGGTATGGCAGACGAAGAGCACGCGTCAGATGCGCGGACGATTCTGCCCGGATTGTGGCGGCGCCTTGTTCTATGACTATCGTGGCGGCGAACAACCACCAGGCTGCCCGGCATGTGGCTTCGTTCGCCGACGCTACCCAACGGTGGGGGTCGCCGTCATCATCCTGGATGATGACGGCCGCGTCCTCATGGGCCGCCGTGCCCATGGCGAATTCGCCGGCCTCTGGTGCATTCCCTGCGGCCGCCTGGAATGGGGGGAAGATGTCCGCGCAGGCGCCGAACGCGAGTTTCTCGAAGAGACCGGTCTGGTCGTGCGGACGGGCCCCGTCTTCGCCGTCCACTCCAACTTTCACGACGCCGAACGCCTCACGGTGGGCGTCTGGTTCTCCGGCGAAGTCATCAGCGGAGAACCGCACCCAGCCGATGGCGAGTTCACCGAACTCGACCACTTCGACGCCGTCACACCACCGCCGCTTGCCTTTCCCACGGACGCTGTGGTCCTTGCCGACCTCGCCCGCGTTCGCACGTCCTCCGGGCGTGCCGAGTGATGCCCGAGTCATACAACGAACTACTCGCTCTTGCGACCGACATCGCCCTCGAGGCGGGGAACCTGCTCGTCGCACGTCTCAACGACGTTCGCACGGCGGTCTCGACGAAGTCTACGGCCACGGACATGGTCAGCGAAGTGGACCGCGAATCCGAGGCCCTGATCGTGCGGCGAATCTTGCAAGCGCGGCCTCATGATGGCGTGCTTGGCGAAGAGGGCGCCTCGCGCGACGGGACCTCGGGCGTGCGCTGGGTGATCGATCCACTGGATGGCACGACCAACTACCTCTACGGCATCCCCGCCTTCGCTGTTGCGATTGGTGTTGAGGCGGACGACGAAGTGGTGGCCGGGGTGGTCCATGACGCCGTTCGCCGCGAGACGTTTCGGGCCTCGCGCGGCGGTGGCGCCTTTCGCAACGCACAGGCGATCCGCGTGTCCGGCCAGCCCTTGCTCGCCCACGCGTTAATCGGCACGGGCTTCGGCTATGACGCGGAAAAACGCCGTCGCCAGGGCCAGCGCCTCGTCTCGGTCGTCCCTCAGATCCGTGACATTCGCCGCGCCGGTTCGGCCGCGTTGGACCTCTGTTCCGTCGCCTGCGCGCGCCTGGATGGCTACTACGAAGAAGGCCTCCAGCGGTGGGACTACTCTGCCGCCTCGCTCATCGTCAGCGAGGCCGGGGGGAACTTCCTCCGCGAAGAGGACAGCATGGTGTTTGCCGCTGGACCAGCACTGTTCGGACAGCTCCACGCACTCGTCAGGAGCGCCTGAGCGGCCAATAGCGGAAGAGCACCCGTCCCACGATCGCGTCCGCCTCCACCGGCCCATAGTCGCGGCTGTCTGTGCTCGCTGCCGCATTGTCGCCCTGGAGCCAAATCCGACCGTCGCTGTCAACGTGCCGTACGCGCTTGATCACATCCCGGACCGGCGCCGTTGGCATCGAAGCCACCACAACGTCTCCGGCTCGTATGTTCGTTCGCCGTTGCCTCGGGTCGAGCACGGCGATCCCGTTCCTGCTCCCCCTCTCCCGCGCAGTCGGGAGAGGGGGTTGGGGGGTGAGGGCGCGGTGACAGGCGCCCGTATCGACCACGACGAAATCGCGAGCGCGAAAGCTTGGCCACATACTGTCGCCCTCGACCGCATACCTCAACAATCGCCGTCGAAGAAGAAACCCTACCAAGACGGCCCCGAACAGGAAAAAGACGGCCCCCACCAGAGAGCCGCCCTTGTTCGTCAATGCGCTCTGCCCGCGGCTACGGGTTCGCGCGGTAGAACGCGACTTCGCGGTTCTTCGTCGCCCAAAAGATGTTGTGGATCTTCTCGACCGTCGCCAGCAGTGCCTCGCCGTTGGCGGGGTCCTGCTCGGTCTTGTTCTTGGAACAGAGCTTGGCCGCGTTCCAGAACGTGGTGTGCAGGTCGGGGTTCTTCTCGAGGTGCTCCGGCTTGAAGTAGTCGTGCCAGAGGATGGCGAGCTCCTTCTTCGCGAGTTCGGCCTGCTGCTCCTTGATCGCGATGAAGCGCGTGCGCGTGTTGACGGTGGCCGCGTCCTGGGCGTCGCCGAGGGCAGCGATCTTCTTTTCCATCGAAAGCACGGCTTCCGCGGCGACGCGGGCGGAAGCCGGGTCATAGACGCCGCAGGGGCCATCGCAGTGTGCGAATGCCGTGCGGGAGGGGCGGAGGATACGGGAAAGGATGCTCATGGGTGGGGAAACTCCTTGGGAAGTGGGGCCGCGCGCCAATGCGAACGACCAGGGTGTCTTCAAAAGGGAAAGTATACGTGGCCCCGCGCGGCCCGGCCACCAGCGCCTCGCCGTGTCCGCTCTCCGTCCGTAGCGCGCGCGTAAGCAAGCGCTGGGTTGGTCTACCCTGCGAACCTGGTCGCGCTGGCCCAGTTGCTTCTGCGTCCCGCCCCTTATGGCGCGACTGCCCTCCCCGCCCGTCGCCGCTTCCCCGGCGCCCGCGTACAGTGGACACCATGCAGATCGAATACGCCCTCATCGCCGCCTTCGCCGAGATCACAGGCGGCAAGCTCTACCTCATGGGAGGCGGTTGGGATACCTTCCACGCCGCCGAGGTGCCGATTCAGCTCCGCATCGCCATCGCCGCGGGCGTGCGCATCGGCTGGGACGAAACCAACGTCCCCATCCCGCTCGTTGTGCGCATCGAAGACGACGACGGCCAGGAACTCGTGCGCATCGACGGCATGATGCAGGTCGGCCGCCCGCCCATGCTGCCCGCCGGCTCCACGCAGCTCTCCCAGATGGCCGCCAACGTCCCTCTCAACATCACCAGCTTCGGCGGTCTCCGCGCCCGCGTCACCGCTGGCGAAGGCGACGCCGCGGACGTCCGCACGCTTCCCTTCCGCGTGCTAAAGCGTCCGTAGACGGCGCCCAGCCTCTATCGAGCAATTCCCGCCAGGGCGACGGGCGATTCTTCGTCGCGCTCCCAGTGGTGCGGTAGGTTGAAGCTGTCGTAGATATGCGCCCAATCGCGTGGGTGGTTCTCCGCTGCCTCCTCGATCCAATCGCACGGGATGATCGTGCGTGCGGAGTGTTTCGCGACGAGTTCCGCATCCGGCGCGCGGAACACGCACCAACCTTTGCGGTCGGCTTCGCTCCAATACGTTCGCACCCAATACAGCCGGGGGATCTCCGCAGCGCATGCCCCGGAGCGCATCCATGCTGCGCCGACTTCCGCCTCGGTCATCGACTGATCAAAGGTCCGTTGGACGACGAAGTAGCGGTCGTCGGGCGCTGGTGGGGTCGCGTCCGCGGAGATGTCGCGGCTGAGGATGCCCATCTCGCTTCCGGGCCGAAACTCTTCCACTTCGTATATGGCGTCGATCGGCACTCCACAATACGAAGAGTGGCGGGCGACCTCTGATTTCGAGGGACCGCGGTAGACGCAGACGGTTTCCTGCCGCGTGCCGTAGTCGATCCCGTAGGAGCGCTCCCACTCCACGTCCGGGTACCACGTCGCCCCCGAGATGATGGTGGCCATCGTGAGTTCAATCTTCTCGCCTCGTAGCGGCGGATCAAACGAACGTCGAAGCGTGAACAGTGGCATCAGGAATCCCCAAGACTGAGATGTTCGTCATCCACCTGGCGTGGATCAATCGGTTCGAGCACCGATTGAAGGTCGCTTTCGCGAATGCGGATCGACTTCTGCCCGGCCAGGCGCGATGCCGGGAGCCTACCAGCCCTGATCCAGGAGCGCACGGTCTGGACATGCACCGCGAGGTAGTCGGCGGCCTCTTCCGTGCTAAAGAGCCGCTCCGCCGGGCGGGGCACACCGATTCCACCGGCGACGCTCCCCAGGTAGCGCTGGACATCCGCGAACGATACCCCCAGTTCGCCAAAGACGCGCCCCGTCAGACCCTCCGTCCAGGTCATGTAGGATTCCAGCATGTGTAGCTCGTCCGTCCGCGTTCGCCCGCTTCGTTTCACGATCGTCCAGGTGTGCTCGCTGAATCTTCGGAAGCTGTCAGAGGCGGCGGGATGTTCCGGGCCTCCAACGCCCCTTGCGTGGGTCCGGACAAGCACATCTTCCAACAGGTTCGCGTCGAGCGTGATAGGGCCGAAGACGAAATATCCGAAGCGGCTCATCGTGCGCACAAAGGCGACGAACTCGATGTCCGGCGTCATGGGCGTGAAGTCGAGCTCCTCCGCGAGTTCCCACTCAATGCGCCGCATCTCTGCCATCCAAGGCAGGTGCCGGCGCGTGGGTTGAGTGGGGGCGGTCGACGCTGCGTCCATCGCCGACAGCATGCCTCAGTCGCTCGAACAACGCAACACGCATCATCGCGCAGGAAAACGCTTGACATTCGTGCTCGTCCGTCGTACAAAGTGCGGCATCCGTTGTTTTGGAGAGCTTTCATGAGCACGGCGACCCTTTCCCGCCCGACCCACTTCCTCGACGAGGCCATGCTCGCCCGTTTCCGCGAGCGGGCACCAGCCTATGACCGCGAGAACACCTTCTTCCACGAGGACTTCGAAGAGCTGCGCAGCGCGGGCTACCTGAAGTTCGCCGTGCCGAAGCACCACGGCGGCTCCGGTCGCAATCTTGTGGACTATCAGCGTGAACTCGTTCGCCTCGCCTCATATGCCCCAGCCACCGCGCTCGCGACGAACATGCACATGATGTGGGTTGGTCTGGCGGGCGACCTCGAACGGTCTGGTGACCATTCCTTCGACTGGCTTTCGAAGGAGGCTGGGGCGGGGGAGGTCATCGCGAATGGCCACGGCGAGCGGGGAAACGACCTGAACGGTTTCATCTCGACCGTCAAAGCCACGAAAGTGCCCGGCGGGTATCGCTTCGACGGTCACAAGATCTTCGGAAGCCTCACCCCGGTCTGGACGCGCCTCGCCGTCTGGGGCATGGATTCTGACCATCCCGACGGCCCGCAAATGGTGCACGCGTTCATCGAGCGCGATTCGCCTGGATATCGCATCGTGGAGACGTGGGACACGCTCGGTATGCGCGCCACGCGCAGCGACGACACCATCCTTGAAGGCGTCATCGTCCCGGACCGCTACGTCGTGAGAGTCATGCCCGCAGGTTCCGCGGATAACTTCCTCCTCGCGGCATACACCTGGGTCGAAGTTGGATTTGGCAGCGTCTACGTCGGCCTGGCGTCGCGGGCAATGGAGTTGGCCGTCGAAACGGCGCGCGCCAAGGGATCGATCGGCCTCACGCGCTCCATGGCCTACCATCCCGAGATCCAACACGAAGTCGCGGAGATGGCGATTGCGCTCGAAGCCGCTTCCGCTATCTGCGAGCGCACCGCGCGCGATTGGGTCGAAGGCGTCGATTACGGCGACAAGGCCTTCATCAAGATCCTCGCGACCAAGCACTTCGCGACCGAAGCCGCGCAACGCGTGGTGGACCTCGCTCTCCGCACATCGGGTGGCACGGGAATGTTTCGCTCAAGCGAACTCGAGCGATTGTACCGAGACGTCCGCTGCGGAGGCTTCCATCCCGCCAATTCCATGCTCGCGCACGAGATCATCGGCAAGACCGCCCTCGGAATCGACCCCGGCGAACAGCCCCGCTGGGGGTAGCCCACCGGTTGTCGTCCCATCGCCCTACGCCAGGCAGCGCAGCGGCTGGCCGCCGTTGTAGGCGATCATGTCGCCGAACACCGTGGGGACATCGATCGCGCATCCCCGCGCCCCACCACGCAGTTCCGCGTAGGCGCGATGCAGGTTTCCCGCGATGCGTTCGGGGTCCGTCAGCTCCGCGAACTCCCCGAGGTCCGTTTGCCGCGCGAGGTCCAGCGG
>DAOTTM010000047.1:0-4914 GCA_034437915.1 Dehalococcoidia bacterium | reverse complement strand
CCGCGATGCCCGCCGATGATGTTCGGGCTGGTGGCGTTGGGTTCGAGCCGCAACGCGCGCTGACCGTTGACGCGTAGCTCGAGGGCGGTGTTGTCGGTGGTGCCGAGGAAGTTCGCGCCCGTCGTGCCCGCGTTGCCCGTGAGTGACCAGGCGTTGAGCGCGAACAGCGCGTAGGGTGTCGGCGTGAGCGGCTGGCGCGGGGCGAGTGTCTCATAGATTATCGCGGCATGGGCCTTCGCTTCGACCGAGAGCCATCGCGCCTGGCCGTTGAACGCAGCCGCCCCGAAGTCGAGGGACGCGGTGAAAAGGCCGTTGGCGACGCTGACGTTGTCCACCGCGAACGGCCCGGCGACGACATTCCCTACGGTAAGGGCATCCAGCAGCGTGAACTTGAAGTCGTACGTCCCGTTCGCAGGCCCGGAGCCCGTATCGAGACGTCCCTGGTACGTGAACGCCGTGCCGAGGACGGCGCGCTGTTCCGATACGCGGTCGCCTGTCGGACCATCGTCCGCGAGGGAGATCGCGAAGGGCGTGGCGATGCCCACGGCGACGAGCAGGGCGAAGCCGATGAGCACGGCTCGCAGGTCGATGGTGAAGTGCAAGGTCATGGCGCATCCTCCGGGGGTTGGATGCGGCCATGCTACACGTATCGTGAACGGTTTGTAGCCCTGGCCGGTTGCGGTATTCCTGGTCGCCCGGGCATCGTTCGAGGCCCCAACCGCTTACTTACACGCGGGACTCCGATTCCGCTTTCTCTGTCTCCCCTCTCCCGCGAAGTCGGAAGAGGGGCCGGGGGTGAGGGCGCGGCGCCGGGCGTGTGTTCGATGCCGGGCCTAAACCGCTTGCCTAGGCGTGCGTCTCCGATTCCGCTTGCTTGTCGCCTTCCGCCGCCCGCCGCAGGAGCACACCTACCCGCGGGATGGGCGGAATAATGAACGGACCGACGTTTACGAGATCGATGGCGTCGAAGCCGCACTCGGTGAAAAGGGCCGCGAGCCGTCCCCAGCCGCGGAGGTCGATCTCGGCGCATCCGGCGGAAAGCAGTCTGCGATGGAACCGCTCGATCGATGCGTTCTTGACGGGGGCGACTTCGATGACCAGCGCCCGGCCGCCCGGCGCAAGAATGCGTGCAAGTTCGCCGCCGAAACCGTGCGCCACATCGTCATCGAATCGCCGCATGTAGTAGAAGCACGTGATGACATCGAACGACGCGTCCGCCAGGGGCAGATGCTCCGGCCACGCGATCGCGTCTACACCGGGTCCGTCGAGCAGGTCGAGGGCATAGGGCGGCTCTTCCAGCCCGGCGCGCTTCGCAACCAGGTGGGCGAAAGGGGCCGTGCCGCAACCGATATCGAGGTAGCGCTTGCCGGGGGCGAGTTCGAGAAGGTCGATGATGCGGTCGACACGTGGCGTCATAGCGCCCATCCCCGCCTGCGAATTGACGAGTCGTGCCAACGGCGCCGCGCGGCCATGCACCCAATCGAACCGCGCCAGCCGCGCGTTGCGGCGCCGACGCATCATAGTTCGTACACCAGCCGCACGCGCCGCGCTGCCGAAGCCGCATCGGTTAACGCCGGTAGCAACGCTTCGCCTTCCGTAGCGAGCGATTCCGCCTCCGCGCGGCGGACCAGGGCCTTGCACTGTTCGTCGCCCGCAATCGCCGACGCGAGGGCCATGATGCTCTCCGCGAGAGGCCACGCCTCCTGCCACGCCAGCTCCAGCTTCTCGCGGTCCTCGGCGTCCTCTGCCTTCGCTTCGTAAAAGGTCGTGAGCGGCCCGAGGCGCACTTTGTGGGCTTCGTGGAGGCGGTCCGCAAGCGCGATCATGGGGTGCTGCGCCCCGAATCCGCGCATCACGGCGAAGGACATGAAGGCGATCAGCGTGGCGCCGCCTCCGGGCGCTTCTGTCGTACCCTCCACGCCTTCCACCTCCATCCACAACCTCATGCGTGGAGGGTAGGCGAAAAGCGGCGCGGGAAAAAGGCGGACCCTGGAGTACAATCGGCTCATCCCTCCCCGGAGTTCCCCCATGCAACACACACGCCTCGGCCGCACCGGCCTGAAGGTATCCCGGCTCTGTCTCGGCACGATGACGTTCGGCCTGCAATGCGACGAACCGACCTCGATCTCCATCCTGGACAAGGCGGCGGAAGGGGGCATCACGTTCCTCGACACAGCCGATGTCTACCCCCTCGGCGGTACCGGCACGACCGTGGGGCGCACCGAGGAGATCGTCGGCCGCTGGCTGAAGGGCCGACGGAGCGAATTCGTGCTCGCGACCAAGTGCTTCGGCGCGATGAGCCGCAGGCCCTGGGACCAGGGCAACAGCCGCAAGCACATCCTCGACGCCGTCGATGAATCACTGCGGCGCCTCCAGACGGACTACATCGACCTCTACCAGCTCCATGGGCCGGACCCGGAGACGCCGATCGACGAGACCGTGCGGGCGCTCGAGGATGTCGTGCGCGCGGGCAAGGTGCGCTACGTCGGCTGCTCCAACTTCATGGCCTACCAGGTCGCGCGGGCGATCGGAAGGAGCGAGACGATGGGCGTCGTGCGCTTCGATTCCGTTCAGCCGCGGTACAACATGCTCTTCCGCGAAATCGAACGCGAACTGCTACCGCTCTGCCGAGAGGAGGGCATTGGCGTCATCCCCTACAACCCCATCGCCGGGGGCATGTTGAGCGGTAAGCACAACCGCGATGCCGGGCCGGAAGAGGGTTCGCGCTTCACCCTCGGCACCGCCGGGCCGCGCTACCAGGACCGTTACTGGCACAACAGGATGTTCGACACGGTCGAGGAACTCCGCCCGATCGCGCAGGCGGCCGACATGAGCCTCACAACGCTGGCGGTGTCCTGGGTGCTCGCGAACCCGGCGATAACCGCGCCCATCATCGGCGCCAGTCGCCCGGAGCAGCTCGACGATTCACTCGCCGCCGTGGCCTCTCCGCTCGATCCCGCCCTGAAGACGAAGATCGACGAGATGACGGCCGAGTACCGGCGCGGGGACGCCGGGCGGTGAGCGATTCGCCGACGGAACTGGCTGAACTGCTGGAGATTGCGCGCCGGGCAGCGGTGATTGCGGGCGAAGTGATCATGCCGCTGTACAAAAGCGGCACCACGGTCGAGTTCAAGAGCGACCGCACGCCCGTGACGATGGCCGACCGCAACGCCGAGGAGGCGATCCGGAGGTTCCTCGCGAAGGAGTGCCCTGGCCACGGGATCCTTGGGGAGGAGTTCGGCGAGACCAGGGGCGACGGCCGCTACCGCTGGATTCTCGACCCCATTGACGGGACCAAGTCGTTCATCCATCACGTCCCCCTCTTTGGCACTCTCGTGGCCCTGGAACGCGATGGCGAGCCCGTTGTAGGCGTCATCGCCTGCCATGCCGTGGCCGAGACAGTTTCGGCGGCGACAGGATTGGGCGCGTGGCTGAATGGGAAGCGTGCGCACGTTTCGAAGACGGCGACGCTGGCGGAAGCCACAGTCTCGATGACGAGCTTCAAGCGCATGCCGCAGTACGAACCGGGTGCCTTCACGCGCATCACCGAAGGCGCGGGACTGGTGCGCGCGTGGGGAGATTGCTACGGCTACATGATGGTGGCCACGGGCCGCGCGGATGTAATGCTGGACCCGATCATGAACCTCTGGGACGTGGCGGCGCTCTACCCCGTGATTCGCGAAGCAGGCGGCCGGATTACCACGTGGCAGGGCGAACCCGGTCCGGGGAACAGTTCCGTGGCGACGAACGGCCTGCTGCACGCGATCGCCCTGGATGCACTGCGCGCGGCATAGCGCCAGGGGCGGCGCTGCAGATGGTGAGTTGAGCATCGCCGGACGTCCACCGCCCGGCGATGCCACCTGGTTTGGACGGGTTAGACCGCCGCCTTGCCGATTTTGAACATGCGCGTGCTGCACGTCGGGCAGGTGCCTTCTGTCGCTGGTTTGCCGTTCTTCATGGTGATCGGGTTGGGATTTTTCATCTCGCGCTTTTCACGGCACTTCAAGCAATAGGCTTCCAATGGGTTTCCTCCTTCGCCCGGGCGGGTGCCGGGCAGCGGCCGAACTGATCGACCGTATATGCAGTTCCGCATTTCTGCGGCCAAGAAGCATGATGATCGCTTGAAGCTACGCTGTCAACCTTTCGAATCTGCGATGACACACGGAATGCATCTTCCTATACTGTCGGCATGCGCCGAAAACCTGGGACTTTGCTGCCGTTAGAGGTCGCCATCCTTGGTGTGGCCATCGATATTCGCGGCGAGGAGAAGGGGGAGTTCCACGGCTACCAGGCGGCGCGCCTGCTCAAGGAGCGCGAGGAGGCGAAGATGCTCACGGCACATGGCACGCTCTACAAGGCACTCGAACGGCTCCAGGTGGGTGGATTGCTCGAGAGCCGCTGGGAAGACCCCGACACCGCCGCCAATGAGGAGCGCCCGCGCCGCCGGTTCTACAAGATTACGGCCGCCGGGGAGACTGCCTGGCAAGAAGCCCTGCGGTCAGCTCACCTTGCGACGGCGCCTGGCACTCCTGGACTGGCGCCGATATGAAGCTGGCTGCCCTTCGTGCGAAGGGCCTGGCAACATGGCTCGCGCTGCTGTGGGTCCGGTGCTATACCCGCGGCCTTGCGCAGGAATTGCGAGAGAGCCGCCGGGCGGAAATCGCCTCGGACACCTGGGACCAGGTCCACGGAGACAGGTATGCCTCGGGAGCCTGGGTGCTCGTCCGCTGTTTGCTGGGGGTTCCCGCGGACCTTTCATGGCGGCTGGAACATTCGGCGACGGCGCATGCCCCCGGTCGCGCCGCGCTCCGCCTTCTGGCGATCGCGGAGAACGGCGGGCGATGGATTGTTCGGCGCGGGTTGCCGGGACTGACCGTGCTTTTCGCGGGGTTTTATGCGCTGCTCGGATTCATC
>DAOTTM010000046.1:0-11825 GCA_034437915.1 Dehalococcoidia bacterium | reverse complement strand
GTTCCAAGCAGCTTCGACGTCAACGAGGCTATAGAAGTTCGGCTTTCGCAGGTTGATCTTGTATGGCGTCACCTGCCAGATGCGGGAGACGATATCCAGGTCATATTCCATCAGTTCCTTGAGGACGGCGATGCGCTCCTCCTTCTTGAACGTCTGGCGCTGCTTGAGCGCGAGGGCGTCTACCTTGGGGTCGTTCAGCTTGATGTAGTTCTTTGGCGACTTCGAATGCATCGCCTGATAGGCAAACGCGTCCGGGTCCATACCCGGGCCAATGAGTCCCGTGCCCGCCATCCCCTTGAAGGTGCCGCCGTAGAACTGGCTCTGCCACTTTGCCGGGTCCTGTGGCGCATCGATGGTCGTTTTAATGCCGGCCGCGTCCCACATGCCCGCGACCGCTTGCCAGACCTCAAAGTTGAGGCCCGCGAACTGGGTCAACAGGAGGTCGAGGGTCACGTTCTTGACGCCAGCGGCTTCGAGGAGTTTCTTCGCCTCCGCCGGGTCGTGCTTGTTCCACTTGCCGAGTTCGCTCGCTTCCCAGGGCCATTCCCTCCCGAAATACGTCCAGTCCTGGCCATAACCCTGGCCAGCCATGCCCTGGGCGAGGTTCTTGATGATCGCCTGCCGGTCGATGAGCAGCGAGAGCGCCTGGCGTACGCGCGGATCATTGAATGGCGGCTGGTCAAGCCTCATCGCAATATACGGCTGGAAGCTCGGTGGTGGCGTGGTTACCTGGGTGACGGAGTCTGGATTCGATTCCATGACTTGCAGCCACGCTTCGAAGTTCTGTGGCCAGAGGTGGTCAAACTCGTTCGCGCGGAAAGCGGCGATCGATTGCGCCGGGTTCGGATAGAAGGTCGTCTCGATCTTGTCGAGGTACGGAAGCTGCTTGCCCGTGTCCGGATCCTTGCGGAAGTAGTCCGGGTTCTTCTTGAACTTGTAGCCGCCAAGATCGACGGCTGAGTCAAACAGGAATGGCCCCGTGCCGATCGTCTTCTTGGCCAGCCCCTCGGGCGACGTATGTTGTTCCTTCGAGAAGATCCAGTGGAACGGGACGGCAAGCGACGTAAGGAAGTACGCCGCGGGCCGGGCCATGGTGAACTTCACCGTGTAGTTGTCGATGGCTTCGACTTTCGTCACGTCTTCGTACGTCGTAGATTGGGCGGGCGCCTTGCGGTAGGCCTCCGTGCAATAGACGACGTCCTGGGCAGTCATCTCGCGCCCGTTTACCGGACTCACGTTCTGGAACTTCACGCCCTTGCGCAGCTTGAAGATGAACGTGGTGTCGTCCGGCTGCTCGGGCATCGCCTCCGCGAGGACGGCCTCGTACTCCATGAAGTTCGGGTTCTTCACCTTGTCGCTAACGCGGATGCCGATGAGCTGATTGTGGGAGAACATATAACTCGCCATGAGTCCGCCGGCGGGGGATGTCGGGTCCCACGTGACCGGGGCGCGGCTGGCGAAGCGGGCCGTCCCGCCCGAAACCGGGCCGTTCTTCCAGCCGGGGAGGTCCTTGAAGCGGCTGCCGGAAAAGAGCGAGCGCATCTGCTCGAGCTTCAGCGCCTTGAGATCCTTGATGTCCGTGGGGACTTGCTGGGCCGTCGTTCCTCCGCTGGTTGTGGCGGCAGCGACGGGGCTGCTTGTGCTGCCCCCCTTGGGGGATGCGTCGTCATCGTCTCCACAACCAACGAGGCCGAGGCTGGCGAGTCCCACGCCGCCGCCAGCAACGCCTGCGAGGATGCGCCGTCGACTGCTCTGTTGGGTGGACCACCTGGTCCAATAGCCGGGTTCGCGATTCACTTGTGCCCTCCTCAGCGGCGACGCAGTTCCGCGAGGCGCCGTGCTGTGGCGATACTAGCCATTCCTCGAAAGCAATGCAAATTTGCTCGCTACGATAGACAAGATGGATAGACGCCGGAGGAGGGCGCGTGGACGTTCGCGGTTGATACGCGTGGGGCGGATTCGCGAAGCCGTGCGGGCTACGGTGTGCGGTTGTCGACTTGCTTTTCCATGCCCTTCATGAACTGGCCGATCATAAGGTTGGCGGTGCCGGCGAGGAGGCGGCTGCCGAGGCGGGCGATGGCGCCCTGGGCCTTCACTTCGCCGGTGTAGGAGACGAGCGTGCCGGCGGCGTTTTCGACGAGCGTCATGACGGCGTCGCCCTGGACGCTGCCGGGCGCGCCCTTGCCGGTGACGATGAGGCGGTAGGAGTCCTGGGGGTTGCGGTCCGTCACCTTGACGTTCCCCGAGTACGTGCCCTTGATGGCGCCGACGCCGACCTTAATCGTGAGGTCGTAGGATTCGGGGGCAACCTCTTTGAAGACTTCGCAACCGGGCATCGAAGCTTGCAGCGCTTTCGGGTCGAGCATGCATTCCCAGACGACGGCGCGGTGCGCTTTGAACTGGTGGTCGCCTTTGACTTCCATGGATGCCTCCGGGAGCTTTGAGCCGGGGCATATGGTAGAGGGTTTCTCGCGGAGGCGCGGAGGCGCGGAGTGGGGGAGTGTCGGAGAAAGCGGTGTCGGAGCGAGGAGCTTTCTCGGCGCGACGAGATTCGCGGCGCTGGGCATCCCGGCGCTTGCTGACGCGCGCGCTACGGATTGGGCGTGCCCATCGATCGCAAGTCCGTTTACCGGGCGCGCGGGTCGACGAGGACCTTCACGTCGTCGTTCGGGTTCAGCAGGCGCTCGAATGCGAGGTGGGTCTCCGACGCAGGCACCACGCTGGTGATCACGTTTTCGACCCGGAGCGTGCCCTTTTCCAGCATGGCGATCGTGACTTCGTAATCGGCGCGGCTATAGGCGAAGCAAGCGCGAACGGTCACGCGCTTCGTAACCCAGACAGAAGGGCGCACGGGCGCGGC
The DNA here is from genome assembly GCA_034437915.1 of Dehalococcoidia bacterium. GTDB lineage: Bacteria > Chloroflexota > Dehalococcoidia > Tepidiformales > Tepidiformaceae > JACRBT01. Next base: position 8,965 of record DAOTTM010000046.1, on the reverse strand, counting down.
ATCGAAGGAGACGCCGACCATCATCACGGAACCGCCGGGCTTCACGACATCGACCGCCTGCTGGAGCGTGGCGGGGACACCGGCGGCATCGAAGACGACGTCCGGCGCGCCGCCGAGGTGGTCGGCGAAGGCCGCGGCGACGTTGGTCACGTCGCGCGGGTTGAAGACGTGGTCCGCGCCGAGCTGCTTCGCACGGGCGGCCCGGCCCGGCGCGGGTTCCGCGACGACGACCTGGCGCGCACCAGCCGCAAGCGCGCATTGCAGCGTGAAGAGTCCGATCGGGCCTGCACCAAGGATGGCCACGCGGTCCCCGAGCCGCATCCCGGAGAGCTTCACGGCGTGCAAGCCAACGGCGGCGGGCTCGATAGCGGCGGCCTGACGGTCGTCGAGAGCGTCAGGAATACGCATCAAGCGTGGCGCGATGATCTTCGTGAACGGGCCATAGCCACCAGAACCGAGCGACACTCCCCCGGCCGCCACGGTGCCCGCGCGCTGCGCATCCAGCCGGTAGTGCTGATAACAGAAGTCAAAGTCGCCCTTGAGGCAGAAGGCGCAGTTCATGCATGGTTTCTGTGGGGCGCCGACAACCCGGTCGCCCGCCTCCCAGCCCGTGACGGCCTTGCCGAGCGAAACGATTGTGCCGCCGAACTCGTGGCCCAAGACGATGCCGTCCGGGGCTGTCGCCGAGTCGTAGAGGTGGAGGTCCGAACCGCAGATGCCGCAGAACCCGACTTCGACGACGACCTCGTTGTCGCCCGCGACCGGGTCTGGGACCTCGTCGAAGCTCATGGAGCGGCGGCCGTGGAGCACTGGCGCTTTCATCGCAATCCCTTTCCCGGCGCCACGAGCACCTTCACGTTGTCGTCGCCGCGCGTGCCCAGTGTCTGGCAGATCTCATCGACTTCATCCAGGCCAATGATCCGCGTCACCATCGTCTCTGGCTTGATCTTGCCCGCCGAGATGAGGTCGAGGGCGGTGCGAAAGAGGTCCATGCCGCCAAGGGATGCTTTGATCTCGCACTCCTTGCCGACCATCGTCAGCGGCGAAACCTCGTCGAGTTCCATGTTCACGCCCGGCACCACGACCTGGCCCCCCGGCCGCACCCACTCGATCGCCTTCTGGAGCGTGCCCTTCGCGCCCGCGCATTCGAAGACGACGTCCGGGCCGCCCATCGGGCAGTGGTTGAGGAAGAACGCTGGCAGGTCATCCGTGGTCGGGTCGAAGCCAGCTGTCGCGCCAAGTTCCATCGCCTTCGCCAGCCGCCCGGCGGAGGTCTCGATGACCCAGCAATTCGCCGGGTTCGAAAGCAGCACCGACTGGAGGACGAGAAGGCCGATCGGCCCGGCTCCGATGATGGCGACGTTATCCCCCGTGCGTACGCGGCTTGTGCGGGCAGCGTAGAGGCCCACCATCGACGGCTCATTGAGCGCCGCGCCAATGTCTGACAGCGCTTCGGGCGCTTTTTCGAGGACGGCCGTATGCGTGAGAAGTTGCTCAGCGTAGCCGCCAGCGAGTCCGGTGTAGCCGAACACCTGCCAGCCCTTTTCACACGAACGATAGAGGCCCGCCTTGCACTTCGCACATTGGTCGCAGGGCACGGCGGAGAGCGTCGTCACGCGGTCGCCGACTTCGAAGCCACGCGCGTCCGGCCCGAGCGCGATGATTTCGCCGACGATCTCGTGCCCGAGGATGGCGCCTTCCGGGAGCGTGCCCGCGCGCAGGGCGTGGAGGTCGGAGCCACAGATGCCGCAATACGTGACGCGCAGCACCGCCTGGCGGCCAGTGGGCACAGGGTCGGACAGCGTTTCAACAGCGAAGCGTCCACCGCGCAGCACGGCAGCTTTCATGATTCCTCCAGCCCGTCGGGACAGTGGCCTGACTCTATGGAGCGTGGTGTGTCCCGTCAAATGGCCGCGGGCGGCGACAATGGCGGACACTCTCGAACGCGGCTCTGCTATAGTCGGGGCGCCTTGGGTCCCGGGAGGCCCCATTTGGCGTTCGCCAAAGAGAGAGATGAAAGTCCGCTCGCCCTGAGCCTGTCGAAGGGCCGGTGCCCTTGAAACATGTTCGAGCGCGTGTTCATGCTTCGACAAGCTCAGCACGAACGGTCCTTCCGCGCTCCGAAGGGGAGTTGAAAACCAGGAGGGTTGTCACTGTGAAGGTTGGTATTTGCGTCGGAGCGATGATCTCCGACATCGATTACATCGTGCTCGCCGAAGAGCTTGGCTACGACAGCGCGTGGGTCGCCGATTCTCAGATGATCTGGTCGGACTGCTATGCCACGCTCGCCCTCGCGGCGGCGCGCACGAAGCGAATCCAGCTTGGCACCGGCGTGGCTATCGCGGGTACGCGCATCGCGCCCGTGACCGCCGCCGCCATCGCCACGATCAACGAAATTGCTCCGGGGCGCGTCTTCCTCGGGCTCGGCACCGGGCACACGGCGATGCGCACCATGGGACACAACCAGATGGGGCTGCGCGAGTTCAAGGATTACGCGCGGGTCGTCCGCGACCTCCTCGACGGCAAGAACACACCCTATCAATTGAATGGCGCCACCACCGACGTGAGCCTCATGCACAAGGACCGCGGGTACTACGCGCTTGAGCCGCGCATCCCCATCCACATCTCCGGGTTCGGACCGCGGACGCAGCGCTGGGCGGGCGCCTTTGCCGACGCCCTCGTGCTGGCCGGGGTCAACCCGGATGTCATGGCGCGGGCGACCGCGAACGTCCGGGCAGGGGCCGAACGCGTGGGCCGCGTGCTCGATGGTCGGTTCGAGGTCTCCAGCCTGGTCAACACGATCGTCCTCGCGCCCGGGGAGACATTGGAGACGGACCGAGCCGTGGAGGAGACCGGGAGCTGGGTGACGAGCGGGCTTCACTATGCATGGGAAGTGGCGAAAGAGCCGAAGCGAGACCTCGCGAACTCGCCCCCGGCCTTCCGGGACCAATGGGCCGCCTATTGCGATTACGTCGATGCCATGGAGACACCTGCCGAGAGCCGGTACCAGCAGGTACACCTCGGGCACTGTAGTTTCCTGCTCGAAGAGGAGCGGCGTTTCGTCACGCCGCAAGCGATCAAAGCAAACAACATCGCCGGCACGCCGCAAGAGATCGTCGAACAGATCCGGGCGCTGGAACGGGCCGGCCTCACGCAGATGCTGCTGCTCCCGCCCGTCCCCGAAGCACGCAAAGTCATCACCGACTTTGCCGAGCAGGTACTCCCGCTACTGCGGGGCTAGCCCACGTGCCGACCGGCCGATTCGGCGACTACCGCCGCTTGGCTTCGCCACCGGCGTTGAACCCCACCTTCTTGCGACTCTCGTTTGACAACGCCCTCCGTGCGCGCCACGCTCAGGATATCGGACCATCACCGCGAAATTGGAGTCCGCTCATGCGCGCTTCCGCCCCAGACCTGCTGCTCGAAAACGTCGATGACCCCTATCCCTATTATCGTGAGCTGCGTGAAAGCGACCCCGTGCACTTCGACGAGCGGCGGGGCAACTGGCTCGTGATGCGCTACGACGATGTCCTCGCGTTGCTGAAGGATGAGACCCGCCTTTCGGCGCAACAGGGCACGTCCAGTTCGATGCTTAACAACGACCCGCCCAAGCACACGCGCCTGCGTTCGCTCGTGAGCCAGGCGTTCACGCCGCGGCGCGTGCGCGGACTGAAGCCGCGCGTCCAGGCGATTGTCGATGAGCTGCTCGATGAAGCCGCCCCGCGGGACGGAATGGACGTGATCGAGGCGTTCGCGTATCCCTTGCCAATCACCGTCATCGCGGAGCTGCTGGGCGTGGAGAAGGAGCACCGGGCGCTCTTTCGCGAAGTCTCCGAGGGCACCGCCCTCGGCCTGGGCGCCACAACCTCGGACCCCGCCTGGGTTGCCCGAGCCGTCGCGAACAACCGCGCGCTAATGGCCTACTTCGAAGAACTGATCGCGCGCCGCCGCGCGGAACCACGCGAGGACCTCGTGAGCGCATGCATCCAGGCCGAAGAGCGCGGAGATTTCTTCACGCACAACGAACTGCTCGCCATGCTCCAGATCCTGCTCGTCGGCGGGCACGAAACGACGGCGAACCTCATCGGCAACGGCCTTCTCGCGCTCCTTCGCCACCCGGATCAACTAGAGCGGCTGCGGAAGGAAGAGATCGGCGGCACGGCGGTCGATGAACTGCTCCGCTATGACTCCCCCGTGCAATACACCGGGCGCGTCGCGCGCGAGGACTTCGAACTCCGGGGCAAGACCATCCGCGCGGGCGATGGCGTGCGCATGATCCTCGGCTCCGCGAACCGGGACGAACGCGAATTCACCAACCCCGACGAGTTAGACCTGGGCCGCGACCCTTGTCCGCATCTCTCCTTCGGCTGGGGAGTGCACTTCTGCCTCGGCGCGGAACTCGCGCGCCTGGAGGGCGAAATCGCGCTGACGACGCTTGTCCGCCGCTTCCCCCGGCTGGCGCTGGCGGGCGAAGCCCCGTGCTGGCGCCCTGCCCCCGTCATGCGCGGCCTCCGGACACTCGATGTCGCCTGGTGAATGGGGGGTTCGCCTAAACCCGCCACCGTCGCAACCGGCCCCCGGGGCGTCCTATCCTCCCGCGAGGTCCCAGCCCACGAAGGGCACCTCCGTCTCAAGGTCCATCGCGGCCATGAGGGCGGCCAGGGAGAAATACAGCGTGATCAGGAAGGTCACGCCCACCACCGCGGCGGTGTCGCGGCCGCGAGAGACAGCGGCAAAGCTCTCATCGTTGGGGCGAGCGTGGGTGGCCATCTCGTCGATATAGGCGAGGAGGGCGCGTTCGTCCGGCGAAAAGAGGGTCGATGCCGTCCAGTTGCGCACGGCATTGATATCGGCATCGCTCAGCCCCGCGTCGCGGGCGATGCGCACGTGCTGGTGCCACTCGTACCTGCTCTGCTTCTGATAGGCGCAGCGCAAGATGACGATCTCGCGGGCGCGTGGCTCCAATCCCGTGGCGCGCCAGACTTTGCGCGCGTTCAGCTCGATCTCGGGATTCGCGAGGAAGAGGCGGAGGATGTTCAGCATCGGGCCGGGCGACGAGGCGCGGTCCCAACGCCCTTTCAATTCGTCTGTCGCGAGGGTTTCGCGCGTGGGCAGAGGTATGCGGGCCATGGTGTACTCCTCGGAAGGTATCGGAGTGATCAGTATCGGAGTGTCGGAGTCTACGAGGCGGTCATCCCGCCATCGATGATGAACTCCGCTCCGCTGCTGTAGCTGCTGTCGTCGCAGGCGAGGAACAGGGCGAGCTTGGCAACCTCTTTCGCATCGGCGATGCGCCGAATGGGGATGCGCCGCGTCATGCGTTCGCCACCATCGGCATCGACCGCCGGGATCTGGTGGAGCATATCCGTCTCGATGAGGCCGGGGTGGATGGAGTTCACGCGGATGCCAAAGGGCCCGAGCTCCGTCGCCGCGGACTTGGTCATGCCGCGCACGGCCCACTTGCTCGCGCCATAGGCGATCGCGCCGGGGCTGCCCTGCATGCCGGCGACCGAAGAGATGTTGACAATCGCGCCCTTGTTGGCGTTGATCATCGCCGGGGCGACGGCGCGCATGCCCAGGAAGACACCCACCTGGTTGACGTCGATGACCTTCATGTAGTCTTCGAGCGTCGTATCCGTAAGCCTGCCAAGCTTGAAGATGCCGGCGTTGTTCACGAGCACATCAATGCGCCCGTACCGTGCCATCACCGTCTCGATCACCGCCGCCCAACCCGCTTCGGAAGAGACATCGTGGTGGAGATAGAGTCCGCCACATTCCTTTGAGGTCTGTTCGCCGACTTCATCAAGCACGTCGGTCAGCACGACCGACGCGCCCTCCGCCGCGAAAAGCCTCGCCTCCGCTCCGCCCTGGCCGCGCGCCCCGCCCGTGACAATGGCGACCTGCCCATCAAGCTTACCCATCCCTGGTCTCCTTCATGGCCCAATGGCCGCGCGCATTCTCGCACGAATCACGCCGTGCCGTGATGGTTTCTCGCGGAGGCGCGGAGAAGGGGAGGGAGAAGAGAAGGTTGGGCCCCCGGATCGCCTCCAAAAGCCGGGTATAGTCGCGCAATGAACAGAGACCGTGTCGATGCCGTCCTTCGTGCTCCCATAGAAAGCGGCGAGATCCCCTTCGTCTCCGCCGTCGCCGTGGACCGTGATGGCGTCAGTTACGCGGGGGCGTTTGGCGATGCCCGCCCGGGCGAGGCCATGCAGGTCGCTTCCGTCGTCCGCATCGCCTCCATGACCAAGGCGCTCACCTCTCTCTGCGCGGGTGCAACTCGTCGCACGTGGAGCGCTGTCGCTTGATATGCCCGCGGCGGAAGTGCTCCCCGAAATCGGCGAAGCTATGGTGCTGGATGGCGGCGTTCTGCGCGCCCCGGCCAGTCCGGTGACGTTGCGCCAGCTGCTCACGCACACCGCCGGCTATGCCTACCCCTTCGCCAGCCCGGAACTGACCGCCGACGTGGAGGGCAAAGACCTGCAGATGTTCGACACGCCGCTTCTCGCCGACCCAGGCACGCGCTGGCAATACGGTGTGAGCACGGATTGGGTCGGTCTGATGGTCGAAGCCGCGAGCGGGCTGCCCCTGGAAACGTGCAGGCTTCGAGGGCATGGTGACCAACCAGATTGGGGATATCGTTGCTGGTTCGTGGACCTCTGCCTCCCCGGCGATGACGCACGACCTCGACTTCACGGACGGGGGCGCCACGCGGCACACGCTCGGCTTCCTCCTCTCCGGTCGCGATGCGCCGACTGGTCCGAAGGCGGGTACGCTGAGCTGGGCTGGCATCTTCAACTCGTACTACTGGATCGACCGCGCCAGCGGCATTGCTGGAGCAACCTTTTGCCAGTTCTTCCCCTTCCTGGACCCCGCCGCTTTGCGCCTCCACGAGGCATTCCAGGCTGCGTTGTACGTGAGCCGCGAATTGCCGTAGCGCGTTGTTCAGGCCCGGCTTCAACCCTTGATTTCCGGAAGTGCGGCCATGCGACGCTCGTTTGGCCACCACCCGGCCTTCCGAAACGGGCCGGAAGAGCGTATGCTTGGGCAATCACATCGCTCATCGGGGTCTTTCATTGTCTGAACACACCTACCGTGTCACCGAACTCGTCGGCTCTTCCAAGGAAAGCATCGAGGATGCCATCAACGGAGCTATTGGCCGCGCGAATCAAACGCTGAAGGGCCTCGACTGGTTCCGGGTCAAAGAGATTAGCGGCACTGTGACCGACGGCAAGGTCGGCTATTACCAGGTCACCATCGGACTGGGCTTCCGCGTGATGGATGCCGAAGACCTGAAGTAACTTCGCTGCCTCCGTTGGCGTTACCGCTCCAGCAGCCACCAGCGGCGGCGGGGCGGCGGCGCGAAGCGGAGTCCCCATTTGCCCGTCGTTTCGAGGATGTGCGCGATCGCCTCCTCGGGCGAATCGGTCAGGCAGATGCGGTCGATATCGCCTGCGTCGATCGTCCCCGCCGGGAGCAAGGTTTCGCGCAGGAGCATGAGCAACGGTCCCCAGTAGGCCGTGCCCATCAGGACGACGGCAAAATCCCGGATCTTGCCTGTCTGAATCAGCGTGAGCGTTTCGAACAGCTCGTCGAAGGTTCCGAACCCGCCGGGCATTGCCACGAAGGCGTAGGAATACTTCACGAGCATGACCTTGCGGATGAAGAAGTAGCGGAAGGTGACGACGGTATCGCAGTAGCGGTTCGCCTTCTGCTCCTGCGGGAGGATGATGTTGCAACCGATCGAGACGCCGCCCGCATCCTTTGCGCCCCGGTTCGCGGCCTCCATGATCCCCGGTCCCCCGCCCGTCATCACGCCAAATCCAGCCGCCGCTAGCCCGGCGCCCACGGCGCGAGCCTGGGCGTAATACGCGTTGTCTTCGCCGAAACGCGCCGAGCCGAACACGGTCACGCACGGCCCGACAAAATGCAGCGCGCGGATCGCCCGAGCGTATTCACGCATCACGCGCAGCATGTGCCGCAGTTCGGACCCACGCCCGCCCGGCCCCCGCAAATACTGCCGGACGCTGCTATCTTTCGTGCTCATGGGCATGATCGTGTCAGGCGCTCGGGCTGTAGTCACGGACGCCGGTCCGCCCGGCCCCGGCCCAACCCGCGGCCGGACGCCTCTCCCGTGCTGTATGATGACTTCATGGCATTCGCACTGGCCGACGTAGACGCGCTCATAGAGGCGATCAGCAACGATCCGCTGCTGCGTGAGCGGGTCGTGAAGGCGCTCCTCCACGAAGACTTCCTCGCCCTCCCGGGGATCGTGGCCCGGCTCGGCGAACGCATCGACCGGCTGACCGAGCGCATGGACGCTTCGAACGACCGCATGGACGCGCTGACTCAGCGCATGGACACATTCGCCGAGCGCATGGAAACGCTCGCCGAACACATGGACACCCTCACGCAGCGAGTGGATCTTCTGACGCTTCAAGGGAATCAACTCGTCACCTTGACGGCCAGCATGAACGGGCGCATGGGCAATATCGAGGGCACGCTCTACGAGGAGCGGTACGCCGATCGCCTGGCGAGCCACCTCGCACACTACTATCGAGCAGTTCGGCCGCTCATACTTGGAAATGTGCCAGAGCTTCTCGCCGCGCTTGATGACGGGCGAATCAACGGGCCGGAATGGGACGATATGATCCTGCTGGACGCTGCCGCGCGCGTGCGTCCGAAAGTTGGCGGGGACGAAAAGGTCGTCGTCATGGAACTATCGCTGACTGTGGATGTGAACGATGTAGAACGCGTGGCGCGCCGCGCTGACATTATTCGCCGCGCGGGCTTCGTCGTCGATGCATGCGTGGATGGCCAACGGATTGAACCGCTCGCTCAAGGGCGTCTCGCGGACCTCAGCGTCATCTCGTTCGTTCGAGGGGTCGCTGAAGCAAGTTAATCGGCGCGGGGAGCGCCGAGGCGTAGTCCTCGCGTACAATCGCCGACATGTTCTCTCCCATCC
>DAOTTM010000045.1:0-20375 GCA_034437915.1 Dehalococcoidia bacterium | reverse complement strand
ACCATATGCTTGTCGAAGCTCCCCGGCCCATAACCCAAGGCAAAGCGCCCAGGAGGCCCCAACAGCATCGCGTTCGTCCCCCCATCCGCGCTCCGCACCGCCGTCACGCTTCCAACCTTTGCTCCCCTCTCCCGCGTAGTCTGGAGAGGGGCTGGGGGTGAGGGCGCGCCGCCCAGCCTCGCGATCGCCTCAGGCGTTGCCAATGGCAGGTCCGCGTGCAGGATCAAGAGGTCGTCCGGCGGCCCCATCCTCGCGATCGCCGCTTCCAATTGCGCGTTCAGGCCCACGAGATGCCGGTCTTCCTCGATGAACCTCGCGCCATCGAGCGGCAACAAGGAACGGTCATCGGCGCTGAGCACAACGACGCTTCCCCCCGGGCGCGCCGCCTCAAGCACCACGGACAGCGTGAGCAAGGCAAGTTGGCGTCGCTCCCCGGGAGTGAGCAAGCCCGCGAGACGCGTCTTCGCGCGGTCCAGGCGGTTCACGGGGATGAGAATGTCCACGCCCACCAAGCTAGCGGATGGCGGCGAGTACGTCGCGCGCCAGCTCGGCCTTGCGTGCGTCGCTCGTCATCATGGTGTCCGTGACCACGCATTCCATCCCCAGCGCCCGCACCCGTGGCGCCAGCGCCCGGTCCTGCTCGTCGATCACCATGACATCGATCAAGCCACGATAGACGGCTGCGATTCCGACCACGCTGACTTCGTGGCCAAGGGAAAGCATCATCTTCGCCGCCGGCCCCTTCACGACGTTGCCCGCAATGATGGGACTTATCGCGATGCGTTTCGCGTTCGTGTTTTCCAGCGTTGCACGCAAGCCGGGCACCGCGAGGATGGGACCGATGCTCACGAACGGGTTGCTCGGCGCGAGGATCACCGCCTCGCTGAAGCGCAGCGCATCGAGGACACCGGGCGCTGGCCGCGCGCTTTCGACTCCGGCGAAGGCGATCCGCGTCACTTCGAGGTCCGTGCGCAGCCGCACCATGTAGTCCTGGAAAGGCACCTCGCCATCCGGACCAAAAATGGTCGTCGCGATCGGTTCGTTGGACATCGGCAGGACGGCGCAGAGGAGGCCCCAATCCCGCGCGAGGCCCGCCACAATCTCGTGCATGGGCACGCCTTCGCGCATCAGCCGGGTGCGGTGCATCGCCATCGCCACATCTTTGTCGCCGAGGTTGAACCAGCGTTCGTATCCGAAGCGTTGGAGCTGATCGACCACGGTGAAGGTGTCTCCCGCCAGCCCCCAGCCCGTCTCGGCGTTCACCGCGCCCGCCAGTGCGTAGATGACGATGTCCGTATCCGGCGAAACGTGCAGCCCGAACATCTCCACATCGTCTCCCGTGTTCGAAATCACGGTGATCTCCGCGGGATCCATCACCTGCACAAGTCCCTGGAGGAACCGCGATGCCCCAACGCCCCCGGCCAATACCGTAATCACGAGACCGCCACCTCGCTCGACTCAGGCAGGAACGTCGCTGCCGCGAAGGCTTCCAACGGCCCACGCGTGGGCGGCCGCACTGGCGCCCCCACCGGCCCCGCCGTCAAGTCATCCCCGCGCGTCCGTCCCGCGAGCCTGGGCGAAGTCTCGACCGCGATCACGATAGCGAAGAGCACCCACAGGTACGGCTCGTCAAACAGCCGCCCCTCGGATTGGGAAACGAGCAGGATCCCGATGAGTGACGACGCCAACCACCCGACGATCAGGCGGTTGTAGGCCACGTCCGTCGCGAAATAGGTTCGCACGAGGGTGATCGTGATTCGCAACGCCACGAACAGGAACAACGCCAGGCCCATCAGTCCCAATTCCGCCACGAGCGAGATCAGCGAGGTGTGGGAAAGCGTGGTCGCCCGCGCCCAGTACGGCACAAGGTAGTGATATGTCGTGACGAGCGAGTGCTGGTAGTTTCCGGAACCGACACCGACGATCGGGTTGTGAATGAACATCTCCCAGCCAGCGTCGATCAGGAAGGTACGCTGCCCGAGGACGCCGACGCCCGATGTCAGCGACCTCACGCGGTCGGCGTCGGCGCCCCCCTGCGCGAAGAGCAGCCCGAGCATCAGGATCATCGCGCCGCCACATAGGGCCGTGATCCGGACTTTCGTGTACCGCGCGATCGGCGACATGAGGACGACGAGAAAGGTGGAGAGGACGAGCATGAGCCAGCCCGAGCGCGAAGCGGTGGCGACGATCCCGATCGCCCCCACCGCGAGCGCCGGCACTGCGAGGTAGACCGTCTGGCGGCGTGGACCGGTCGTCAGGATAACCCCGGCGGCAAGGGACATCGCCACCGCGAGGAAGCGCGCGAGGTTGTTCGGGTCGGCGAAGGTCGCGTTCGAACGATAGCTAAACGCGTCTGATTGAATGAGGATTCCGCGCCAGTTGAAAACCCCAAAGAGGCGCTGCGCCGCGGCAAGTGCCGCGAGCAATCCCGCGGCGAGGAAGAACGCGCCCACGATCCGTTCGAGGTCGCGGCGGTCTTCGATGAACGAGGGCGCCGCGAAGATGAAGCCGATGTAGAGCGGCAGGATGAGCACGCTGTTCGGCGGCCTGAGCGAATCCGACCAGGCGACGCCGATAACCTGGATGGCCGCCAGCAGGACCAGCGGCAGGAGCAATGCAGAATCGGGAAACAGCTTCCCGAGGTTGTGGCGATTTCGCACAATCGCCACAACCACCGTCGCTGCCATAGCTGCCTGGCCCGGGTTGAGCAGGCTGCGAACCGCTCCCTGGATCCCGCTGGCGCCAAGCGAGTGGATCGTCTCCGTCTCCAGGTACTCCATGGGTAGACCGAGAACGACCGCCGGGATCAGCAGTTTTGGCTCCCGCAGGACGACGACTGCGGCGAGCAACATGAGCTGGACAGCGGCGATCACGGCATAGTCGGTCATGGCGGCGACGCGCGCTCCCAGGGGCGAAATCACATTGACCGGGTACCGGCCCGCCAATACGATACGGCGCGATGCCCCGGGGTACCAGCGGATTAGTCCACGACCTGAATCTCGTCAAACGACGGGCATGGCTGTTCGTCCCGTTCTTCCTGATCGGGCTGTTCGTCGCCTTCGTGCTCGTCAGCGCAGCGGGCGATGCGAACGCCGTCGCCACTATGCAGGTGGAAACGATCGTCCACGATGCCGTCATCGGCGGAGACCGTGGCCTGCGCATCTTCGAAGCGCAGTCGATGACCGGCGACAAGGAATTCAAGGACAAAGTCATCGCCCGCACCGGAGACCCGAGCTTCGAGTACGCGCGCTTCAGCATCTCGCTCAACCCCATCTCCGTCGCCGATGGAGTTTCCCGGGGCGTCCTCACGCTCGCGATTACCGATGCGACCAAGGTCAACGCGGAGAAGTTCCGGCAGGCGTGGGTTGATACCTTCGTGCAGGAATACATCGAACCCGATGGCCTTTTCCGGAGGCGCTTCATCGAAAAGCAGATTCTCGTCGCCAGGAACGCCGAGGCGGACTACCTTGCCGGATACGCCGCCCTGAAGCCGACCGCTGAAGCCCGCGGCTATTTGCTGGATTCCTTCCTCAGTCCCGGCGCCGATGCAAGTCTCCAAAGCCAACTGACCGTCCAGGAAGCGAAACTTGTTTCCGAATTTGCGCAGGTACAGGGCACCGTCCTGGCGTACTCGGGCGTCACACCGAATGCCGAACTTGCCGCAGCCGCCTCGAGCGTGCTGGGGCAGCCGGTGGATGCAGCGAACGCGCTTGGAGCGCTCACAGCAAGGGGCAAGGCGTTGCAGGCGGCGCTCTCGGCCATACGGGACCAGCGCAGCAAACTCTCCGATGGCGCCTTCGATACGGCCTTCCAGGAGCGGCTGATCGAACTTCGCGGCTCGGCCCTTATCCGCGATCAGTCCTATGTCCGCCTCGCGAATGGTCGTGTCGCCGTTCGCAGCGCTGAGAGCCACGCCGAGACGTCCTACACGTTCTCCGGCGGTGTCGCGGGCACGGCCCAGGGGCGCGTCGCGGTCACCATCGCCTTCACCCTTGTCTTTGGAGTAATTGCCATCTACACCCTCGAATGGTTAAGCCAGCTCCGCCGCGAGAGAGACAACTAGCGCCACCATGCGCATCGCCGAGATCAACGACATCGCCTCCGTGGCTAGCGACCTCGCCGTCGGCCTTCGCCTGCGCGGCCACGATGTCACGGTCATCCGCCCTCGGCTCGTAGGTGGCAGCCTCCACTGGGCGATCAAACCCGTCGTTGGCCCCGTGCGCGCGGTCGAATGGGCCCAGATCATCCGCACCATTCAAACCGGACACTTCGACGCCGTCCACATCCATTACACCTACCTCGGCATGCTCGGGGTGATCGGCAAGTTTCCCTACATCCTGCATTGCCACGGCAGCGACGTCCGGGAGATCACGCCCTTCACGCGCCCCATGGTCGAGCAAGCCCTCAAACACGCTGCCCGTGTCTTCTTCGCGACCCCCGACCTCGCTCCCTTCGTCCTCGAACGCCGCCCGGATGCCGAGTTCCTGCCAAACCCCGTGGATGCCGCGCAGTTTCGCCCCATCGCCCCCGCGCGCGAAAGCCGTGACGTGCTCATTGCCTGCGCCCTGAACGACATCAAGGGCGCTCGCCGCATCCTCAACGCCTGCACCCGCCTCTCGCGCAGCCACCCCGAGATCCGCTTCACGGCCTACGCTGGGGGGGACTATACCGAGGCTTTCCGCGCCCTCCCGAACGTGCGCCTCATCCGCCATCAACCGCGCGCCAACCTGCCCGAGCTCATCAGCCGCCACGGGCTTGTCATCGGCCAGGTGCTCCTTGGCGTGATTGGCATGGCTGAACTCGAAGCCCTCGCCTGCGCCCGCCCGGTCGTCTGCTGGTACTCGTTCAATGACGCCTATGAGGAGCGCCCACCCTTCGTGCGCGCCGTCGATGGCTTCGATATCGCTCATTCTGTCGCCCGTCTCGTCGAAGATGGCGATGCACGCCAGTCTCTCGGCGATGAAGGCCGCGCCTGGGTCCTGCGCAACCATGGCGTCGATGCCACCGCCGCCCGCGTCGAAGCCGCCGCCCTCGCCATTCAGCGCCCGCGTTGACCGCGTCTACCCTCCGCTCTACGGTGATTTGATGACAACCTCCGCCCCCATTGAGCGGCTAGATGGCCCGCTTCCGCTCCCCCAACGGCCGCTCGTCTCCATCGTCATCCCCTGCCTGAATGAAGAGCGCTACATCGTCTCCCTGCTCGATTCGCTGCAGGCACAGGACTACGGCCCGGATGGCATCGAAGTCCTCGTCGCCGATGGTGGCAGCACGGACGCCACCCGTCAGCTCGTCACCGGCTACCCTTCGCGCTTCCAGCGCCTCGAACTCGTGGACAATCCCAGGCGCATCACCGTCGGCGGACTGAACGCGGGCATGGACCAGGCCCGCGGCGAGTGCTGGATCATCATCGGCGCCCACAGTCTCGTACGGCAGGACTTCGTGCGCGCCTCCGTGGCAGCGCTCCAACGCACCGGCGCTGCCTGCGTCGGCGGCCCCATAGAGACGATCGGCGAAGGTACGGCTGGCAAGGCGATCGCCGCCGCCATGTCATCACCCTTCGGTGTTGGCAACGCCAGGTTCCGCTACGCCGACGAGGAAGGCGACGTCGATACCGTTCCCTTCGGCTGCTACCACCGCAAGGTCTGGGATGTTGTCGGCCGCTTCGATGAGACGGTGGACGGCGCCGACGAAGATAGCTACAACGAACGCCTGATCGAAGCGGGCGGGCGCATCGTGCTCGTCCCCACGATCCGCAGTTCCTATTTTCCCCGCCGTACACTCAAGGCGCTGGCGAAACAGTATTGGGAATACGGCGCCGCCAAGGGCACCCTCCTGAGCCGTGGCCGCCCTCTGCGCTCCCGCCACTTCGCGCCCTCCGCCATGGTCGCGGGGGGCCTGGCGCTCTTCTTTCTCGGCATGTTCTGGCAACGCGCCCGCCAACTGTTGTTCTTGCTCTCGCTCGTCTACGCTGCCAGCGGCATCTTCTTCGCCCGCCGTTCCGCCCAAAAGGCCGGCGCCAACATCGGCCTGACCTTCCTCGCAATGGCCACCATGCACCTCACATACGGCGCTGGCTTCATCGCGGGCGCCCTCAGGGAGCGCCGCCGCCTGAAGACTGCGAGCGGAGGCTAAAGGGCCTGGCGCGAGTTGAGGTACTCTGCGAAGAATTCGGTCTCGCGGACGATAACGAGCCTCAGCCACCAACCATTTGTTTACGGTAGGCACTCCACCGGCACGTGTCTCGATGCGTCCGCGAACGTTCACCTCGATCAGTGAACCATCTCTCGTTCGTGCCTCCAAGAAGGCCACGATGTTCCTGGCGATCACGCCTTCGGCGATTAGGATGTGTCAGAAAATTATCGATGCATTTCCTGAATCTAACACAGGTTCGGACCCGGAAGCGGTTATTATCAGACAGTCCCTTAGTGAGGCGACGCTGTTTTCGTGGACTATCTGGTACTGGTCGTAGACTTGCCAGGCTCTCGGCCAACGCGCTCCTTGAGTCGCTGGGCCGTCCGGTAAGAGATCAGCCATCTACAGACCTCCGCCGTTTCCTTCATGTGGCCACAGGCGACGGCCTGGACGGCGAAATCCGACGGGCATTCGTAACGTCGCTCCATGCGGGCAACGAACCTCTCCAACCGGCGGATTGTCTGCTCGATGGGTTCCGAAATGATTGCTGGCCTGCTGGCAACCGAAGTCATGAGAGCGGCCTGCCTTCCACGATGCCGCCGGGATTCTAGACTTCATCAAGCATCGGTCAACCTCCGCCAAAAGCCAAGCCCGCTGTCTGAAAATGGGCCACCGCTTCTTCGTGGAGCCGCGGTGTGATGTGCAATGGCCACGGGCTGCACTGTCCCCCTGTCTCGTCCCGTATGAAGATACGGGCAGTGGAAGCGACTGAACCAAACCCGACTGACTGCGCCCGACCAGCCCGCCTTCTCCTGCTCCACGGCCTCCTATCGAGCAGCGGCGTCTGGGGGCCGTTGACCGACGCCTTCGATGGCTCAGTGACTACCATCGCGCCAGACTTGCTTGGGTACGGCAGCGCCCCTCGTCCTGGCGGCCAGTACACCCTCGAACGCATCGTTGAACACCTCCTCCCGGTCGTCGAACGGGAGCAACCCACCCACATCGTCGGCCACTCGATGGGCGGCATCATCGCCCTCGCCCTCGCCTCGGCGCTGCCGAACCAGTTCGAACGCGTTGGCATAATCGCCATGCCTGTCTTCGATACGCGTCGCGAAGGACTCGACTACCTCCACCGCCGCGGCCTGTTCCATCGCGCCGTGCTCCACACGGACTATCTCTCACACGTCGGTTGCGCCTGCCTCCAACGCCTCCGCCCGCTTTGGCTCCCGATCGCCCCACTCTTCGTCCCGGGCCAGCCCCGCGCTGTCATCCGCGGCGCTTTCGACCATTGCCACGACAGCCACACGGGCAGCCTCGACAACATCATTTTCGCCGGACACGTCCCCCGCCTCGCCAGCGAAGTCTTGCCTCCCGTCGCTGCCCTTCACGGCGGCCGCGACCGCGCCGCTCCGCCAGAACGAACCCGCGCCCTCGCCGCCGCTTCCGGTTGGAATTTCAAACTCTCCCCCACCGGCAACCACCAGATCATCGTCGAACGCCCCCGCCTGGTTGCCCGCTGGATCCGGGATAGCGTGCTCACTGCGAGACCTGACGTGCCATGCGAAGATGTACCAAACGGTCAGGCTCAGTAGCGTCGCGTCGGCCCGAGCGCACGATTCCAGGGGAGTTGCGCCCGGTCATCCGAGTCAACATCTGGACGAGAGGTGTGGTTGTGGCGATTCATCGGTTCGAAGCAGTCCAGGTCCTGCCAACGGACATCGACACTGCCTGGGACTTCTTTTCCAGCCCGGCGAACCTCCCCGCGATCACGCCCCCCTGGCTCGGATTCAAAGTCACCTCGAAGCTACCGGACGCGATGTACCCCGGACTCTTTGTGACCTACAAGGTCTCGCCCCTCTTCGGCATTGCCCTCGATTGGGTGACTGAGATCACGCACATTTCCCATAAAGAATTCTTCGTTGATGAACAGCGAACTGGTCCCTATCGTATCTGGCATCATGAGCACCATTTTCGCGATGTTCCCGGAGGGGTCGAGATGCGGGACATCGTCCACTACGATGTCGGCTTCGGGTTCGCCGGTGACGTCATCGCAAAACGTGTCGTGGGGCCGCGGGTGGAGGCGATCTTCGCCTACCGACAGCAGGTGCTGAACGAGCGGTTCGGCGAATACGTCGCGAACACGCGGGCAAACGAGAGAACCCTCCTCCAGCCCCCTTCTGGCGTGCCAGCGTGAACGACCGGAGCGCTTTGCCCGCGAGCCGCGAACCGCTGCTCCCCCAATTGGCGCGCCGGGCCGTTTCCATCCCCGCTTTTCTTGTGCTGTGGCTCCTGGCGCTGCTGCTCTCCCCACTCCTCCTGGTCGTCGCACTCGTGCTTGATGTCGCCCGTCCGCGCCGATTCGTGGCTGTCCGCTGCCTGGCCATCGTGCTCCTGTATTTCACGGCCGAAGTGGTCGCTGTGCTCCTGTGCTTCGGTGTTTGGCTCCTGTTTGGAGGGTGGAAACGACACCCCTCGGATGCGTACCTGGACCGCAACTTCCGCCTCCAGTGCCGCTGGGCGAGCGCCATCTTCTGGGGCGGCGTCCGCATCTTCAGCCTGCGCGTCGAAGTCGAAGGCGCTGAAGCAGCGGCGAGGGGGCCGGTGATCGTCTTCGTCCGCCACGTCTCGCCCGTAGATAACCTCATTCCCGCTGTCTTCCTTTCGGCTCACCATGCCATCCGCCTGCGTTGGGTGATGAATCGCTGGCTTCTGCGCGATCCCAGCCTGGATATCGTCGGGCACCGTTTGCCCAATGCCTTCGTGCGCAACGGTGCGGAGGACAATGCGCGGCAGGTCGCGGAAGTCGCGGCGCTGGCCGCGGGAATGACCGAATCCGATGGCGTCGTCATTTTCCCGGAAGGCACGCTCTTCGATGCTGGAAAGCTCCGCCGCATCGTCGAACGCACCAAGGACGGCCCCTACGGTGAACGCACGGCGACCCTCCGCAACGTCCTCCCGCCCCGTCTCGGTGGCGCTCTCGCCCTTCTCGCCGCCGCCCCGGAGGCTGATGTGGTCATTTGCGCGCACTTCGGCCTCGAGCCCGCAAGCGCCTATCGTTCGTTCCTGCGCGGAGCGCTAATCGGCCAACGCGTCCGCATCGCCTTCTGGCGCGTCTCGAACGCCGACATTCCCGCCGCGAACGGTGCCCGCATCGATTGGCTTTACGACCAGTGGCAGAAGGTTGACGACTGGGTCGAATCGGCGCGCAACGGAAGTCCTGTCACCATCTAAGCGCGAGGAGAGTCGCATGCTCACCGTTTTCCTGGTCTCTGCCGCTGTGGTCTTCGGTCTGATGTTCGCAACCTGGCTGTTCAGCCTCGCCCGCCGCGATGCGAGCATCGTCGATATCATCTGGGGCTTCGGTTTTGTCCTCGTCGCATGGGCCGCGTTCATCGTTGGCGATGGCTCGGATGCGCGGAAGTGGCTGATCACCGCGATGGCCACGATCTGGGGCTTGCGCCTCTCGATCTACCTCTTCCGTCGCAACTGGGGCCATGGCGAGGACTTCCGATACAAGCGCATGCGTGCCCACTACGGCGCCCGCTTCCCGCTTTTCAGCCTCTTCACCGTTTTCGGCCTCCAGGGCGTGCTCATGCTCGTCGTCTCCCTCCCGCTCCAGATGGCCCAGGTGGAAGGTGGCCCGGACGGGCTTGTGTGGATCGACTTCGTTGGGCTCGCCGTCTGGGCAGTCGGGCTCGCCTTCGAAGCCATCGGTGACTTCCAACTTGGGCGCTTCAAATCAGACCCCGCAAACGCCGGCAAAGTGATGGACCGCGGACTCTGGGCGTATACGCGCCATCCCAACTATTTCGGCGACTTCCTCGTCTGGTGGGGTATCTTCTTCGTCGCCCTCGCTCGCCCGGAGATCGCCTGGGTCGCTATCGGCCCGATCGTGATGACCGTGCTCCTCACGCGCGTCTCCGGCGTCCCGCTCCTCGAACGCTCGATGGCAAAGCGCCGCCCCGGCTACGACGACTACGTCCGGCGCACGAGCGGCTTCATTCCGCGGCCCCCACGCAAGTGAGCACCTCCGCCGTCCGTGGCGCGCGCGTAAGCAAGCGGCGGGATGCCCATCCCCGTGATTCAGTTCGCGCCTGCTCCACCCGCCGTGGCCCATCCGACCGCTGACCATCGCGGTTCTCCGCCCGCCCCCGCCGTCCGTAGCGCGCGCGTGAGCAAGCGCTGGGATGTTCAACCGGCGAACTCGTGACGGCGCCCGCGTCCTTTGGTGTAGGCTTGCCCAAACACCACCGGGAGAACCGCCCATGCAATGGAGAGGCGAGGCAAGTACCAACAACGGCGTTGTCGAACGGGAGTTCCGGCTCGAAGTCGCGGGGCGAACCGTGCCCGCCGTCGTCTGGACGCCGGAAGGATCGACGGGGCCGCGACCGCTCGTGCTTCTCGGGCACGGTGCGGCGACACACAAGAAGACGGACTATATCGCGGCGCTGGGCAGCCGCCTGGTGCGGCACCACGGTTTTGCGGCGGCGGCGATCGATGCCACGGGACACGGCGACCGCCTCCCCGATGGGGGTAAGGACCGAGAACGCATCTGGGCCGAGCGGATCGCCTCGCGCTCCAACGGCGAGTTCAAGGACTTCACCGACGACATGGTGGCCGATTGGAAAGCCACGCTCGACGCTGTCCAGACGCTTCCCGAAGTAGGAGACTCCCTGCCCGTCGGCTATTGGGGCCTCTCCATGGGGACGAGCCTCGGCCTCCCCTTCGTCGCTGCGGAGCCGCGCATCACGGTCGCCGTTTTCGGCCTCATGGGCTTTGCCACCGGACCTTCAGACAACCCGTGGATGGAGCGCGGGCGCATCCGCCTCGGTGGCGATGCCCCGAAGATTACCGTGCCCGTGCTCTTCATCCAGCAATGGGACGATGAACTCGTGTCCCGCGAAAACGGCCTCAATCTTTTCAACGCGATCGCTTCGAAAGATAAGCGCCTGCACATCAACCCCGGCGCCCACGCCGCCGTACCCGTCGAAGAATTCGACCACAGCGAAGCCCTTTTTGTGAAGCACCTTGGAGTAGTCAAACTGTGACCAGTGGCGCCGAAACCTACGCCGCCCGCGTGGCCGCCGTGATCGCCCAGCAGGCGCGCCTCCAGGGCAGCAGCTTCGAAGGCATGGCCGTCTGGGACCGCATGGCGCGCCAGTTCCGCATGGACCCCCGACGCGAGGTCGATGCCAACCAGGCTGCCATCGCCGCTTTCGTCCATCCCGAAGATGTCGTCGTGGACGTGGGCGGAGGCGCCGGGCGCGTTGGCCTTCCCCTTGCCCTCGGCTGCCGCGAACTGGTAAACGTCGAACCATCGCCTGGCATGGGCACGGAGTTCAACGAATCCGCGAAGGAGGCGGGCATCACCAACGCGCGCCTGGTCACCGCCGATTGGCTCGATGACCATGCCGTGGTCGGCGATGTCACCGTTGTCTGCAACGTCACCTATTTCGTCAGCGACATCGTCCGCTTCGTCGAAAAGCTGATGAACGCCAGCCGCCGCCGCGTCCTCATCGGCGTTTGGAGCACACCCCCGCCCAACGGCAGCGCCCAGATGTGGCCCACCATCTTCGGCGAACCGCAGGAGCCCGTCCCCGGCCACCGCGAACTGCTCCCCGTGCTCTGGGAGATGGGCATCCTCCCCGATGTCCAGGTTCTTCCCGCCCCACGCATGACCCCCGGCCCCGTGCCCCCAACGCGCCCGGAAACGATCGAAGCGTGGCTGCTCAACCTCCGCCCCAAAGACCGAGACACCGTCCGCGCCCGTCTCGAGGGCGAGTTTGACCAACTCTTCGCGAAGACGGAGAACGGGTACATCCCCGCCCATCGTACCGCCGCGAAAGAGATGCTCATCACGTGGGAGACGGGGCCGGGTTAGGAAGGGCTTGCGTCGTACGGAACGCGGACTTCCCGAAAACCCATGCGGCGAAGCACCGCGGCGCGTGAAACGTATGTCTTGCGGTCGCCTGCACGACGGAACTTCGGGATCCCGTGCTCAACGATGAGCCGCTCGAGAGTGCGCTTGGAAATATCGAACTCGTCCATGGCCGAAGCGATGGGAACAAGGTCGTCCGGGCTGTTGACATCAACGACTAAGTACGACAAACTGCGACAACATACGGCAAAGGTTAACCTCAATGATGAAGGTACTTGACGGTTTTGGCCAGCCCTCCGATAGTCAGCATAGTGATATCGATCAGTTTCATAATCATTTATCGGGAGTCAAGGTGAGCCAGCCAACTGTACTATCCCTCTTTTCCGGAGCAGGCGGCATGGACCTTGGCTTCGCTCAGGCCGGGTTCAAGATTGTTTGGGCGAACGACATCGACCGCGATGCGTGTGCGACCTACCGCCGGAATCTGGGCGACCATGTGTACCTCGGTTCCGTTAATGACGTATGGCTCGACGCTCTGCCGAAAGCCGACGTAGTCATCGGCGGACCGCCGTGCCAAGGATTTTCGGTGGCTGGCAAGATGGACCCGGAAGACCCACGCAGCCAGATGGTCTGGAAGTTCACAGCCGTCGTCGATTCGGTTCGTCCACGGATGTTTGTCCTGGAAAATGTGAAGGCGCTCGGAACGCTTTCTAAGTGGGCGTCCCTGCTTTCTGCCCTCCGAGTCCGCTTTGACGAGATTGGATACTCCACCGAAGTTCGAGTTCTGAACTCGGCGGACTTCGGCGTCCCGCAAGTTCGCGAAAGGGTCGTGTTGGTGGGCAGTTGCGACCGCGGAGCAATCATCAGCTTCCCCGAGGCGACACACTCGGGAAGCTGGGTCTCGGCTGCGTCAGTATTACGAGACCTGCCCGAACCGGGCGCTCCCGGGAATGAAGGGGCGTGCACGGCGAAAATTGCTCTTGCTCCGAATCCGGTGATGAGGCGTAGCCCATTCGCTGGCATGCTGTTCAACGGGCAAGGCCGTCCGATCGATCTCGATCGCCCGGCGCCCACGATCCATGCGAGTTCCGGGGGAAATAAGACGCCGGTCTTGGACACCCGCCAGCTTCGAGGCGGTGAGCGACCGTGGATAGAGCAATATCATCGAATGTTGATGGACGGCGGCGAACCGGGCCGGGGAATTGCTCCGATTACTTTGCGACGGCTCACCGTTCGCGAATCCGCACGGCTACAGTCCTTTCCCGACCACTTTCAGTTCGAGGGACGACAGAGTTCGCAATTCCGCCAGATAGGAAACGCGGTGCCGCCCCTGCTTGCAAGACGCATCGCCGAGGCCGTAGCGCACTCGCTCTGACGCCAACCTTCACTTGACGACCAGTGCTGTAGGCCATTCAATCTGGAGCAATGCCCGCGCTTGACTATTCCGAAGCTGCTCGTGTGCTGGAGTCTGCCTTTCAAGGTGTCGACGGGCAGTCGGTGGACGTGCCATTCATCGATGCGCCTGCCCTCCTTGCCTCGCTGGAACTCGTTTTCGCTTCGAAGACCGGGAGTTATCGGGAAGCGCTCTTGGGAGTTGTCTTGGCGACGATCGTTGCGCCGGATGCCGATGTCACGAAGCCATACGTGAGTCAGGGCGCTGACGCGTTCAACGGACGAACTTTGGACGAGCGGGTCGTCAATCCGTTCCTCGGCAGTGTCCGGATCCCCAGAACAAGCGGGCCGTATCTGAATGTCTTTCGTCGGCAAGTACAGTTCACCGCAGCGACCACGGATAAGGTCCGCGATAAGAAGGGGTTCGCCGCGATGCTTGCCATCGTGGACGCAGTTCAAGGGGCAGATTCCATCTTTCGCATGCAACTCCTGAACGAGTGTCTCCGGCGATTCGCAGTTCTTCGAGATGCGGCGACCGTAGCGGTGGAACGGGTGGAACGCCTTTCGTTCGATCAGTGGCGCGCTCTTGTCGAGCAGCTACTTGCCACACAGTCCGGTGGTCTGCTTCCGGTCGTCCTTGTTCAAGCTGGTTTGGAGTCGCTCGGACTCCTAACTGGAGGCACCTGGCGGGTCATGACTCAAGGAATCAACGAGGCCGATGCGGCGAGAGGTGCAGGAGGGGACATCACGACGCGGGCTGGACAACAGGTCTTGGACGTGTTGGAAATCACAGAGCGGCCCATTGGGGCTGAACGCGTTAGCAGCACCTTCCAGAACAAGATGATGCCGAACGGTTTGCGAGATTATCAGTTCATTGCCCCGACCGCCACCGTGTCGCCACAAGCGAAGTTGGAGGCTGAGAGGTACTTGGCCCAGGGCCATGAGGTGGAATTCGCCGATACTTTTGGATGGTTGTCGTCCTTGCTTGTCGTGCTGGGTCCTCGTGGCCGACGACTCTTCATGAACCGTTTGGTGGAACTTCTTGGCCCCGTTCCGACTCGGATTCGGATCGCCTGGAATCTCGCCCTTGCAGCCGTCCTGGGGCCAATTCCTTCAAACACAACCGAAGTGTGATCAGTTCCGTTGCCTTACCCCGGGATCGCCACATCCCCATACGGCGGGTCCGGGAAATACTCCATGTATTTCTGGACGCGGCGGGCCGTCGGTGGGTCCCAGAGGCGGCCCACGAGATGCAGGGCCATGTCGATACCGGCGGATACGCCGGACGACGTGACCACCTTGCCTTCATCGACAAAGCGTGTGTTCTCCACGACCAGAACGGTCCCAAGCGCCTTCAGGCGTTCGATGGAACCCCAGTGGGTCGTCGCGCGCTTGCCCGTGAGCAGCCCCGCCGCTTCCAACACGAACGATCCTGTGCAGACCGATGTCGCCACTTCCGCAGTTGGGGCGATTCGCTGCAGGAAAGCGAGCATTGCAGGATTCGCCACTTCACGGCGCGTTCCCATACCACCCGGGACGAGGAAGACATCGACGGGTGGGCACGTCTCGAAACTGTGGTCCGCCAGCACGCGCAACTTCTTCGCACACGTCACTTGCCCGCCTGTTTCAGACACCGTGAACACGTTACACGAACCCTCGACCGCCTGGGAAAGCATCGTGAACACCTCCCACGGCCCGACGAAGTCCAACTCTTCCGCCCCATCGAACAAGACGATCGCTATCTGCTTCATGTTCGAACTCCGTGCCAGTTGTGTCGTTAAGGGTTGTTCTCCCCCTCTCCCGCGCAGTCGGGAGAGGGGGTCGGGGGGTGAGGGCCTACCCCAGGAAGCCCACGATCTCCTTGCCGAACGCTTCCGTGTTCTCCAGCGGGAGCATATGCCCCGCGCCAGGCACCCTCACCAGCTGCGACTTCGCGATCTTGCCCTGGAAGAGCGGCCCATAGGCGGGCGGCGTGAGCTTGTCCTGTTCGCCCCAGAGGATGAGCGTCTGGGCGCTAATGCGATGCATGCGCTTCTTCAATCCCTTGTCCGGGATGGGCCAGATGAACTTCCCCGTCGCCGAGAAGTTCGCCAGCCGAAGATACATCATCTGCGCCATCTCATCGATGCCCTCGGGCCGCTTCATAACTTGGGGGATGATGGGGTTGGTCATATCGCCGAAGAGGACGTTGGGCAGGTCCTGCGGCATCAGCGCGAACATGTCCGTGACCGGCGTCTCCGGGATCCACATGCCCACGGGACAGATCAGCACGAGCTTCTTCACCATGTCCGGGCGTGCCGCCGCGAATTCCGCCGCGAACAGCCCGCCGATGGAGTGTCCCGCGAGGTTGAACCTGGTCAGTCCCATCGCGTCGAAAAAGTCCTGGTAGTAGATGACCATGTCATGAATGTCGTCGATTTTGTCGAGGCCCTCGGTGTCGTCCCAGCCCGGGTGGACCGGCGCGATCACGTCGTAGCTCTCAGCCAGCTTGGCCAGTTCCGCCGTCCAGCCGTTGTTCAGCCCGCCCGCGGCATGGAACCACACCAGTGGTTCGCCCTTGCCCGCGCGATACACGGGCGTCTTAAACATACCGTCGCGGACGGAAACGATCGTTGGCTCAACAGACATTGATTTACCTCAAGGAACTCGAATGACGCCGCCGCGTGCCGCTGGCAACGCGACGCTGGTTCGGATGTGCCCAGATTCTAACCCGGCGCCTCTGGCCGCGCGAACCTGCGGGCCCTATTGCCACAACTCCACCAATCGGCAGCGCGGGCGTCAACAAGCCCTGGGATGGTCAGCTTCCTCACTCCGCCTCGCGCCAACGACGCGACCGCTCGCCTTTGGGTCGAAGATGGCCGCTGACGGCAACCAGGGATGAAGCGTCGTGTTCGCAGCATGGCGTAGGTGGGCGCGTTCCCAATCGCCCGCGCGTCCTGAGCCTTTCGAAGGATGCACGGAGCGCGACAATGGCTGGACGGCGTGCTCACCCTTCGACAAACTGCTCTGAAACAACCTCTGCTTCGTAGGCACGGTCGGCGCTATTCGGCGGCGAAGTAGGCTTCCGTGAGCCAGGCGCGGACTTCGTCGTCGAAGTGGGCGACGGTAACGAGGGAGACGGGATGCCAGATGCGATCCGGGGCGGAGCGGTAGTGTCGGCCGATGCGTGGGTGTTCGATGGTCTGTGGGAGGACCATGGAGAGCGCGACGCTGCGGACTCGCGGCCGGACTTCGGCGAGCTTGTGGGTGCGTTTGAGGAAGACGCCGACTTGAACGGCATCGATGTGGACGGGGCCGAGCGAATCGAGGTGGGCCATGATCGCGTCGTAAATGGCGCGATGGGAAGGCGGAAAGCCTCGGAAGGTGTCATCGACGGTGCAGCCGGGGACGCAGAAGTGGCTCTGCTTTGTGCGGCGGAATTCGCGGCCGCAGGCGGGGCAGGGCCAGCGTCCTGGGGGCGTCATTCCAGCCGTTGGCGCGCCTTGCGGGCCGAGTGGACGTCGATGACCTCGTGGCCGAGGCGCGCAACCCAGTCCTCCACGCCCTGGGTTGCTTCATAGGCGGCAATTTCGTCGCGGGCGCGGGCGGCCTGGCCCTCGGTGGTTGCAAAGGCGGCGTTGACGGCCATGACCGACCCGGCGTCCGGGAGCACCAGACCAGCGAAGCCGTACTGGGCCATGACGCGGGCTTCGAGAGCGCCCGCCGCGATCAAGGGCAGCCGGTCGAACGCTCGGGCGGCGGCAACTACTGCTCCGCGCGCATAGGCAAGGCGTTCGCCCTTCTCCTCGTCGCGCGCGCCGATATCGTGTGCATAACGTTGATGGTGGAAGAGGAGCGCGGCAACGCGTGGCGCCGCCTGGACGATTTCGGCGGCGCGCAGGAGGCCCTGGGCGGTATCGATGCGGGCGATGATGGCGACGGCGCCGATCTCCACACCACCCCGCAGTTCGAATTCGCGCAAAAGGACCGCGACATCGCGGACGTCCTGGGGTTCGCCGCAATGCGGGACGATGACGCCCGAGAGGTCAGCGCTCATTACCGCTTCGATGTCGCCTCGCGTCAGCTTCGTGCGAGGATGGTTCACGACCACGAACGCGCGCTTGCCCGCCTCCCTGGCTTTGGGGATTGAGAGTTGTGCGGCCGCGCGGAGGAGTTCCGAGGGGAAGCGGGCGTCGGCGAGCATGAAGATCAGGGCATCCGCTTCCGATGCGAGGGCGGCTTCGAGGTTTTCTCCGGTGGGGTCCACAAACAAGAGGCTGCGCAGGGGCATCAGGCCTTCCTCCCGCCAATATAGCCGCCGACGACGAGGGGCGAGGGGGCGAGGGCGTTGAGGTGGAGGTCCTGGCGCAAAGCCATCATGTTCTGGAGATGGTCGAGGGCGTGACGGTACATCAGCTCCGCGACCCACTGGCAGGTGAGCGGGCCCCAGCGCGTATCGGTGCGGTAGCGGGACCAGGTCATATCGTTCATCTGGCGGAAGATGAGGAGCTCTTCATCGCGAATTTTGGCGATGTCGTCCATCACGCGATTCGCGGGTTCATCCGACCGGTAGCGCTTTTCGTGCCATTCGCGGCGGCTATAGTCGAGCGGGTCGAGCATCTCGGGCACGGTGGCCCAGCGAAGGAGGGGGAGGAAGACCTCCTGCTCCATATCACGCACGTGGGCGAGGTGTTCGTGGACGCTCCATTCGTCATCGGACTGGCGATAGGCCTGGTCAGAAGCGGTGAGCCCACGGATCATCCAGGCGAGGTCATCCGTGACTGCGCGCAGGCGCGACACCAGTTCGGTGCGATAGTTCGCTGTTTCGCTCATGGGCGTCGGTACTCCTTCAAGCCATGGTGGCAGCGGCTCGGGCCAGTATAGGGGGTTGGGGTGCTGAGTACCGAGTTCCGCGGCACAGGAGGGGGTATCTGATTTCCAACCGGCGTTCATCGTCCGCGTCCCGCCCTCACCCCCAACCCCTCTCCCGACTCGTTCCTCGCGGGCGAGGGGAGAAAATCAGCATTTAGAATTGTTGTGCGCGTCCGTTCGCCCTGAGTCGTGGATGGCCGTTGGCCGCAACCAGTTATGAAACGAGAACAGTTCCGAGTCCGCGCCGCGGGCCGCTTCGGGTGTAGGCACGGCCTTCCGTGGCCGGGAGCGGACGCCGCGCACGTTTGCGCCGGGCACGAATCGTTTGCTGCAATTCGGGGTGGCTTGCCTTCGCGGTCACTTCGGCGCGCTCACTCGCGAGGGTCGAACAGCCTCGAAAATGGTCGATAGGCCCCCGTTTAAACAGGAGGGCCGTGCCTACGATGCCGACGTCGTTTCAGAACAGCCTGTCGAAGGGCCGGTACAGCGCGAACGATGGTCGGCGTCGTGTTCATCCTTCGACAGGCTCAGGACGAACGGTTTGCTTACCGCCCCCGCGCCCGGCAACCAACGAACTCCCGAATTCAGGTACCTGTCTCCCTGGCGTGGTACGGAGTCCTTGGTTCTCGTTCATGGTTTACACTTCCCAAATCATTCTGGGGGATGTCCGCTTGAAGTACGACCTGGTGATTGCGGGTGGGGGGATTGCGGGGAGCGCGCTGGCGACGGTGATGGCGCGGGCGGGCAAGTGCGTGCTCGTGCTCGAAAAGACGACGGAGTACCCGGATCTCGTGCGCGGGGAGTGGATCGCGCCTTGGGGCGTGAACGAGGCGAAGCGCACGGGTCTGCTTGATGTCCTCATGGCCGCGGGCGGGCACTACCTCACGCGACATGTTGGCTTCGGAGAGGGGATCGATCCGGAGGCGGCGATTGCCCAGGCGTTGGATATGAGCACGCTGATGCCGGACGTGCCGGGGCCACTCTGCCTTCGCCACCCGGTGGCCTGCCAGGCGTTGACGGACGCCGCGGAGGCGGCGGGGGCAACGGTGCGGCGCGGGGTGGCGCGCGTTGCGCTCGCGGGCGGGCCAGCGCTTCGCTACACGCACGAGGGGGCGGAACACACGGCAACGGCGCGGCTGGTGGTCGGGGCGGATGGGCGCAACTCCGTCATCCGCGGCCAGGCGGGTATCCCGATGCATCGCGACCCGACGCACCACCTCTTCTCGGGGATGCTGGTCGAGGGCGCCCACGGTTGGCCGGACGATGCGCAAACGAAGGGCACGGAGGGAGACGTGAACTTCCTCGCCTTTCCGCAGGGGAACGGGCGCGTGCGGCTCTACCTTGGCTACGCGCTCGAACAGAAGACACGCCTCGCAGGAGAGGACGCCCAGAGGCATTTCCTCGAAGCCTTCAACCTCAAATCGGTGCCGCCGGGCTGGAACGAAAGCATCGCCAATTCGACCCCCATCAGCCACTGCCATTCGTACCCGAACGAGGACACCTGGACGGACGAGCCGTTTGCCGAGGGAGTCGTGCTCGTGGGCGATGCGGCGGGGCACAACGACCCGATCATCGGGCAGGGCGTATCGATTGCGTTGCGCGACGTGCGGATTGTGAGCGAGTTGTTGCTGGGCAGTGACGACTGGACGCCGGCGTTGTTCGCGCCCTACGCGGAGGAACGCAGCGAACGGATGCGGCGGCTGCGGTTCGTTGCCTCGCTGCAATCGACGCTCGATTCCGAGTTCACGCGTAAGGCGGCGGAACGGCGCAAGAGTGTCAGCGAGCGGAGGGTGGCGGACCCTTCGCTGAACAGGGTGAGCGCGGCGGCTATGGTTGGCCCAGAACGGCTCCCAGCGGAGATGTTCAGCCAGGCGAACTGGGACCGCATCGTGGGTTAGGCCCTCACCCCCGCCCCCAGCGGGTTCCGCCCGATCACCAACTCCTCCACCACCTTGCCCCGCCCCAGGTCCTCCGCGATCACGCGTTCCAGCGCGTCCGGACCGAGCCCCCCATACCACGTTCCCTCCGGGTACACGACCGCGACCGGTCCCGAATCGCAGATGCGCAAACAGCCGACCTTCGTGCGGTACACGCGGCCCGCATCCGACGACCCGTTGATCTG